>NZ_CP067140.1:3830000-4155000 GCF_028553805.1 Paracoccus saliphilus | reverse complement strand
TGAAGCGGGAACGCTAGTTTCCGTGGAGCCATCCTTGAGATACCGCCCTTCGCACTCTTGATGTCTAACCGCGGTCCGTTACCCGGATCCGGGACCTTGCGTGGCGGGTAGTTTGACTGGGGCGGTCGCCTCCCAAACAGTAACGGAGGCGCGCGAAGGTTGGCTCAGAGCGGTCGGAAATCGCTCGTTGAGTGCAATGGCAGAAGCCAGCCTGACTGCAAGACTGACAAGTCGAGCAGAGTCGAAAGACGGCCATAGTGATCCGGTGGTCCCGAGTGGAAGGGCCATCGCTCAACGGATAAAAGGTACGCTGGGGATAACAGGCTGATGATGCCCAAGAGTCCATATCGACGGCATCGTTTGGCACCTCGATGTCGGCTCATCTCATCCTGGGGCTGGAGCAGGTCCCAAGGGTATGGCTGTTCGCCATTTAAAGAGGTACGTGAGCTGGGTTTAGAACGTCGTGAGACAGTTCGGTCCCTATCTGCCGTGGGTGTTGGAGACTTGAGAGGAGTTGCCCCTAGTACGAGAGGACCGGGGTGAACGTTCCACTGGTGGACCAGTTGTCGTGCCAACGGCAGTGCTGGGTAGCTATGAACGGACAGGATAACCGCTGAAGGCATCTAAGCGGGAAGCCCCCCTCAAAACAAGGTCTCCCTTGAGAGCCGTGGAAGACCACCACGTCGATAGGCCGGAGATGTAAGCGCAGCAATGCGTTCAGTTGACCGGTACTAATGGCTCGATAGGCTTGATTTGATCCGGAAGAAGACAGATTGTTCCACAATCGCTTCTCCCAAAAGCATCCTTGGACAACATCTTCCCAAAAAAGGGAAAACGCTGATCGTTTCTTTCCCGGTCTGGTGGCCCTAGCGCGAGCAAAACACCCGATCCCATTCCGAACTCGGCCGTTAAGTGCCGTAGCGCCGATGGTACTGCGTCTCAAGACGTGGGAGAGTAGGTCACCGCCAGACCTGGAAAGAAACGGTATCCTCTCTAAACGATAAAACAAAAGCACCGCAATAAATCGCGATGCAATCAGCGCGGGGTAGAGCAGCCCGGTAGCTCGTCAGGCTCATAACCTGAAGGTCGTAGGTTCAAATCCTACCCCCGCAACCATAAAAATACCATAAGAACAGACGCTTACGCCCCGCTCAACGCGGGGCTTTTTGCTATGCGCTAAACACGGTGCTACGCCAGTGCTACGCAAGAGAGTAATGAAGGGCGGGAAGCGAGTGTAACAGAAAAGCCTAGGGGAATGTTGGGAGATAGCGATTCGCAATCTCCAGCGGCAAGTAGATTCGGTTTGCAGCATTTACAAAAGGGAACAAATTTATCTATCGTTCATTTCCATTTGTCGGCCGTCAGCGCCCGTGTGTCCGTCGTCAGAACAATTGGCACATCTCGGGGCGTAAATTAGCGGAGAGTTGGCCTCGTCATTGGTTTGATCCTATGCGGCGAGCTTGCGGTGTTGCAAGCGCCGTTGTTCGATGGTCTTTCGCTTGATCCTTTCGCGTTGTTTGATGATGGTCTCGGCCCTGCCGAAGTAGGCATCAGCGAGCGTCACGTTGTTCAAGCTTTCATGGTATCGCCGGTGATTGTAATGTTCGACGAAGGCCTCGATCTGGGCTTCGAGATCGCCCGGCAGGAAGTAGTTTTCCAACAGGATGCGGTTTTTGAGGGTCTGGTGCCAGCGCTCGATCTTGCCCTGGGTCTGGGGATGCAATGGGCCCCCGCGCACATGGCTCATGCCTTGCGCCTCGATGAACTCCGCCAGTTCGTCCGCGATATAGCTCGGGCCATTGTCGCTGAGCAGCTTTGGCTTGTGCAGCACGGCAGCGCTGTCGCAGCCCGAGGCTTCCAGGGCCAGCTCCAGCGTATCGGTCACATCCTCGGCACGCATGGTGGTGCACAGTTTCCAAGCGATGATGTAGCGCGAGTAATCGTCGAGCACGGTCGACAGATACACCCAGCCCCAACCGATGATCTTGAAATAGGTGAAATCGGTTTGCCACATCTCGTTGGGGCGGCTGGTCTTGCGTTTGAACTCATCGGCTGCCTTGATCACCACGAAGGCCGGGCTGGTGATGAGATCATGTGCCTTGAGGGGCCGGTAAACACTGGCTTCCGACACGAAGTAGCGCTTTTCGCCCGTAAACCGCACGGCCAGTTCTCGCGGGGAGAGCTCGGACTGCTCCAGCGCCATCTCGATGATCTGGTCATGGATCGCAGTGGGGATTCGGTTCCAGACTCGGCCTGGCGCGGATGGACGGTCCTCCAGCGCTTCAGGGCCGCCTGCCAGATATAGATCATACCAGCGGTAAAAGGTTCGGCGTGCGATGCCCAATTGCTCCAGCGTGCGCTTTACCGGCAGGTGGGATTGCTCGACGATGCGGATAATCTCGAGCTTCTCGGATGTGGGATACCTCATTCCTCGTCGCCCCCAAGCGCACACCGTGAGCCTTGCTTTTCGCGGGAACAACGGCAATGCCCGCCTGAAGTTGGTCGAGCGTCATGGGGGATTTGGGAGCGAGAGGAGAAACCGGCCAGGCGATATCGTTGGTGCTGATCAAAAGCACTACGGCATCAACTCCTGGCACGGCGAATACATCACGGTCGATCCGCGCCAGAATGCTCTCTCCCATCCCATCCGAAAGGAGCCTGACACCGGATATGGCGGCACTGATCACCGCGACACCTTCCGGGGCGAGCCGTTGGGCCAGAAAATCAGGCCAGCGCACATCCTCGTTCATTGCCGCACCATTGCCGTCGGTGATGGAACCCCCAATCGCGACCACGACCATCTCGGCCGGACGGTTGGTCAGCACGCTGGCAAGACTTACGCGGGCGGTGATCTCCTCATCAATGCGATCCCCGTCAAGGACAAAGCTCGTCTCTCGCGCGTCCCAGTGAAAATCGGCAAACAGGTCAGATATGACAAGAGGTGATACAGGCGGCGCAATCGCATCGAGATCATGTTCGGTAGGTTGAAGGACTTGCGGCGCATCGCCATCAGATATGACCGATGCCCCAAGGCCTTCCTATCCGTCATCGTCCTCGCTGCAATCGTCATATATTGGCTATGGGTCTTGAGCCTTGGTGCGTATCATTCCGGTCGCCCCGGATATATCTCCTAGGTGGGCTCCCCCGGTAATCCTTGCCTCGTTGATTCTGCCGCGTTCTGTTCGTGTTTCGCCCTCGATCAGGACCGTATCCAGGTCCTCGGGTGCAATGAACAGCAGACCGGATTCATCGGCCAGCACTGCATTACCAGGCAGCACTGCCGCACCTCCAATGCAAACGGGCACATTGAAGCCGCCGCCAGTATCGTAGAGCCGCGTTGTCACAGGCGATGCTCCGCGCGACCAGATCGGGAAATCCTGCTCAATGACCTCGGCGGTGTCCGTATGTGGACCGTCCACACAGCCACCGGCGAGACCCATCATTGCCGCCATGCGGGTGACGCCTCCTCCCCAACAGGCGTATTTCCTGTCTCCCAACCGGTCGACTGCTAGGAAATAGCCCGGTTCCGCTTGGCTAAGGCAATGATGCAGAAGCGTCGAATCCAATCCTGGAATAGCCAGTGTCGCCACAGTAGCGGCCACGACCTTTCCTGGCAGGACAGGCTGGATCGCGGGCGATGCGAAGCCGAAATGATAGAAATGGCCAATGGTCGCTGTCTCGAGCTTGGCAAGACGATCCAGCTTTTCCTGCGGGATCGGTGCAGGCATCGGGTTCAGCTTGTAAGTCAGGTTGGACATGAGGCTCTCTTATTGTTTGCCAAGGACAAGATCAGGAAGGAAGGTCACGATCTGCGGCACATAGGTCAGCAGGATCAGTGTCGCGAAAAGCGGCAGCAGCATCGGCAATACCGCGAGCGTCACCTTTTCAAAGCGCACACGCCCGACCTCGGAAACGATATAGAGGCCGATCCCCATGGGTGGGGTCGCGATGCCGATCAGCAGGCCCAGCTGCATGATGATGCCGAAATGCACGCGGTCGATGCCATAGGCGTCGATGAGTGGCAAAAGCGTTGGCACGAGGATAAGCTTGGCTGGCACGCCCTCTACCACGCAGCCGATCAGGATGACGAATACCAGCAGCAGGGCAAGGAAGATGTTCCGGTTCTCGGTCAGCGAAAAGGTCCAGTCGGCAAGTTTCTGCGGGGTCTGATCGATGGCCAGAAGCCAGCCCATGGCGATGGAAAATGCGATAATGATCATGATGACCGAAGTCATCATCGCGGTGTCGCTGAGTGCCTTGGAAAAGCTCTTGATGGTAAGTTCGCGATACCAAAGGCCAAGCATGATGCAATAGAGGCAGGCAAGCACACCGGCCTCGGTGGCGGTGACAAATCCGAACATGATCGAACCGAGAATGATGGCAGGAGCCAACAGCGCGGCAAAACCATGTCGAGCGGTGTCCGCAACCTCTTTCACGGTGGCGCGGGGTTGAGTGGGGAAATCCTCGAATCCCGCGCGGAGCCGGACATAGACCATGAGCGAGAGACCCACGAGAATACCGGGGACCAGCCCGGCCAGGAACATGCGCTCGATGGATTGCTGGGCGAGAAACGCATAAATCACCAGTCCAATCGATGGCGGAATAAGCGGGCCGATGACCGAGGATGCCACCGTGATCGCCGCCGCGAAATCGGATTTGTATCCATTCTCGCGCATGGCCTTGATCTCTATCGCCCCCAGTCCCGCACAATCCGCCACCGCGGCACCGGAGATTCCCGCGAAGATCATCGAGGACAGCACGTTGACCTGCGCAAGACCGGCCCTGAGATGACCTACCAATGCATTGGCGAAGGCAAAAATGCGTTCGGTCACGCCAGTCACGTTCATCAGGTTGCCCGCCATGATGAAGAATGGCACGGCTGTCAGCGAAGCCTTGTTCACTCCTTCCAGCATTTGCTGTGGAATGATCTGCAATGCGTTGGAAAAATCCGAGGTCAGGAATGTCAGTACCGTGGCGGTGCCGATCGCGATGGATATAGGCACCCTGAACAGGATCAAGACGATAAAGGTACCAATCAGAATCCAGGCCAAGGATCAGATCTCCGGGTGGTGGTTGGTAACGTTCTCGGGCATTCCCGCTCCCAGCTTGGCAAGATCAAGCACGGCGGTGAACGTGATAAGAATTGCGGACACGAAAAGCGGGACCGATAGCGCGAGTCGCGGCAATTCGATACCCGCCGGCAAGATGGCGCCATCAAAGACCCCGCGGGACGTCTCGATGACGACTGGCAATTGCCAAATCAGAACGCCGGTCACAACCAGAGTCGCGACATCTGTCAGGATGCGGGTCGCGACCATGCCGGTGGCTCCCAGGGCATTCGCCAGGAAGTCCACGCGCACATCCTTGAGCCGGGCATAAAGCGCGAAAAAGCCGAAAAAGCTGAGCCAGATGAAGAACACCATGGTCCAGGGCCACATCCAGTAGGCGGCGAGGTTCAATGGCCGCAAAAGGATGGTCGCCGCCGTCAGGCCCAGCATTGCCAGCAGGCAGGCGTTGGACAACCAGAGAAACATCCCGCCAAGGCCCCAGTTCAGCCGGTCGAGCCGATTGAGAATCCGTTGCAACGGAGTCCGCGGCATGTATTCGAGCGGTGTCATTGCGATGGCGCCCGTGCTTCTTCGACGGCTTCGAGGAAACCTTCCGGCAGTTCGCCGGTTTCAGCTTTCCGCTCGTAGTAACTTTGCATCTTTTCAACGAGTGGTGCGGTGTCGAGCACGGTATAGGTCGCCCCGGCTTCCTCCATTTGCGCAATGCTTTTCTCGGCCACTGCCGACATCACTTCCTGCGAATAGTCTCCGGCCTCTTCGTAGGCTTTCACCAGCCCGGCGCGCGTCTCTTCCGACAAAGAGGCATGTGCCTGTTCATTCACCATGAAGCCGATGGACTGCCAGTACTCGTCATGGCGTGTGATATAAGGTGCTACTTCGTTGAAGCGCATGGATTCCACGAGCGCGATGGGTGAGTTCACTGCTTGCACGATGCCTTTCGAGATGCCTTGATAAACCTCGGTCCAGGGCAGGGTGATCACCTCAGCACCAAGTGTGTCCCACGTCTCGATCGCGACCTTGTTCTCATGCATCCGTAGCTTCAGCCCCTCGATATCCGCTGCGCTCTCGATCGGCACGTTGGACACCATCACTCTGAACGGGCCTCGCAGGATGCGGGTGGGGTCTCCGAGTGGACGCACCCCGGATTGTTCGGCGGCGTTATCGAACCAACCTGTCACCGTCTCCGAAGTCATGAAGCGCTGCCAATGATCGTAATCGTCAAAGGCGAAGGCCGCGGCAACCCATGCCAGCGCGGGCTCCCATTTCTTCATGTAGCCGAAGCCCTCGGCATAGATCTGGACGACATTGGCCTGAAGCTGCTCCAGCACCGCATCCTCTTTACCGAGCTGTTCGTTCGGATAGATCTCTATCGTGAGCTCGCCATTGGTATGTTCGGCGGTCAGCTCGGCAAATTTTTCGAATACCTGTCCCTCGGGACTGTCGACGGGCATTTTCGTGGCCATGCGCCATGTGGTTTCCGCATGTGCTGTGGCCGCGAGGACAAGCGTCATTGCGGTAGCATAGGTCAGTACGGTTTTCGTGATCATCGGCTTTCCCCTTGGCGGGATGGCTGTCCCGGTTCGCATTTCATCAGATATCCGCTCGATCATGCCTGCGCTCTCGCTAGCATCCTTGGGTTCGTTCAGGACAGTGAAACGAATGGATCCCGCAGAAGTCCAATTGAAACGGGTTGTCGCGCGATAAAGAAAATTTACCGGGAGGCGTATCGATTATGCCTGCTTTGCAGGCCGACATGACCCGTGGCCGGGGATATCCGCGCGATAAGAAAAATCTTGCCTGCCACAAATCTTTTAAATTGGACAATGGCCGGGGCAAGCGTGTCGGATATGGCTAAGTGAAAGCCCGAAGAAGCCCTCAGCATCGGAGCAAGATCGGCGCAATGTCCATCGAATACGCGAGTCATGCCCACGTCTTCCATCCGCGCCTAGCCCGACAAAGAGTCCATGAGGCGCGGCATCGGCTTCAGATGGGATGCCAGGATTTCCGTCGCGCGGGTCTCGTTGTAAGCTTGCAGCGCGATGATCAGGGCGCGGTGCTCCTGCTCGATCTGCCTGGTCTTGCCGATTCCCAGTTGCAAAGACAGCATGGCAACCCGGGTCAGATTGGCCTGAAGGCTGTCGAAGACCTGGGTCAGGACCGTATTGCCGGCAGCAGCGACCAATGCCTGGTGAAACAGCCTGTTGATTTCCACGCAGGCCAAAAGATCCTCGGTCGAGGTCGACTCATGTGCGTCGCAAAGTTCAGACATGTTCGCCGGGACTGGACGGCGGTTCTGGCAAATAAGATGAACCGCCTGACTCTCGATCATCCGGCGCACCTCGTAGAGATCGCGCAGTTCGGTAGCCGAAAGCGGCCTCACCATCGCCCCGCGCCGCGGATGCAGTTCCAGAAACCCTTCTGCCGCAAGCCGGTTGAGCGCCTCGCGGACCGGGCTGCGCGACACACCGGTCGCTTCGCAGGCCAGCGCCTCTTCGATAAAGCCACCGGGAGGAAAGACCCCTTTCAGAATACCGGCACGGATGCCGTTATAGGCACGCTGCCGAGCGGTAACGGGCGCTTCGCCCAGGTTCTTCGTGGAACGCTTTCTTTCGGCGCTTTCGGGGCCGTTTCCGGTCGGTTCAGTCATATGTCTGCTCCATACTTCGGGCGGCGGAACTCGGCTTTCGCTCCGTCACGGGACTGGACAGTGCTTTCACTCTCTTATTGTATACATGGCGTACACACCAGAAGGACAGCAGTGACATGATGGACGGTTCACGAAATCCCGGCGGTGAGGGAAACTGGCGCGTAGGAGTCGATTCCGGTGGGACTTTCACGGATGTCTGCCTGTTCGACGAAGCCACCGGCGATGTCGCGGTTTGGAAAGTGTCCTCCACGCCCGACGATCCGTCGCGCGGTATCGCGCAGGGTGTCGAAGAGGGGATGCGTGAATGTGCGGGCGTGGTGGATGATCCGGCGGCAAGGATCAGCTATCTGGGGCATGGTACGACGGTTGCAACCAATGCGCTTATCACGCATCGCGGGGCCAGAGTTGGCCTGCTGACGACCGAAGGATTCCGCGACCTGCTGGAGATAGGCCGACAGAAACGCCCCAATCTCTATGACCTGTTCGCTGGCAAACCCCCGGTTCTTGTACCCCGCCCGTTGCGTTTCGAGGTGCCTGAGCGGGTTCTGCACAGTGGAGAGATCGCGACTCCGCTGGATGAAGAGGCAACCCGGGCAGCGGCTCGCGCCCTGAAACTGGCGGGGGTCGAGGCGGTGGCGATCTGTTTCCTCTATGCCTTTGTGAACCCGGTGCATGAAAAAGCGGCACGGCGGATCGTCGAGCAGGAACTGCCTGACGCCTTTATCTGTGCCAGCCATGAAATCGCCCCGGAATTTCGCGAGTTCGAGCGCCTTTCTACTGCAACCGTCAATACCTATCTCGGCCCGATCATGCATCGCTACATCAGTCGCCTGACGCCGCGGCTGATCAGTTTGGGCCTGCCGATCCCACCGCATCTGACCCAGTCAAATGGCGGTGTCGTCCGTTTCGGGGTGGCAGCGCAGACGCCGGTACGGGCCGTGCTTTCGGGGCCGTCGACAGGGGTCGTCGCCGCGCAGGCCATTGGCAAACGCGCGGGTTTCGAGGACATCATCACCTTCGATATGGGCGGCACCTCGTCGGATGTGGCGCTGATGGCGCGGGGGCAGACCACGCAGACCAATGAAAGCCTCGTGCATGGTTACCCGATCAAGGCCCCCATGCTCGATATCCACACGGTCGGGGCAGGGGGCGGCTCTATCGCCTCGATCGATTCCGGCGGGTTGCTCAAGGTCGGCCCCGAAAGCGCTAGTGCTGATCCCGGACCGGTCTGTTACGGGCGCGGAGCGACCGAGCCGACCGTGACCGATGCCAATATCGTGCTGCAGGTGCTGAACCCCACCCATCTGCTCGACGGGCGGATGGAGGTGCGGCGCGATCTTGCCCTCGAGGCAATAGGCGGACTGGCCGACCGGCTGGGTCTGGACCGGATGGATACAGCGCAGGGCATCATCTCGGTGGTGACCGCAAACATGGCCAAGGCAATCCGGGTGATCTCGGTGCAACGTGGACATGATCCGCGCGCCTACGCACTGATGGCATTTGGTGGCGCGGGGCCGCTACATGCAGTGCGGCTGGCACAGGAACTGGGGATGTCGCGCGTAATCGTGCCGCGTAATCCCGGCATTCTGTGCGCGATGGGCCTATTGCTGACCGATCTGCGCGCGGATTTTTCGGTCACCCGGCTGATCCCGCTGGAGAGCGAGAAGCTGGCCGAGATCGCTGCCACAGCCAGCAAGGTTGAAGGCGAGGCCGGGGATTGGTTCACGCATGAAGATATTGAACCGGATCGTCGCCGCCTCACGCGTCGCGTTGATATGCGCTACGAGGGGCAGAATTACGAACTTTCCGTCCCTATCCCGGAGGGACCGATTACCGATGCTACGCTTGAGGCGCTGAGGGTAGGCTTCACCCAGGCGCATGAACAGATGTACGGCTTTGCTGTCGAGGATGAGCGTATCCTCTGCGTGACCTTCCGTGCTGAGGCTTTGGGTCTGGTAAGAAAGGCGGAGCTGCCCCGACACCCGCTCGGCCCCGAAGACGCTGCCGAAGCAGTCATTGGCAGCCGCGATGTCTGGTATCCCGAGACACGCGAATTCACCGAAACCACGCTCTACGCCCGTGATCGGCTGGCGCCGGGGATGTGTTTTACCGGCCCCGCCATCGTCGAGCAGATGGACACCACCACTCTCGTGCCGCCCGGAGTGACAGCGCGGGTGGACGAGATCGACAACCTCATACTGGAGTTGCCTCAATGATCGCACGGCCCGCCGCATTAACGCTGGACCCAATCAACGTCGAAGTGATCGGAGCGGCATTGTCCTCGATCGTCGAAGAAACCGGCGAGGCATTGGTCCGCGCCTCCTATTCCACCAATATCAAGGAACGGCGCGATTGTTCGACGGCGTTGTTCGACCGTGAAGGGCGAACCTTGTGCCAAGCCGAACATATTCCCGTGCATCTTGGCAGTTTCCTCGATTTCATCCCGATGGTACTGGCCAATCACGATCCGGCCGAGATGCGCCCCGGAGATGTGTTTGTTGGCAACGACGCCTATCGCGGAGGCGGTACCCATCTGCCCGATATCGTGCTTGCCGAACCCATCTTTATTGATGGTGACCTGGCCGCATGGACGGTGAACCTCGCTCACCACTCGGACTTCGTGGATCGCGCCCATGCACATATCTACCAGGAGGGATTGCGCATCCCGCCGATCCGGCTGTACCGCGCGGGGAAATTACAGAAGGATGTGCAGGAGCTGATCCTGCTCAATTGCCAGGTTCCCCGCGAACGCTTGTCGGATCTGCGTGCCCAGATGGCGGCAAACCGGGTTGGGGTGAATCGCTTCCAGGAACTTTGCACCCGGTATGGGGTGGAGACAGTGCTGGCGGCGGGGGAGGCGTTGCTGGATTATGCCGAGCGCAAGATGCGCTCGGGGATCGCGGCCCTTCCTGACGGGAGCTGGCGTTTCGAGGATGTGTTTGACACGCTCGATTTCGACGATCCGATACCACTCGCGGTGACCGTGACCATTTCGGGCGACGAGATCGGGCTGGAATTCGAGGCACCAAATCAGATGCGATCGGGCATCAACATGACACGCACCGCTCTGCTGGCGACGGTCTATTACATTGTCAAATCTGTGGTCGATCCGACCATTCTGCCGAATGCCGGGCTTGCCCGACCGATCACTGTCACCGCACCGCAGGGCTCATTGCTCAATTGCAGTCATCCGGCAGCGGTGAACGGGCGAGTCCAGACTTGCCAGCGGGTCGCCGATCTCATCATCGGGGCCTTTGCGCAGGCAGCGCCGGAACGGGTTTCTGCCTGTACCAATTCGACCTGCACCGTAGCGGTGTTTTCCGGCACGCGGCAGACCGGCCCCGATAAGGGGGTTTACTGGGTTTATTTGGAGACCATCGGTGGAGGCGGGGGCGCGCGCCCCGCTGCCGACGGACTGGATGGTATCCATGTTCACGCGACCAACACTTCGAACCTTCCCGTCGAGGCGCTGGAAGTGGAATATCCCCTGATCCTCGAACGCTACGAACTGGTCGACGGCTCGGCGGGAGCCGGTAAATATCGTGGCGGCATGGGGCTGCGCAGGGTCTATCGCGCCACTGAGGACTGCATGGTCCGGGTCGATATCTCGCGTAACCTCTCGCGATCCTGGGGGCTTTTGGGCGGCGGACCGGGTGGCCACGGAGGCTTTGTGACCAGCCCCGGCACTTCTGCCTTCGATCGCGGGCAGGGCGAATTACGCGCTGGAGAATGGCTGGAGGTCGTCACACCCGGCGGCGGCGGCTACGGCCGCCCTGAAGAACGTGCCGCGCCTCATGATGAGGACCAAGTCGCAGCAGGATAACATCCTGATGCAAAAGAAAATATAATCAATGGCTACATCGAGGTAGCTGTCCCGACAAGGAGACCAGGAACATGACCACAGGATTCAATCGCCGCGGATTTCTTGCCACCACCGGTGCTGTTGCCGGCGGCCTTGCCTTTCTCGGCCCGCGCAAGCTCATGGCACAGGAAGGCGGAACGCTACGCTTTGCGTTATCGACATTTCCACCGACATTCGACGCTTGGACCTCCGGTGGGACCGCCGCCGGGACGATCAAGCTGATGATGCATCGCGGGCTGGTCAGTTATGGCTCGGACGGCATGCTGCGCGGTGAACTAGCCGAAAGCTGGGATGTGGACGACGAGGGCGCTTGGGTGTTCAAGCTGCGAGATGCCACTTGGCACGACGGATCGCCCGTAACCGCCGAGGACGTGGCGTGGACCGTTTCGGAAGTGCAGAAACCCGATTCCGCCGCCTATATGCAAGGGCAGTTTGCCCGGATCACGACCGTCGAGACGCCTGACGACAAGACCGTTCGCATGGTCACCGCAGAACCTCTGGCGGTGCTGCCCGGCTGGTTTGCGCATTACCACATGCCGATTCTCAAGAAAGGAGAGGCACCCGACACCAAGATCGGTTCCGGCCCCTTCATGCTGGACAAGGTCGATCGTGGCGTATCGATCAGCCTCAAGGCTTATGACGGTTATTACAAGGAAGGTTTGCCAAAGCTCGCCGGGATCGAGGCGACCGTCTACGCGGATGAGAACCTGCGCGTGGCGGCGCTCGAAGCCGGGGATGTGGATCTTGCCGAATATGTGCCGTGGCAGGCAATGGCGCAGATCGACGAAAACGAGAATCTCAGGCTTGACGGGGTGGATGGTCCATTCATGTACCTGACATTCAACGGCAGCCGCGCGCCCTTCGACAATCCGCTGGTGCGCCGTGCCGTGGCCCATGCGATCAAGCGCGAAGATATCGTGCAGGCGGCATTTTACGGTCGCGGTGGCGCGCTTGAGCACCTGCCCATTACGGAGCAATCAGAATTTTTTAACCCTGATCTCGCCAATAGCTGGAATTACGATCCCGAAAAGGCGATGGCGTTGCTTGCCGAGGCCGGCTACCCAGACGGTTTCGACTGCGTGATGCTGGCTACTGCGCAATACGGGATGCATCAATCCACCGCCGAGGTTTGTCAGGCCTATCTCTCGATGGTCGGTATCAATGCCACGCTTGATCTGCCGGAATGGGCGACGCGAGTGAAGAAGGGCAACGAGGGACAGTTCGATCTCGCGGTGATGGGAACCACAGCGGACAACAACGATCCTGACGGGTTGGGTAATGTTCTGGATGGATCGCTGCCCGCGAATTTCTCGCGCAGCTACGGGCTGGAAACCCCGGAAATTTCCGAGCTTTTCGCCAAGGGTCGGGCAACCTTCGACAGTGAAGAGCGCAAGGCGATCTACAAGCAACTGGAAGAGGTCGCAATCGAAACCACGCCGATCGCAGGTCTAGCCTGGCGCTCGCAGGGCTACGGCATGAAGGCTTCCGTCACCGGCTTTACCAATCTGCCGGGGCAACTGACCTTCTATTCCGGCATCACGCTGGAAGAAACCGTGCTCGGCTGACCGGCACCCCATGCTCAGATATATCGCCTACAGAACCCTCGTCGCCCTGTTTCTCGTCTGGTTCGTCGTCACGGCCGTCTTCCTGCTTCTGCATCTCATCCCGGGGGATCCGGCAGAGTTGCTGTTGAGCCAGGGAGGTGTCGCCGCCGATCCCGAAGCCGTCGCGGCGTTGCGCGAGAAGATGGGGCTCAATGCACCATTGTGGCAACAATATCTCGAGCATATGACCGGATTCCTCTCCGGCGATTTCGGCGAGTCGTTTCGTGATGGCACTCCGGTGATCGAACAGATTGCACTCAGGTTGCCGCGTACACTCGAGGTGATCGCCGGGGCGGCGTTGCTGGCGGCAATCTTCGGGGTTCCGCTGGGCACCTATGCGGCGATCCGGGCGGATGGCAAGGCCGACGCGCTGATCTCTCTGTTGGCGTCGGTGGCCTTGTCAACGCCGGTTTTCGTGGTCGGCTCGGTGATCATCCTGATCTTCGCACAGAATCTGCAAATCCTGCCGGCGGGTGGTTTCGCGCCGTTCTCGCAAGATCCTCTGGAGCATCTGAAACTGTTGCTCCTGCCGGCGGGAACAGTGGCGATCACCCTCTGGGCCGTGATCACGCGGATGAGCCGCGCCTCGGTGCTCGAGGTGTTGCAGCGCGATTACGTTCGCACCGCCCGGGCCAAGGGGCTGGAACGCAACCGTATCCTGCGCCGTCACGTTGTGCGCAATGCGCTGATCCCGGTGCTGACCGTGCTGGGATTGGAGATGGGCACGCTCATTGGCGGTACGGTGTTGGTCGAGTTCGTCTTCAATTGGCCCGGCCTGTCCGGCTATCTCGTCGCGGCGGTGGACGCACGCGACTATCCCGAAGTGGTGGGCATCGTCATGACGATTTCCGTCCTTTTCGTCTTTCTCAATCTCGTGGTTGACGTAGTGAACGCGCTGCTCGACCCTCGCATTTCGTTGGTGAAGTCATGAGCCGCACGACCCGCAAGCTACTGCTTCCCGGTGCGATCATCATGATCGTCGCCGCGTTGGTACTGGCGGCCCCGATCCTGCCGCTGCCCGATGTGCGGGAGATGGACGTGACCAATCGTTTTGCCGGACCCTCGGCTGCTCATTGGCTGGGGCAAGATGGGTTCGGCCGCGATGTGCTTGCGCGGCTGATCTGGGGAGGGCGGGCCTCGCTTTTCATTGCGGTGGGGTCGGCGCTTGCCGCTGCCTTCGCCGGGACCGTGTTGGGATTGCTGGGAGGCTATTTCCGCGGCGTGGTCGAGTTCCTGACGGTGCGTGCCTCCGAGGTCGTGTTGTGCCTTCCGCCCTTGCTGTTGGCGCTGCTGGTAGTGACGATCCTTGGCGCGGGAACATGGCCGTTGATCCTCGCACTGACCATTCTCTACACCCCTAATTACGCGCGAGTTATCTATGCCGCGACGCTGCAAATCCGGGCGCTCGATTTCGTTACCGCGCAACGGGCCATGGGCACACATCCGCTGACCATTCTTTGGCGCACGATCCTGCCCAATGTCACGCCACCGCTGCTGGTGCAGATGTCGCTGGTCGTCGCGTCGGCCATGGTGATCGAGAGCGGGCTGAGCTTTCTCGGGCTCGGGGTTGTTCCTCCGACTCCGTCCTGGGGGCTGATGATCCGGGCGGCGCGCGGTGCGATGGAGGTCTCGCCGCTTCTGCTAGTCTGGCCGTCGCTGGCCCTGGCCGGTACGATCCTGACCTTCAACCTGCTCTGCGACAGGCTGCAATCGGTGCTTGATCCGCGCCATGTGCCGGCCGGGGGCGCGTTGTGGCTGCGCCGATCCTCGCGCCGGTTCGGGGCTGGCAATGCCGTGAACGAAAATCGCGCTGCCAATTCGCCGCTGCTGGAGATTCGCGATCTTGCCATCGCCGTAGAGGCGGGCCGGGATCCGTTGGAGCTGGTGCACGACGTCTCGATCACGCTGAAATCGGGAGAGACGCTGGCCCTGGTCGGGGAATCCGGCTCGGGCAAGACATTGACCAGCCTTGCCCTGATGGGGCTCTTGCCCGATACCCTTGGCGTGTCGGGCGGGCAGATCATGTACGCGCCACGACAGGGCGGGGCGATCGAGCTCGCGCAGCTGGATGAGGACGGGTTCCGCAAGCTGCGCGGAGCCGAGATCTCGATGGTCTTTCAGGATGCCGCCGCCGCGCTCAACCCGGTTCTGCGTATCGGTGAACAGGTGGCCGAGGCTATCCGCGCGCGCAGTGATCTGCAGGGTGTGGCGCTGCATTCGCGTATTGTCGAATTGTTGCGCCATGTCGGCATCCCCGATCCCGAGAACCGGCTGGCCGCCTATCCGCATGAACTGTCGGGAGGGCAGCGTCAGCGCGCGATGATCGCGGTGGCCATTGCCAATAATCCGCGCCTGCTGATCGCCGACGAGCCCACGACCGCGCTCGATCCAACCATCCAGGCACAGATCCTCCAGCTCTTTCAGCAGCTGAAGCAGGACACGCCGGAGATGGGATTGATCTTCGTGACTCATGACCTTGCCGTGGTCTCCGAGATCGCCGACCGAGTGGTGGTCATGTATGCCGGCGAAGTAGTCGAGGAAGGTCCGGTGGCGGAGGTCTTCGCCCGCCCGCGCCACCCGTATACGGCAGCACTTGTCGCGTCGGTGCCCGAGGGCGGGGCGGAACGGCTCATGGCGATTCCGGGAACGGTGCCGCAGCCTCATGCCATGCCACCGGGTTGCCGTTTCGCCCCGCGCTGCACCGACATGCGCCCAGCATGTTCCGCCCGTGTGCCCGAAGCCAACATCCCTGCCGAGGACCGTATGACCCGCTGTATCCGATGGAAGGAGGTTACCTGATGTTCGACATGTCGCAGAATGGAACCCCTCTGGTCGAAGCGCGGGGGCTCGGCCGGAATTTCCCGGCGAGACAGGGTTTGCTGGGGCAACGCCGGGATGTCTGGGCGGTGCGCGATGTGTCGCTTTCTCTTTCGAAGGGGGAAACCGTCGGGGTGGTGGGTGAATCCGGCTGCGGTAAGTCGACGCTGGGCCGAATGATGCTGGGGCTCGATCAACCCACTACCGGCAACGTGATCTTCGATGGCCGTGATCTGAACAGCCTCGCCGGGCGAGAACGTCGCAGGCTCGCGCGGCGGATGCAGATGGTGTTTCAGGACCCGTTCGGTTCATTGGACCCGCGCCGCTCTGTGGGTGCGCAGATTGCTGACGGGTTGCGCACCCATGGCATCGTTCCGGCAGGACAGGTCAAACCCGAGATCGCCCGGCTCCTCGATCAGGTCGGCTTGCCCGCGACAGTTGCGAATCGCCGCCCACATGAGTTTTCCGGTGGTCAGAGACAGCGGATCGCCGTGGCGCGCGCGCTGTCGACACGGCCCGATTTCATCGTCGCGGACGAGCCCGTCTCGGCGCTCGATGTATCGATCCAGGCACAGGTGGTGAACCTGATGATCGATCTTCGGAACGAGCTTGATCTCGCCATGCTGTTCATTAGCCATGACCTGCATGTGGTGCGCCATCTCTGCACCCGGATCGCGGTCATGTATCTGGGTCGTATCGTCGAGGAGGGACCAGCGACGCAGGTTTTCGGCAGTCCGGCGCATCCCTATACGCGGGCGCTGCTCAGTGCTACGCCCTCACTGCATCCCCGCAGATCCGCGACGGGTGAGGGGGTGCTTCCGGGCGAGTTGCCAAGCCCGGCCAACCCGCCCTCCGGCTGCCCGTTCCGCACCCGCTGCCCGATCGCGGAGAATGCTTGCGCTGTTGCGGTACCCGATTATCACCAGATGGGAACGGACTGGCGCGCGGCCTGCATCAAAGCTGGAACTCGTAAAACCGAGAGGAGGGAAAAGGTGTGACCGAAGATGCCCCCGTCGCGATGATCACCGGCGCAAATCGTGGGATCGGAGCGGCAATCGCGTGGGCACTGGCAGGGCGAGGATATCGCCTGTCGCTAGGGCTGCGTGATCCCGGCTCGCTGCCTGCGGACCTGGTGGCGGTGAAACCGCTTGTCTCCGAATATGACGCCGGGCGTGCCGATGCCGCACGGGCGTTCGTCCAGGCGACCGAAAAGCATTTCGGCCGGATCGATGTTCTGGTGAACAACGCGGGAACAGGTGGGCCACTTGAACTTATGCCCGATCCGCCGCAGCCCGACGATGAGATGGAAGAAATGCTGGAACGTCTGCTGGCGGTCAATGTGAAGGCACCATTCCGCCTGACCCGAGCGGCGCTGCCGGCGCTTTGTCGCAGTGGACAAGGGCGAGTAATCGTGCTCGCCTCGCTGTCGGGAAAGCGTGTGTTGGGGCTGAACGCGGGTTACCAGATGACCAAGCATGCCGCGGTGGCCTTGTCGCATGCCGCCCGCCGCGCGGGGTGGGATTCGGGCGTTCGCGCCTGTGCTATTTGTCCGGGCTTCGTCGCGACCGATATGACTCTGCACCATGATCTGCCCCGGCATGAGATCACCCGCCCCGAAGACCTCGCTCGCCTTGTGGCCGATATCGTGATGCTGCCGAACACGGCGAGCGTGTCGGAACTGGCGGTGAACTGGCGCTACGAGCCGGGCCTGTAATGCGGCCTGCGGTGGATAGCCTCTAAGGGGTGCCCGGTACCCGCAAGAGGGCGATCTCGTGGCGATCGGCGGCGCTTTGGGTTGCCGTGCAGGAACATCGGGCGGCACGCCCGCTCGCCCGCATTCATGAAGCCCGAAAATTTTCTCTATCGCCCGACAATCCGTTTCAATTGGACATCCACCGGTCGCAGCCGTTTCACTCTTCCCGAGCGAAACGACAAGACAGCCGGAGTGCAAACATGATCGAGAAAATCCGCATGGCCGAACTGACCTCGGAAGAGGCGCGACAGCATCTGACCGAAGATGCGGTGGTGCTGTTGCCGATGGGTTCGCTCGAGGATCAGGGCATCCATGCGCCGATGGGGGATTACATGGCGGCCGACCTGATGGCGGCCGAGATTGCCAGGAAGGTGCGGGCGGAAGGTGTGTCCTGTTTCGTGGCGCCGGTCATTCCCTTCGGTGGCAAGGACTATTTCGAGTCCAGCCATGGCGGCATCTCGATCAGCCATTCAACGCTTGTAGCGTTGCTTGACGACATGTTCGGCTGTCTGAACCGGCATGGCATCCGCAAGCTGATGATCGTCAATGGCCATGGAGGCAATGTACCCGCCATCACCGAGGTGGCGTTGCGTTGGCGGCAGAAGGCCGGGCTGTTCGTGCCTTCGATGTATCTGTGGCAAGTGGCTTATGGCCAGCTTCCCGATCTGATCGGGGCCGAAACGGCGCGGAAGACCTCGGGCCATGGCGGCGACCCGCTGACCTCGGTCGGGCTGCATTTCTACCCCGATCTTCTGCGCCCCGACCTGCGCCGTGCCGCACCTATGGGCAATGAGATCAAGGGAATGAAAATCTCGGGCTTTTCCACCATTTCCTATGACGGCGCGAATATCCAGGTACCTATCGAGGCACTGGAAGCAACCGAAACCGGCGCCTATGGTTGCGACCCCACGCTTTGCTCGGCCGAGACCGGCGAGGCGTTGGTTGCGCGGCTGACCAGTATTGGTGTGGGGTTAGTGCGGGATCACGTTGCCCGTGGGCTGCATGATTGAACATATGAACGGGGCCGAAGTACCGGGAGGGCGGTCAATACACAAGCCCACCCCGCCTTGGGAGGATCAGGGACAGCCGTGGAAAGAGGCGTAAGCAGGATGATCTGCACACCAGGTCCGGGCAGCTTCACGGGCGATTTCGAGCACGAGCCTTGCCTGCTGGCGGCGGGCGGGGTTGCTATAGGTGCAGATCACTTCCAGCGGTGCAATGCCTTCGGTGACAGGGATGCGGATCAGCCGCCCAGCGGCGATATCCTCCTCCAACGGGATCAGTGCGAGAGCGGAGGCACCATATCCCTGCCGGACCATCTCGCAGATCGTGGCCAGCGAGTTACCGTAGTGCCGGGGCGCGGGTTGCGAAAGCATCTCGTCGATATACTCAGCCACAGGATTGAACAGCGGCGAAGTCTTGGGATAGAGAACCAGCGGCAAGTTTCTCAACGCTTCGGGCGTCATCGGGAAGGCACGATCCGTGACGATATCGGGCCTTGCAACCCAGCCTACCTGATAGCGCGTCATGAAATCCGTTTCCGGGGCCGGATCACCGCTGGCGGTGAAAGCCATGTCGAGCGTTCTGGATTCGACGAATCTTTGCAGCTGCGCATCCGCGCCCGAATAGAAATCGATCATCAGTTCCGGATGCCTGTCCCGCAGCATGTCGCGAAGAAGCGGCCCCCAGGTGATTGTCACCATTCCGGCAAGGCCCAGAGAAAGGCGCTGCTTCTGCTTGTCCAGAAGGCGCGTATTCATGGTTTCGCGCAGATTGAGAAACTGCAACGCGAATTCGGCGACCTCCATGCCCTGATCGGTCAGCCTGAATCCCGGCGCGTCGCGGTCGATCAGAAGCTTGCCAAGATCGTTTTCCAGCGAATGGATACGCGCCGAAACCGCAGGCTGGGTCAGGCCCAGCCGTTCGGCGGTCAACCGGTAATTCTGGATCTGGCTGAGCCAGTAAAATGCTTCGAGTTGCTTGAAATTCATCGCTTCTCCGATAGACCAAATGACAAGAAGGAGATCACATGACCATTGCCGTTTACCTTCCCCTCAAGGACAAGACCGATTGGTGGGTCGAAATGTTGCAGAGTCTGCTTCCTGGATGGACAATAGCGGCTTTGGACACGATCGAAGACCCGGCCTCGGTGCGATATGCCGTCGTTTGGCGTCCGCGTTCCGGAGATCTGGCGCGCTTTCCGAACCTTGAAGCCATCGTATCCATCGGGGCGGGGATCGACCATGTGCTGGCCGATGGTGATCTGCCGCAGGGCGTGCCCGTCATCCGGACCGTGGGCGCAGATCTCACGCAGCGGATGCGCGAGTACGTGGCGCTGCATGTGCTGCGCCATCACCGCGACATGCCGCGCCAGCTGCAGGCGCAGGCCGAGCGAGATTGGCATGCCATCGTGGTGCCCGTCGCGCCCCGGCGGATCGTCGGAGTGATGGGATTGGGCAATCTTGGCGAAGCGGCGGCAAGGACACTTGCGGGGCTTGGTTTCACGACAAGGGGCTGGTCCAGGTCGTCCAAGACCATCGACGATGTCGAAACCTTCGCCGGAAGCGATCAGCTCGACAGGTTCCTGTCGGA
This sequence comes from Paracoccus saliphilus, assembly GCF_028553805.1. Taxonomy (NCBI): domain Bacteria; kingdom Pseudomonadati; phylum Pseudomonadota; class Alphaproteobacteria; order Rhodobacterales; family Paracoccaceae; genus Paracoccus; species Paracoccus saliphilus. The sequence continues at coordinate 4,134,656 of NZ_CP067140.1, read as the reverse complement.
TTGCGAGATCCTTGTGAACCTGTTGCCCCTTACCGACCAGACACGGGGAATCCTGAATGCCGGACTGTTCTCGAAATTGGCCATGGGGGCCTGCGTGATCAACTGCGCGCGAGGTCCGCACCTTGTCGACGAGGACTTGCTGGCGGCGCTGGATAGCGGCCGGATCAAACAGGCGACGCTGGATGTATTTCATCAGGAACCGCTGCCTGCGGATCATCCGTTCTGGGATCATCCTGCGATCACGATAACACCGCATGTGGCCTCGCAGATCGACGCGGTCACCGGCGGGCGGCTGATCGCGGCCAATCTGAAAGCCTTCGATGAAACCGGAACTTGCGCCGATCTCGCGGATACGACACGTGGCTATTGAAGTATTTTCAGTAGAAGTGGGGACCGCCCTTAGAACCGGAAATGCGTTTAAACAACAAGCTGCAGAACTTCCGTATTTCAACGGGATGTCGAAATGCTGTCGAGTGGCTCCGAGGGAGACAGACACTTCTTGCACCCGGTGATGAGCCGGAGGGGGGGCTTGTCTCTGGCAAATTCTCGAAACCATGCTGCACCAGCTGGTGCGCCTGGAATACTTGAATGGAAAAGTAGGGCTGCGACGTTTCGTGCAGGGATCGGGCCGGGCTATTGTGGCGCGGCCCTGGTGATCAGGCATGCTGGCCGCCATTCACGTCGATCGCGGCGCCGTTCACATAGGACGCTTGCTCCGAGCAGAGAAACAGAACGACCCGCGCCACCTCGTCGGGTGTGCCGAGCCTTCGGAGCGGGATGATCCGCGCCATTTCCTCGGTGCCGGGAGACAGGATCTCTGTGTCGATCTCACCCGGTGTGACCATGTTCACGCGGATGCCGCGCGGGCCGAGTTCGGCGGCGGCCTCGCGGGTCAGGGCGGCAAGCGCGGCCTTGGAGCAGGCATAGGCCACCCCTGCGAAGGGATGCACCCGTGAACCCACGATCGAGCCCAGGTTGACCACCGCGCCTCGACCCTGTTGCAGTTCAGGGAGCAGGTCACGCATCAGTGCCGCTGGCCCCACAAGATTGACCGCCAGCACCTGCTGCCACAACTCGTCGCTGCTTGCGGTCACTCCCATTCGATCGCCGTTCTCGCCCTTGGGCGAGATGCCGGCATTGTTCACGATGGCATGCAGCCCGGTATCGCCCAGCGTTGCGCGCACCCGCGCCGCCAGGTCCTTGCGGGCCGCCGGGTCGGATAGATCGCTCTGGAAATGATCGGTGGCGCCGCCGTGCCAAGGGCAGCGCGAGTCGAAGGCGGTGCGCGAAACCGTCAGTACGCGCCACCCGGCCGCTTGAAATACCTTGACCGTCGCATGCCCGATGCCGCGGCTTGCACCGGTCAGCAATAACGTCTTCTGTGTCATCTGGGTTCATCCTGAATTCTTCGGGTTACATTCTCCGGAGCAGCCCAAAACCGGCCCTGTCGGTCAGGTCAGATATGGAAAGAAACCCCCTCTTCGGCCAGCCCCCCGCCAAGCGCGGAAACCGTTCCGTCCGCACGCCAGCATGCCGCGCCGGTCATCTCTCCGTCGGGGGCAAAGGCGATGGCGTTCATGCCGCCCCCGATATGCGGCACCAGGCGGATGTCATGGCCCATCTTTTCGAGTGCTGCCGCATGATGCGCGTAGTCGGGTTCGAGTTCGACATGCGCGCCCTCGGTCCAGACCCTCGGGGCTTCCACGGCTTGCTGGAGCGTCATTCCGTGATCGATCAGGTTGACGATGGCCTGCAGCGCCGAGGGAAAGATACGTAATGCACCGGGCAGGCCGAGTGCAAAGCATGGCCTGCCGCCTTTTAGCACGATCATCGGTGCCATCGAGGTCGGAACGCGCTTGCCGGGCGCGATGGAGAGTGCTTTGCCCGGATGCGGGTCGAAATTATACATGTAGTTGTTGGGGATGATCCCGGTGCCGGGAACCATGAAACGCGCGCCGAACAGCCCATTGATCGTATGCGTGGCCGAAACAATCAGGCCGTCGCGATCAGCCACGGTGACATGCGTGGTGTTCTGGCTTTCACGGTTGGGGGCAAGTTGATGCGCAGTGCCGGTTTCGCGAATCCGCATACGGCAGTCTGTGGCATAATCCTTCGATATGAACTTCTCTACCGGAATATCGACGAAATCCGGGTCTCCCGAGGCCGCGCGGCGATCCTCGAAACCGATGCGGATCACTTCGGCCAGCAGGTGCAGCCTTTCGGTACTGTCGAACCCCATCCCGGCCAGATCGTAGCCTTCGAGGATATTGAGCATCTGCGTGACATGCACCCCCGAAGATGCCGGCGGCGGCGGCCCTGCAATTTCGTGCCCACGATACCGGCCAATGATCGCTTCTCGTTCGCGCGGACGATAGTTTTCCAGATCGGCAAGCGTGACCGAACCGGTATCCTCATCGCCTGTGGCCAGCCGCTCGACCAATGCCTGTCCAAGCGCGCCGCCATGTAACGCGGCGGCGCCCTGATCGGCGATGAGCGCCAAGCTTTCCGCGTAATCGGCCTGCACGAGGTGATGCCCCGGCTGCGCGGGCGCTCCATCGGGGAGGAAGATACGCGATATCTCTGGATCCGATGCCATGTCCTCGGCGTGGCGTTGAATGGTTCCGGTCAGGTATTGCGTCACCCGAAATCCTCCCGCCGCAAGCCGGATCGCCGGAGAGATGACGTCGGAAAATGGCAGTTTGCCGTGCTGCGCCTGCATGGCGCACCAGCCGGCCAGATTGCCGGGTATGGCAACCGAGCCGGGGCCGAGCAGATTGCGTCGGCCCTCGGTTTCCATGTAGTCGGGCAACTCGTCCGCGACTGGCCGGAACATGTCGGGACGTGCCGAGGCCGCGGCCTGTGACAGGCAGTCGAATACCACATGCGACCCGTCCGGCAGACGCAAATGCGCCACACCTCCACCGGCGATGCCAACCATCATCGGCTCGACAACTGTCAGGGCCAGCAACGAGGCTACCGCGGCATCGACCGCATTTCCTCCGGCAGCTAGCATCTCGTGCCCGGCAGAAGAACCGAGCGGATGGTTGGTCACCACCACGCCCCCGGCCCCTTGCGCGGGGGCTTTTCGGCAGAGAAAGGGGAGGGCGGGTCTTGCTTCGATCATGTCTTGTTCTCTCCTAGACTGACCATCATCGGAGACGGCGCGGAACAGAGATGTTGAGTCCGGGGGCGGGCCGCACAGGGGCTGCCGGGCCTCAGGATGCGATCTTCAAGCTTCCGGCCGGGATTGCCAAGCGATTTTCTGGAACTGGGCAGGATATCACCTTGCAGCGCCGTTGAAATCGACTGGCCAGTCGTGCGACGTCGGAGGAACAGCCATCTGACCCGGCCTTGCAGAAATCCTGAAGAATCGGGCGGCGCCGTCTTCCCGGGAATGCTCAGCGGGCGGCGCTGACTACCACTTCGATCAGCACATCCTTACCCAGTTCCGCGACGCCGATTGTGGCGCGGGTAGGTAAATGCTCGGCCGGGAGCCATTCCAGCCAGGCTTCGTTCATGCCGTCTTTTTGTGAGAAATCCGCGATGTAGATCATCGCCGTGATCAACTGCTCCTTCGAGGAGCCGACCTCTTCCAGAAGCTTGTCGATCTTCTGGCAGACCTGCGCTGTCTGGCCTTTCATATCCAGAGACAGATCATCGGCGATCAGCCCGCCGAAATGCAGGATACCTGCGGCTTCGACGACGCGATGATTGATTTTGGTTTGTACGTAGCGCTTGATCATGCCTGTCTCCTTATTGGCATTGGTTGGAGGGGAAGCGGTCTATCGAGAATTTCGAGAGATCGGTCTGGGTAGAACCGGTGCTTGCAAGCTCGGCCATCAACTCCCCGACAGCCGGACCCAGCTGAAAACCATGGGCGGAATAGCCGAAGGAGTAGAAGATCCCCTCGTGTTTCCTTGATGCGCCGATCACCGGTATTTCGTCGGGCATGCAACCCTCGATGCCGGACCATGTCCGGATGATCGTGGCACTGGCCATGATCGGAAACAGGCTGATCGCGGTATCGGCGGTCAACCGGAGTTGCGAGAACAGGATCTCGGAGCGGTTGCTGGCCGGCTCGGCGATGCCGCGCCGGCCGCCGCCGATGACCACCGTGCCATTGGGCATCTGCTTGAAGGAGAGCGGGCGTCCCGTTGCACCCACCACTGCATTGCAGAAGGCCGGGAGCCGTGACGTGACCAGCATCAGCGGCGCGATGGCATGGACCGGCACCGGCTCGTCCAGTTGCGCGGCCAGGATCCCAGACCAGGCGCCGCAGGAGATCAGCACTTTCGGGGCCCGGTAGCTGCCCGCCGAGGTCGCCACTATCCAGTCTCCTGCCTCGCGCACGAGACGTTCGGCCCGGACACCCTCGACAAAGACCGCGCCCAGGTGCTCTGCCTTTCGCCGAAAAGCGGTCGTGGTCCAGAAGGGTTGCGCGAAACCGTCGTCCAGGCAGGCCAATCCGCCCACGACATGATCGGCGACCGCCGGTAACAGCTCGCGCACGCGAGATCGGTCCAGCACGACCTCGTGTTCGAAACCCAGCATCGCCAGATCGTCCGCACGCTTGCGCAGGCTGGCCAGTTCATCCTCATTCTCGGCAAGCTTGATCTGTGGTGCGATCTGGAAGCCGCAATCTTCGCCTAGCAGATCCGGGATGTCGTGCCATATCTGCATGGAGCGCACGGAGATCGGAACCTCCGCGAAATCCCGTCCGAGACGGCGCACCCCTCCTGCATTCACGCCCGAAGCATGGCGCGCGACGGAATCTTTTTCGATGACGGTGACGGACATGCCGCGCTTTGCCGCAAAAAGGGCAGCCGCGCAGCCGTGGATGCCGCCGCCGATGATGAGCAGGTCAGGCGTCGTGTGCCGGGCCGGAACGATGGTCATGCCGTGTCCCGCGAACCCGGAATGTCGGCCGAGTAATCGGCGAGCTCGGCGAGCGGCAATGGCTTCAGCGGAGGGCGGATTCGATAGTAATCGACATCATCCGGGGATTTTCCGCCGCTTTCGGAGATTACCGAGGTGACAACAAGTCCGCAGATACGGCCCTGGCAAGGCCCCATGCCTGTTCGCAGAAAGGATTTGACTTGGTTCGGCCCGGGTGCGCCCTGCGTGACGGCCTCCCTGACCGAACCGGCAGTGACCTCCTCGCAACGGCAGATAACGGTGGCATCGTCCGGATGCAGAATTTGTCGCGACGGGGCATAAAGCTTTTCAAGAAAGGGCCTGACATGGGCCTCCCGCTTCAGCGTCAGACGGAGTTCGGAAATGCGCGGGTCGGTTCCGTGCCCCTCCTTTTCGGCGATGGCGAGCCCGACGAGCCGTCCCTGCATCTCTGCCGATTTCGCGCCCTCGATCCCGCCGCCATCGCCTGCGACATAAACATGCGCGCAGCTGGTTTCGCGATCTTCGGACAACTTCGGGCGAAAGCACTTCTGGCTGTCGTCCCAGAAATGTCGGCAGCCCAGCAGCCGGGTTACCTGCTGATTGGGAACCACCCCCTGATGCAGCGCTACCGCATCGGTGGCAATTCGATGCTCGGTCCCTTTCGATCTGAACCGGATTGCGCTGACCGCTCCGCTGCCCTCGATGGCGATATCGTCGGCGCCAACATGAATCCTGACGCCGGCCCGTTTTACCTTGCGGATCATCGACATGCCCTTGAGAAGATATTCCCGCGCGCCCAAGGCGGTCATCAGTTCGGGAAGGGCATTGAACAAGCGCCCCCTTGGCACTGTTTCGACGATTGCCTTCGGAGGCGAGCCCGCATCGACCATCTGTGCCGCCAGCAGCCAGAGCAGGGGGCCGCTTCCGGTGAGAACCGTGTCCTGGTAAGTGATGCCGGAGGTTTTCAGAAGAATTTGCAGTGCACCGGCGGTCGTGACGCCGGGCAATGTCCAGCCGGGCAGTGGGCAGGGCCGCTCGATGGCGCCGGTTGCCACGACCAGATGGCTGGCCCGGATGGCGGAGGATTTTCCGTCCCGAGAAAATTCTACCAGCCGGTCGGGGCCGATATTCCAGACGGTGCTGCCCGGGTGGTAATCCACACCGCTCGACTGTCGAAATTCCGAGGCGAGTTCCCGGCCACGGGCGTAATCGTGACCCAGAACACGTAGCCGGTTCTCGGACGCGGATTCGATCGCGCGGTAAACCTGCCCTCCCGGCTGTGGGTTCTCGTCCAGCACGACGGTCGAAAGACCCTTGGCCGCCGCCTCGACCGCGCAAGCCATGCCGGCGGGGCCCGCACCGATGATCACGACATCCTTGAGCCGGGTCATACCTTCACCTCCACGCCGCCGTTTTGTCTGTTGACGGCCAAATCTTGTGAGACCGGGGTCATACATGCCTGCCGGTTCGGCTGGCCGTTCACCTCGACCAAGCAATCGAAACAGGCACCCATCATGCAAAATATTCCCCTGGGCTCCCCCGAAACCGCGCTGTCTCGCAGATGCCGGATACCCGATGCAGCAAGCGCCGATGCGACCGTGTCGCCGGGCCGCGCCCTGATGATCTGCCCCTCAAAGGTGAAGGTGACGGTTTCGGTATCGGGGTCGATACGTTTAGGCATGATCGAATCTCCTGGGAGAGAACGCGGTGATTTCAGGCTCGAATTCGCCCTCGGCGATCATCCGGGCCAGCGGACCGGCATGCGCGGCGGCCAAGGTTACGCCCGAATGGCAATTGATCGTATAGGCTCCGGAAAAATCGGTGGACTGTTGATAGACCGGGAAGCCGTCCGCACTGAGGATGCGGACTGCGCCCCATGACCTGACAACGCGCAGGTTCCTCAGGGCCGGAAAGCAGCGGATCGCATATTGCGCGATGCCGGACATGACCGGGGTCACGGAATCGGTCGAATAGCCCGTGTTTTCGTGGCTGTCACCGATCATGATCGTGCCTTCGTTGGTCTGTCTCAGGACATGTGTCGGCATCGGCAGCAGGGGTGCGACCCTTTCGGTCACGAGAATTTCCCCCTTTTCCGGGTGGATCGGAACATCCAGTCCGAGCATCGGGCCAAGCACCTTGTTGCCATGCCCCGCCGCAAGCACGATCCTGCCGCCCAGATAGCTGCCATGACTGGTAGTGGCCCTGAAGCCGTCGCCGTCCCGTTCGAGCGTTTCCACTCGCCCATCGGGGATATAGCGGCCGCCGCGGAGACCGAGGCCCCTGTGCAATGCGCGCAGCAGTAACAGCGGATTGGCGTGGCCGTCATGCTTGCAGTAGGAACCCGAGATCACTTCCGGTCCCAAACCGGGCACCAACTCGTCGAGTTGTCGTCGATCCAGCATCTCGGCTCCGTAACCGCGCTCTCCGTTGACATTGTGCATTCGCTGGTGCTGGGCGTGGACCCGCCTGTCCTCTTCTTCGGAAAGGATGAAATGCAGGCCGCCGGGTTTCTCGTAGCTGGGGGAAATACCGGTTTCCTCGGCGAGATGTTCGGCGAAATCGGGCCAGAGATCGGCGGATCGGCGTGTCCAGCGGGCATATTCATGCATCTTGTCGCCCTTGGACTGGACCCAGACCAGCCCGAAATTCCCGCGCGACGCCCGCAGCGCGATATCGCCTTCGTCAAGAACGGTTACCGTCAGCCCCCGATCCAGCAGCCCCCATGCGATCGCCGCCCCGACCAGACCACCTCCTACCACGAGCACATCGGAGGTGATGGAATTGTTATTCATCGTTTTCCCTCTCCAATCAGCAGACGGTCCAGACCATAGAGGCGGTCGACAAACAGCATCAGGACGACCGTGAAGAGAATGGCGACGGTGGAAATCGACGCCACGAGCGGGTCCGTGGTCTGCGAGATATGGGAAAAGAGCCGGACGGGCAGGGTGGTTGTCGAGGGATCGACGATGAATACCGTGACGGTGAGTTCGTCAAAACTGGTGATGAAGGCGAGCACCCAACCGCCGATCACACCCGGTATGATTGCCGGCAAGGTGATGCGGCGAAACACCGTCCAGCCGGAGGCGCCCAGTGAGGTCGCCGCCATCTCGACCGACCGGTCGAGCCCGATGACCGCGGCCAGCACCAATCGCAGGATAAAGGGAGTGATGATGATCGCATGACACAGCATCAACCCGAAGAAGGTGCCATTCAGCCCGACAAGCGTGAGGAAACGCAGGAAGGCTATCCCCAAAACGACCGTCGGCACCATCAGCGGAGACAGAAACAGCGATTGCAGCGCCTCGCGCCCCCGGAACCTGCCTCGGCCGATGGCAAGCGCCGCCGGCAGCGACAGCACGGTCGCGACGCAGGCCGAGGCAAAGCCCAGCTTGAGGCTGACCCAACCGGCGGCGATGAAATCGGGGTGGTTCAGGATTTCGCGGAACCAGCGGAAGGAGATACCACTGGGCGGAAACTCCAGATAGCCGGTGGGGGTGAAGGAAACGCCCACAACAACGATGATCGGACCGAGCATGAACAGGGCGAACAGAACAGAGAATAGCTTGGCGAAGATACCGTTCGGTTTCATGCGAAGACCTCGCTGTATCGGCGTTCGACGAGGCGGTTCCAGCTGACCATGATCACCAGCACCGAAAGCAGTAGCAGCATTGCGATTGCGGCCCCGAGCGGCCAGTTAAGCGTATTCATGAACTCGTCATAAACCGTCGTTGAAACCACCTTGACCCGCCGTCCGCCAAGGATGGCCGGTGTTGCGAAGGCACTGGCCGAAAGCGAGAAAACAATCAGCGAGCCCGACAATATGCCGGGGATCACCTGTGGAAACACGACTCTACGAAAAACCACCACCGGTCCGGCGCCAAGTGATTCCGCCGCCGATTCGGTCGCGGGATCCTGTCGTTGAAGCGAGGCCCAGACCGCCAGCACCATGAACGGGATCATCACATGCACCAATGCCAGAACGATGCCGCCCGAGGTATACATCATCTTGACCGGACGCTCGATCAGGCCAAAATCCGTCAGTGCCGTGTTGATGACCCCCTTGTTGCCCAGGAGAATCGCCCAGCCCAACGTCCGGACCACGACCGAGATCAGCAGGGGCCCCAGTGTGACCAGAACCATCACCGAACGCCAGAACGGGGTCATCCGGTTCAGGAAATATGCCTGTGGCACGCCGATGATGGCGCAGATGACGGTTGTCGCCAGGGCGATGGCGAAGGTGCGGCAGAAGATTTCGTAGAAATAGGAGTCGCCCAGAACTTCCTTGTAGTTCGCCAGCGACATGTCGTTGCTGATGCCTTCATAGAAATCGAAGCTGTTGAAACTCAGCACGAAGGTCATGATCAGGGGCACGACGAGAAGAACACCGAACAACGCCAAAGCCGGGGCGCTGAGCAGCCATGATCTTTGTCCTGTCATGTCCGGGAAACCTTCTCCTCGACGGGCAGAATGCGCAGATGCTTGCGGTCCCAGCCCAGGAATACCTGATCTCCGGGCGCGGCCTCCTGATGCCCGATATTGCGGCGGGTGACGAGCAGTTCACCCAGTCCGGTTTCGACCTTCAGCAACCATTGGCTGCCCAGGAAAACCCGCTCTGTAACCTTGCCTGGAATATCCGTGGCAGAAGAGGCGATCTCGATGCGTTCCGGACGAAGAGCGATCACCACCGGACCTTGCGGCAGTAAGACGGGATCGCTTTCGAGCCTGATCCCGTTGCACTCAATGATCGCGCCTTCTGGTGTTTTCGAGATCAATTCAGCCTGCATATTGTTGCTTTTACCAAGGAAATTCGACACGAAGGGCGATGTCGGGGTCTCGTAGACGTCGAAAGGCGTGGCCTCCTGCCGGACCTTGCCGTTTTCCATGACGACGACTGAATCGCTTAGGGCCATCGCCTCGGACTGGTCATGCGTCACCATGACGGTCGTGACCCCCGCCTCTTGCTGAATGCGCCGCAATTCAAGCTGCATCTCCTCGCGCAGCTTGGCGTCGAGATTCGACAGCGGTTCGTCGAGCAGCAGCAACTCGGGTTCGATGACAAGTGCCCGGGCAAGGGCGACGCGTTGCCGTTGCCCGCCCGACATGGCGACGGGATAACGATCCGCGAGATGGCTCAGGTGAACCAGCTCCAGGGCCTCGGCGACCCGGTTTTCGCGTTCACCCCTGTCGATCTTGCGCATCTCGAGCCCGAAGGCGACATTCTCGGCGACGGTCATGTGCATGAACAGCGCGTAGCTTTGGAAGACGATCCCAAGTCCCCGTTTTCTCGCCGGGATGTTGGACAGGTCCTTGCCGTTCAGGAAAATGCTTCCCGAACTCGGCTCGGTGAATCCCGCGATCATTTGCAGTGTTGTGGTCTTTCCGCAGCCCGAGGGGCCAAGAAGCGACACAAAACTTCCCTTGTCGACCTTGAGGTTGAAATCCGAGACGGCGGGAAAGTTATTATACAGCTTGGTCAGGCCTTGAAGTTCGAGGAACGCCATGGAGATACCCTATCGTTCGATTTCGAGGACGGCCGGATTTCGGGCGGTCCGGGAGCGGGGCCGCCCGATCGACGGCGTCACCTCTCGACTTCACGCGCCCAACGCGCGGTCCATTCCTGGCGCAGAGGGTTGATCTTGTCCCAGTCAACCGCCACGAGATCGTTGATCTTCTCGCCATAGGGCAGTGTCTCGGCAAGCTCTGGCGGCAATTCGGAAGTGGTATTCACCGGGCCCGCACCCATCGCATCGCCGATTTTCACCTGGATTTCCGGGTCGAGAAGATATTGCACGAAAGCCTGGGCCTTGTCGGGCACATCACTGTCGACTACCGGGCAGGCGGCCAGCATCAAGGCGATCGCGCCTTCCTCGGGATAAGCGAATTTGGCGGGAAAGCCGGTATCCGCAAGGGATTTGGTGCGCCCCGATCCCCAGATCGAAAGGACGATTTCCTCGGACTGGAACAATTCCGACATCTTGCCCGATGACGGCTCGAAAACCAGCACATTAGGGGCGACCTCGTTGGCCAACACCTCGAAACCGGGGTCGATATTATCCTCGCCGCCACCGCTGAGGCGGGCCATCATGACCAGCGTATGCAGTCCGTAGGTGTTGGAAATCGGCGGGATCGACAGCAATTGTTCGTATTTGGGATCCTTCAGGTCTTCCCAGCTCTTGGGCGGTTCCCAGCCCTCGCGCTCGAACCATTCGGCGTTATAGGTAAAGCCCGTGGCCACGAAGCCGATCCCGACCGAGTTGTCACCGAGTTTCGCGATGTCATAGACGTCGTCATAAACCGACGCCTGCTCCAGCGGGGCGCAAAAACCAAGTGCATCGGCCTGGTACATCGGCCCGTCATCGAGGATGACCACGTCCAGTTCCTGCGCGGATTTCTGCGCCTGCAACCGGGCAAGATTCTCGGTCGAGTTCCCCGGCACGAAGGTGATCGAAACGTCGTTTTCGGCTTCGAACTGGGGGATAATCAATTCTTTCATCAGCGTCTCGAACGAGCCGCCATATCCCCCGACGGTTAGCGTATCCTGGGCGAATACCGCTCCTGCGGAAGCGGTCGTCACGAGCGCGGCTAGCGTCATCTGGCGCGTATTCATGGTACTTCCCTGTTTTGTTGTTTCGATGCCGGAAAGCTGGCCTTTTTTGACAATGGATTTCAATTGAATTAAGTTAAGGAGTCCATTCCATTGGGTTATGAACTGCTGATGGCCCGAACCAATATCCGCCAGATCGAGGCGTTCAACGCGGTGATGAAGGGTGGCTCGATCACCAAAGCGGCGGAAACGCTGTATGTCAGCCAGCCGGCGGTCAGCAAACTGATCCACGCGTTCGAGGATTCCTGCGGTTTCAAGCTGTTCATACGTGCAGCAGGCCGCATTCGCCCGACCGCCGAGGCAAGACGGCTGTTTCTGGAGACCGAGAAATTGCAGGCCGGAGTTGCTCGCGTCGAGAACACCGCCAAGGCGATCCGGGGGCTGGAACGCGGCGAGGTCTCGGTTGTCGCTTTCCCGGCGCTCAGTTTCCGCGTGGTGCCGAAATATGCCGCAATCTTCATGCGTGGCCGCAGGGAGGTTTCGTTGCAACTGCTGACCCGGAATTCGCCCAGCGTCGCGGACACGATGCTCAACGGCGCGGCGGATTTCGGGATCTCGCTATTGCCGTCGCATCATCCGGGAATTGCCTGCAAGCCCTTTGCCGATATCTCGATGGTCTGCGCACTGCCGCCCTCGCATCGGCTTGCCGGGCGCGGCCATGTCGAACTCAGCGACCTTGCCGAGGATCGCCTGATCTCGCTTGGCCGGGCCGATACCTCGCATCAGCAGGTCATGGCGGCCTTTTCCGAGGTCGGGGTGAAGGTTCGATTGGGCATCGAGGCGCAGATGGCGGATGCGGCCTGCACACTTGTCAGCGAGGGATTGGGGGTGGCCCTGGTGCCGTCGCTGATCAGTATCGGCTGGCCTCGGGAGAAGGTGGTCTTCAAGCCGATACGGCCGAAGGTCAGCATGAAGACGTGGCTGTATTCCTCGGCCTTCGAACCGGTGCAGCAACTGGCCCTGATGTTGATGGAAGAGATTCGCAAGGGCATGGAGGAAATCGAGAACGGCTATAGCTTGCCGTAAAGCCGGACAAGCGCGCCGGGATCGAGGTCGGGATGACTCAACCCCGGCGAGCGGAAATCGGCATTTCGCCCAGGCCGCCTACATGCATGCATCATAAAGGGCGCGGGTGTTTTCCCTTGTCATCTCGACCGGGTTTCCACCGCAGGACGGATCTTCGAGCGCCATGTCCGTCAGTTCGTCCAGCCGGTCCGGCTCCACCCCCAACTCGGTCAGGTTTGAGGGGATGGCCATTTCTGTGCGTAGTTCCATCACACGGGCGCGGAAGCCGTCGAAACCGCCTTCGATATTTAGATACGTCGCGGCTCTACCAAGGCGGTCTTCGATGGCGCGGCGGTTGAAGTCCAACGCCATCGGCATGACCACGGCATTGGTCGTGCCGTGGTGGGTGCCATAGATTGCGCCCACCGGGTGACTGAGCGAATGAATCGCGCCCAATCCCTTCTGGAAGGCAACCGCGCCCATTGCCGCGGCGCTCATCATTTGGGCACGGGCCTCGATATCGTCGGGGGTGGCATAGGCGCGGGGCAGGTATTCGTTGACCAGCCGCAGCCCCTCAAGTGCGATGCCCTGGCTCATCGGGTGATAATGCGGCGAGCAGAACGCCTCGAGACAATGCGCGAACGCGTCCATGCCGGTGCCTGCGGTGATGAATTTCGGCATGCCGATTGTCAATTCCGGGTCGCAGATGGTGACGGCAGGCAGCAGTTTCGGATGGAAGATGATTTTCTTCTTATGTGTTTCCGAGTTGGTCAGCACACCTGCGCGCCCGACCTCGGAGCCGGTTCCCGCCGTGGTCGGTACGGCGATGATCGGTGCGATCTTCGAGGCGTCGGCGCGGGTCCACCAGTCACCGATATCCTCCAGTTCCCAGACCGGGATGGATTGCCCAACCATGAGCGCGACCATCTTGCCCAGGTCCAGCGCCGAGCCGCCGCCGAAACAGATCACCCCGTCATGATCGCCCGCCTTATAGGCCTCGATGCCCTCGGCCATGTTGCACTCGTTCGGGTTCGGATCGACCTGCGCGAAAACCGCCCGGCCCAATCCTTCGGCGTCGAGGATATCCAATGCCTGCGCAGTGATCGGCAGTCCGGCCAGCGCCTTGTCGGTGACCAGAAGCGGACGGGCCATGCCCACGGTCTTGCAATGTTCGGCCAGTTCGCGGATGCGCCCCGCCCCGAATTTGATCGTGGTCGGATAGGACCAGTTCGCCTGTAGCGTCATGTCGTCACCTTTTTCAGATGGTAGGATTTGGGCCGCGTCACGGCCTGATAACCAAGCGAAGACAGGGCAGCGCCCCGGCCGGTATCCTTGCATCCCGTCCAGCACAGCGCGGGATCCAGATAGTCGCAGCGGTTCATGAATACGGTGCCGGCTTCCAGCCTCGCGCCAATATCCTGCGCCGCCTGAGCGTCAGCCGTCCAGATCGAGGCCGTCAGCCCGTAATCGCAATCATTCATCAGCGTCACGGCCTGACCATCATCGGCGACCGGCATGATGCCGACGACAGGACCAAAGCTTTCCTCGCGCATGATCCGCATGTCATGGGTCACGCCGGTCAGGATCTGTGGAGCCAGGTAGGCGCCGCCGTCATCCTCTGGAAAGGCGGCCGGGTCGATCTGTGGCGTGGCGCCCATGGCGACCGCCTCGGCGATCTGTTCGCGGATCAGATCGGCAAAGCGGCGCTGCGCCATCGGACCCATGGTGGTATCCGGGTCATGGGGATTGCCGAGTTTCTGCCGCAGCACCCAGGCTGCCGCCTTCTCGACAAACGCGTCATAGAGGCTCTCATGGACATAGATCCGTTCGATCCCGCAGCAACATTGGCCCGAATTGAACATCGCCCCGTCCATCAGCCCCTCTACCGCGGCATCCAGGTCAGCATCCTTGCGGATATAGCCCGGATCCTTGCCGCCCAGCTCCAACCCGGTGGCTGTGAATGTCCCCGCCGCCGCCCGCTCGATCGCCTGACCGCCCCGGACCGAGCCCGTGAAGTTCACGAAACCGAAGCTGCGTGTGGCGATCAGTTCCTCGGTGGTCTGATGGTCGAGCACAAGGTTCTGGAACACCCCGTCAGGCACACCGCCCTGTTCCATCGCCTGCGCGATGCGTTCGCCGACAAGCAGCGTCTGCGAGGCATGTTTCAGGATCACCGCGTTTCCTGCGATCAAGGCGGGCACGACGGTATTGATCGCGGTCATGAATGGATAGTTCCACGGTGCGATCACAAACACGGTGCCGACCGGTTCGCGACGAATTTCGCGGGTGAAGCTCTCGCTGTCCTCGATCACCGTTGGGGCCAGCGCCTCCGGCGCTATCCGGGCCATGTATTCGGCGCGTTCGTTCATGCCACCGAATTCGCCGCCATAACGGACGGGACGCCCCATCTGATCGGCGAGCTCCCCAACGACATTCTCCTTCATCGCATTCAGCGCAGCGATCCCGGCATCGACCCTGGCGATCCGCTCCGCCAGCGGTAACGCTGCCCATTCCGGTTGCGCCGCCCGTGCACGAGAGACTGCCTGCCGCGCGTCCTTCGCGCTCAGCACCGGACGCTCGGCATATACCGAGCCATCTACAGGGGAAATCAACTTGACTGTTTTCGACATCTTGTCCTCTTCTGGCCGTCGTCTTCGGCGTTTCAGGCCCGTTCGAAACCGCGCGCGACTTCCCAATCGGTGACGACGCGGTTCTGTTCTTCCAATTCCCAATGCGCGGCGCGGACGTAATGGTCGACGACGTCATCGCCAAACGCGGCGCGCAGCATGTCTGAAGCGTCCAGCGCCTTGGCCGCATCGGCAAGCGTGCCGGGAATCTGGCGGGCATTCTCGGCAGCATAGGCGTCGCCGGTGAATTCCGGCTCCAGCTCCATGCCCTTTTCCACACCGTCCAGACCTGCCGCCAGCAATGCCGCACAGGCAAGATAAGGGTTCAGATCCGCACCGCCGATCCGGCATTCGACGCGCAGACCCTTTGTCGCCTCTCCACAGACCCGGAACCCGGCGGTACGGTTGTCCATCGACCAGATCGCCTTGGTGGGGGCGAACATGCCGGTGACGAAGCGTTTGTAGCTGTTGACATAGGGGGCAAGGAAAAGGGTCAGCCCCTTGGCATGGGCCAGTTGCCCGGCCATGTAGCTGTGCATCAGGTCGGACATGCCCCGTTGTGCCTGCGGCTCGAAAAAGGCGTTGTCGCCATCCATGAAGAGCGACTGATGCACATGGCTGGATGAGCCCGCCCGCTCATGCGAGTATTTCGCCATGAAACAGGCCGACTGGCCACGCGCCTGCGCGATTTCCTTGGTAGCGGACTTGACCAGCACATGCATGTCGGCCGTGTCCATGGCGTCGGAATATTTCACGTTGATCTCGTGCTGCCCCGCCTCGGCCTCTCCCTTTGAGTTCTCGACCGGGATGCCCGCACCAAAAAGTCCGTTGCGCAGGTCGCGCATCATCGGCTCGTCGGCGAAAGTGCCGGTCAGCGCGTAATCGACATTGTAGCGCGCGGTCGGAAGCAGATCGCGATAGCCGCTATCGAACAGGGACTTGTAATCATTGGCGAACAGGAAGAATTCCAGCTCTGTCGCCATCATCGGGGTGAAGCCCATCGCCTCGGCCCGCTGAACCTGTCGGCGCAGGATATTGCGCGGGGCATGGGGGACCGGCTCATGCGTGTGATGATCATGCAGATCCACCATGCAAAAGGCGGTGCCCGGCGCCCATGGCAGGCGGCGCAGCGTCGAAAGGTCGGGCTTCATCACATAATCGCCGTAACCCGACGCCCAGCTCGACGCTTTGTAGCCCGGAACCGTGACCATCTCGGTATCGGTGGCGAGCAGGTAATTGCAGCAATGCGTTTCTTCCGGGTTTTCCAGGAAATGCGTGGCATGGAAACGCTTGCCCATCAAACGCCCCTGCATATCCACCAGAGCTATCGCCACGGTATCGATCTCACCGGCATCCACGGCGGCTTTCAACTCGTCGAAACTCAGATTGGCAGGCATCGCGGCACTCCTATTCGGGCCTTGTCACTTCCGGGCGCACAACCACAATGCGCGCGCCCCTTCTTCTTCATGCAAATATCCCGGGGGTCCGGGGGGCAGAGCCCCCGGCCATCGCGGGACGCAATAGTCGCTTGCCCCGCCGCGGCATATTCCATCGGCCCCGATCACGAATAGCGATAGGGCGGGCCCGCCTTGCGCATGGCCTCGTTATACTCCCTGATCTTGGCGACGACCTTTGCCTTGACTTCGGATTCGGCTGCGACTTCTTCCCAGAACTCCTTGGCGGCCTCTTCGACCTGGTCCCATTCCTCGGCGGGGATGGTGGTCAGCTTCATCTTGTCGCCGGTCACGCGCAGATTCGCCTCGCCCGACCAGTACCAGTGCTGGCGATAATAATGCGACTGGTCGAACACCGCCTTCATCAGTTCTTTCAGATGCTCGGGCACTTCGTCCCACTGCTCCTGGTTGGCGAAGAAATGGCCGATCCATGCACCCGAGATGCTGTTGGTCAGGAAATGCCCGGTCGCCTCGGCCCATCCGACGGTGTAATCCTCGGTGATCCCACTCCATGCGACGCCGTCCAGCTCGCCCGTTTGCAGCGCCACCTCGATATCCTCCCATGGCAGGGTGACGGGAACGACGCCGAATTTGGCCAGAAACCGTCCGGCGGTCGGAAAGGTGAAGACGCGCTTGCCCTGCAGATCGGCAAGGCTGTTGATCGGCTCCTTGGTAGCGAAATTGCACGGGTCCCATGATCCGGCCGAGATATGCTGAATGCCCTGCTTGGCGTATTCCTCCTTCCAGATCTCGTCCAGCCCGTGATGGTTGAACAGCGCCGGCACATCCAGCGAATAGCGTAGCGCAAAGGGGAAATAGCCGCCGAACACCGTCACCTCGGTCGGCGAGGCCATGCTGTCGTCGTCGGATTGCACCGCGTCGATAGTGCCGTTCTGCATGGCGCGGAACAGTTCGGGTGTGGGAACAAGCTGATCGGCATAGAACAGCTCGATCTCCATCTCACCATTGGCGATCTTGTTGAAAGCATCAATCGCGGGTTTGCAAACATGCTCACCAAGTGCCGCGCCCGCATAGGTCTGCATCCGCCATTTCAGCGGTGCGCCCTGCGCGACGGCAGGGGAGGCCAATGCTCCGGCACCCGCAACTGCTGCACCGCTTGCCAGGAATTTCCGTCTTGTCGTCGTCATTGTCATTCTCCCTGTTGGTTATTGTCCGTAGATCGAGTTCGGCAGCCACATGGCGATGCCCGGAAAAGCGATCACCAGCGCCAGCGTCACCGCCATCAGCGCCACGAATGGCAGGACCGAGCGATAGATCACCCCAAGCGTGAAATCCTTCGGCGCCATGGCCCGCATCAGGAACAGGTTATAGCCGAAGGGCGGGGTCAGATAGGCGATCTGGCAGGTGATCGTATAGAGGATCCCGTACCAGACCAGATCGAACCCGAGTGCACGCGCCATGGTTACATAGATCGGCGCGACGATCACCAGCATGGCGGTATCATCGAGAAACATGCCCATGATCAGGAACGATGCCTGCATCAGCAGCAACACCTGTAACGGGCTGAGACCCATTTCTTGCAGGAACAGGTTCTCGATTGCGCGCCCTGCGCCAAGACCGTCGAAGACCGCCCCAAAGCTGAGCGCCGCGGTGATGATCAGCATGAACATGCAGGTGATGGCCAAGGTTTGCTTCGTGGCCGTCTCGAAAACGTCTCGGGTGAAGCGCCCCTTGATGACGGCGGCGATCACGGCTGACAGCGCACCGATGACGCTGCTTTCGGTCAGCGAGGTCCAGCCCTTGACGAAGGGCACCATCATCGCGGCAAAGATCACCAGTGGCAGAATACCGGCACGCAGCAGGCGGATGCGTTCGCCCCATGTGATCTCGGCGCGTTCCTCGGGCGGCATCGGTGGGGCGAGCGAGGGTTTCAGCCGGGTGCGGATCAGGATATAGAGGATGAACATCGCGGCCATCAGCAATCCGGGTCCGATCCCGGCCAGCCATAGCTGGCTGACCGGCTGGCGCGCGATCAGCGAATACAGCACCAGCACCACCGAGGGCGGGATCAGGATGCCAAGGCTGGAACCCGCCTGGATCACGCCCGAGATCATCGGCTTGTCGTAATTGTGCCGGATCAGCTCGGGCAGGGCGATGGTCGCCCCGATGGCCATCCCCGCCACCGACAACCCGTTCATAGCCGAGATCATCACCATCAGCAGGATGGTCCCGATGGCAAGCCCGCCCGGCATCGGGCCGAACCAGACATGGAACATGCGATAAAGATCCTCGGCCAGCCGGGATTCCGACATCACGTAACCCATGAAGACGAACATCGGCAGCGTCAGCAGCGCATTCCAGCGCATGACCTTCATGACCGCCGAGAAGCCCATATCGGTCCCGCCCGGTCCCCACAGGATCAGCGCGGCGACCACGGCGACAAAGCCGATCGCGCCGAAGACCCGCTGCCCGGTGATCATCATCAGCAGCATGGTCGAGAACATCAGGATGGCGATCCATTCATGGCTCATCGGTCGACGGCTCCCTTGAACGGATGCGGAATCTCGACACCGCGCAGCGTGGCGATGTCACGGATCAGGTGGGCAATGGCCTGCAAGATCATCAAGGCGAAGGCCAGCGTGATGATCATCTTGATCGGCCACAGATAGGGCCGCCACGCACTTGGTGCCCGTTCCCCGATCTGCAGGCTGTAGGCGGTCGAGTCGATCGCACCCCACAGCATCACGCCGAGGTAGAAAAGCAAGCAGAAGATGGTGAAGAGATCCCAGATCGCCTGCCTCCGCGCGGGCATCCGGGCATAGAGCAGATCCATGCGGACATTGGCGCCAAGCTGCATCGAATAGGGCGCGCCTAGCAGGTAATAGGCGACCAGGGTGAACTGCGCCATTTCCAGTGTCCAAAGCGATGGCACCTTGAAAATCTTGGTGATCGAGGACCACAGCAGGACCGCCATGATCGCGAAGAGCAAATACATGGCAAAGCGGCCAAGGCGGTAATTCAGCGCCTCGATTCGTCGGACATATGCGATAGCCCACCCCGGCATCACGCGACCTCCTCGATGGCGGCCTGAAGCACGGGGGCAAGGCGCTCGGCCATACTGACCTGTGACCTGGCAAGCAGGTCGTTGCGGATTTCCAGCATGACACTGGCCAGACCCAATGGCATGGCATTACGGGCGAGCGTATGCGTCACCCCATCCGCCACACTGTAGGGTTCGTTGAGGCGGGTTTCCAGCCCGACATCGCGGGCTGCAACGGCACGGGCCAGCCGGTCATCGGCGTCATGCAGGATGCCGAACTCTACCTCTCGTGTCTGGCCGAAATAGATCCGGGAGAAGCTGTGGACTGTAATCAGGACCGGGCGTTGGCCCACCGCCAGCCGCCTTGCCAGCAGGTCCGAGAGCGCCGCGTGAAAGGGAATGTAGATCGCTTCAGTCCGGCGCAGGCGCTCTTCGGTGGAAAGACCAAGATTTCCGGGAATCTCATGAACCTCGCTGCGCTCCGGCATGGCTGCGGGGGAATGCGGTGGGCGATTTAGGTCATAGATCAGCCGTGATGCCGTGCCGTGAAGCATGGGGGCGCCGAGCCTTTGTGCCAGTTCCCGCGCCAGCCCCAAGGCGCCGGGGTCCCATGCGATATGTGCTTGCCTTTGAGCATCGTTCAACCCCAGCCCGCCCCAGGGAGACGGAAAGTCGTTCGAAGCATGCTCGCAGACCAGTACGGCAGGTCCGGGGGCATTCTCGCATTCGATCACGAAATGGGCTGCATGTTCAGGCATCCAACTCTCCTCTACGGTCAAGCTGTGACAGGTGAACCAATCTGTCAATATCTTTTCATGATGGTAGATCACTGTTACAATCATTACGGAAGCGGGCGATTAAATCTGCCCAAAGGACGATCAGATGACCGAGAATAGCCCAACGCCCGCAGTGTTGATCGAGGATCGTCTCGCCCATCATTTCGAGACTCTGACCCCCTCGGAGCGCATGCTGGCCAGTCATTTGACGCGTCACTACCCGGTCGCGGGGCTGGGCTCGATGCCGCAACTTGCAAAAGAAGCCGGGGTGTCGACCCCAACCGTGCTGCGACTGGTGCAGAAATTGGGCTTTCGCGGCTACCCCGAGTTCCAGACCCAGTTGCGGTCCGAAGTGGAGGCGCGACTGGAATCGCCTCTGTCGAAGCGTGCGCGCTGGAGTGACGGGGTGCCACACACGCATATGCTGAACCGTTTTGCCGATGCCGTGCTGACCAATCTGTCGGTCACACTAGGACGAATCAATCATGCAGAATTCGATGCCTGCGCGACCATGCTGGCCGATCATCAGCGCAACATCTTCGTGTCCGGAGGGCGGATCACCCATGCGCTTGCCGATTATCTGGTGACCCAGCTTGGCATCGTGCGGCCCGGCGTATCGCTCTTGCCGCCCTTGTCGAATGCCTGGCCGCCGGCGCTGCTGGATCTTCGCCCCGGCGACGTGATGATCGTCTTCGACATCCGCCGCTACGAGAATTCCATCCTTGAATTGGCCGAGCTTGCTGCGGAAAGCGGGGCCGAGATCGTGCTGATGACCGATCCCTGGGTCAGTCCCGTCGCCGCCCATGCCAGCTTCAGGTTCTCCGCCCAGATCGAGGTTCCGTCAGCCTGGGATTCATCGGTCGCGATGCTGGTGTTGCTCGAAACCCTACTGGCTGCAGTGCAGGAGCAGACATGGCCGGAAACTGAGGCACGGATGCAACGCCTGGAAGAGCTGTATGAGAATACCCGGCTGTTTCGGCGGGGGCGGTCAGGGGAGGGACGGGCACGCCGTTCGGTCGTGCAACGGAACGCGGTAAGTTCGAAATAAGTCTAGGATCAGTCCCTATAAATTGCTCTTGAAAGCCAGTATATTGACTGTTTCTCGCTTGTCGCGAGCGAAAGAGACAAGCGATGTTTCTGGTTGAGTGCACAGCAGATGCGGCGCATTCAGCCCTTCTTTCCCAAGGTCCGAGGACGTGCCCGATCCGACGACTGCAAGGTGCTGAGTGGCTCGCAGGCATGGTCCGTTGAACCGCAGCCAAGAAAGCTGCGCTCGCGTTCTCCAGCAGGTGCCAGCGGTCGGCAACTTGAACTGCCCGAGGCAAAGCGCGAGAAACGGTGCCGCCATAACCGCCGTTGCGGTCACGGGCAACGATCTCAATCCCAGGGCGGGTACGCAGCCAAGCCTCGACAGTGGCAGGTTCCCGGTCCGGTAGAAGGTCGATAACCCGGCGCCGCTCCAGGTCGCAAATCAGTGTGCCGTATCGCTGTCCTTTGCGCCATGCCCCGTCGTCGATGCCGATGACGCGGAGTTCGCTGGTCACGGCTTCGGGCGTATCTCGAACGCTGCGCAGAAAGATATCTTTGCTGACGGGCAACAGAAGCCGTCCGGCAAGCGCTTGTGCAGGACGCCCGCCGAGAGTAAGTCCTAGATGACGGACCGGCCCTTGCAGACGTGACGTGCGCCGCGCGTATGGCCGGGTGACGACAGGCGGAAACCGCTCCGCGAATATCTTAGCTGGACAATGCATAGCTCGGCATCGAAATCGCCGCGCCACCGAGATCCGTTCCACCTTCCGACCATGCGCGGGAAGATCAGCAGGACGGCGCCTATACCTACTATGAACGTGTCGCGAAATCGTGCCACAGCGCGGACAGGTAGCCGCGGCTTTGGCAGAACCGAGTGGACCCGGATTGTGTTACCATCTAGTTCGACCTGTTCCGCCTTGAGACCCGCGGGCAGTAAATCCGTTCGCGAAAACTGTGACGCCATCGGCAACCTCCTTTAAAGATTGTCGAAATATCGCGTTCGGCATCCCAGAACTGCACCAAATCCGCGTCAGACCCACTTATGCCAGCCGATTCCCGCATGAATTGTCAGGAGGCCAGCGTGTCGCGATAGCGCGAGTACTTGTAGAACGCCCAGCGGTGGTTGTCGCCGACGAGCCAGTCTCTGCGTTGGACGTAACCGTGCAGGCGCAAATATTGACACTTCTGCAGCAGTTGCGGGAACGCTTTGGCTTTTCTTGCTTGTTCATCGACCAGGAACTCGGCGTAGTGGAACCGCTTTGCGACCGTGTGCTCGTCATGTACCAGGGCAGGATCATGGAGCAAGCGCCGACCTCACGCCTCTTTGAGCAGCCCATCACCCCTATACTTGCCGATTGATGAATGCCGTGCCGGTGCTTTCCAACACCGAGCAAGGCTATCGGTTGCGTGAAACTGCGTTCACGGCGCAACCTCTGGTACAAGGGGGATTACTTCGATCCCATGACTCATCGGGGCGGCGAAGTACGTTTGCAGGAAATCGCGCGGAATCACTTCGTAGCTTTGCAGCATGGTTAAAGCATTTCTCGTTCGAATGCAGGGTTGTACCGTATCCTGTCAGCCCCATGGCACAGATTTAAGGTTGTGCCATGGGTGCTGCCGGGGGGAAGCTTCCCACCATTCCCCCAATGCATCGATGAGAGGGACCAGCCTTTCTCCGGCAGGGGTTAG
Organism: Paracoccus saliphilus; assembly: GCF_028553805.1. Lineage (NCBI taxonomy): Bacteria > Pseudomonadati > Pseudomonadota > Alphaproteobacteria > Rhodobacterales > Paracoccaceae > Paracoccus > Paracoccus saliphilus. Next base: position 4,111,575 of record NZ_CP067140.1, on the reverse strand, counting down.
ATCGTACTCGACACGAAGCGGATAACCGGAAAATTCGGTGCGTTGGACGATGCCTGCATCCTCCAACTTGCGTAGCTCCAGTGTCAGCATCTTGTGAGAGATTGTCGGATTGTCCCGGCGGAGATCGCTGAAACGCTTCGTCCCATCCTGCAGGTAATAGATCAGCAGCGTCGGCCAGCGACCGCTGAGAACCTGCATGACCTCTTCGATGGGACAACGGGAGACAAGGTTTTTCATTCTTCGTCCATGGTTACAAAAAGGTGCGTAATTTACTTGGGGCAGAGCCTCGCTAAATTCCTCCCACGCTGCGCAGCGTGATCATCAGAAATCACGGAGAATGATAACATGGAACCTATACTATTGTACGGCTTTCCCTCGGGGAGCTCCATGGGGCTTGTTGCCGCGTTCGAATGGCTGGGACGACCCTACAGGCTTTGTCGCGTCGATATGTTCGGCGAGATGCGTGAGCCAGCCTATAGAAGGCTCAATCCACGCGTCGAAACGCCTGTTTTGATCACCGAAAAGGGCGAGATGCTGACCGAGACCATGGCGATTGCAACCTGGCTTGAAGCACGAGATGCGGAACGGCGGATCAGCTTCGATCCGCTGTCGCGGCAGGCCGATCGAATGCATCAGATCATGGCGTTCATCAATACCGGGTTTACTGGCATGTTCGGCCCCCTTTGGGCAGCCATGGAGATGGAGCCTCCCAATCCGGCGAAGCAGTCGGCCTTGAGAGAGTGGGGCCGCGAAGGCGTGATCGAGCGGCATGACAGACTCGAAGAGATGATCGACGATACGAAGTTTCTGATAGCCGACCATCCAACCCTTGCCGATGGTATTCTGATCGGCGTTGCACGGTGGCTGGATTTCCACGAGGTGGCCGATAAGGAACGCTGGCCAAAGCTCGCCGCATTGCGGGAGCGCATCGAGGCTGATCCGGCAGTTGTCTACGCGTCGGGGCTGGAGCGCGGCGAGATGCAGCTGGGCAATGGGGCATGTGCTGCCCATATCGAACTTTCAGAACTGATCGAGCGGTTCGATTCGTAGCAACATCGGGTGCGGGTACTATAGTTGAGAGTTCCACCCGCGCCCGATCGCCTGTTGAACATCTGGTACAGACCGAGTTCGGGTGTCGGCACAACGTCCGCTTTGTTCCGCATTACCGCTATTGGCCGCCTGAAATTGCTGCGACTGGCATGAACGGCTGGTTCTGGGAACACTGGGTCGTGACGCATATGCCGCTCCGAATGGCAAGAATGGACCGACTTTGCTGTGCCGCCGCCGTATATCTCGCGGATTGTGGTCGCAGCGCGCAAGATGGCTTCGGGCCCATCATCATTAGCCGGGCATACGGGATTATAAGCTTCCACGGGCGATAGGGCCGCTTTTCCTTTGTTCGGATTTTCAGCTTTCGGCGGTCATTCTCAAACGTTGAGGTGCCAGACAGGATTGCGCTGACCTGCTCAGTCGATCGTCTGGGGATCGCAAAGAACATCGCGATAGGCGCAGAGATCCGCGAGAAGTTCTTGTTCATCGGCAAGGATGTGATCCCGCTCCTTCTGCCCGACGAGTTGAATAAGGTAGCTTTGTTCATCGATGCCCTGCCGGTCGATGGACGGGTGATAAAGGCTGGATGGATCGTCGAGACTGGGAGCGACCCCAATATCCTCATTGGTGACGAATGATGCATAGGGCATGTAATGCGGTGTGGTCACCGTATGCACCTCCATTTCCGGCGGTGCGACCGTGCGGTGAAGAGGCGCGATCATGTAGGACGTCCCGCCCTTCTCCGGAACCATATATATCCCGTCTTGGAAACCACTTTCGATTTCGGCGTACCGCTCCTCCGGCTCAAGACCTTCCGCCCGCAACCGAGCGGCCTCACTTCGTTTCGAGATCCATCGGCATCCGGTCAAATTCCGTCCCGACGTCCTGGCCAGGGCGGCCGAAGAAAAAGTGAACCCAAATGCCAGGAACAAGAAAGACAACGCTGCTGCCAACGCCAGACCGTGGGCTTCGACGTGCGCGCACGCCGCATGATCTCAAAGGTGTCGTGACCAGCCGCTGTCGCCAGCACGATCTCGGCCCGCCAGACCAGCTTGCACACTGTGTTCCGGTTGGCGATCAGCGCTTGAAGCTCAGCGCGGTCGGCGGGGCCAAGATAAAGGCAGATGTCATCGCGTCTCATGCGCCGAACATGGCGCATCATAACGCAACTGGGAATCTTCTGTCAGATGGCGAACACTAGGTCTTTTCGAGCGGCTGGTTTAGGCTCGTCGCATGGGACGATTGACCTTAAGCATAAACGTCACTCTGGACGGCTGCGTCGACCATGAGGAGGGAATCGCTGACGACGAGACGCACGCGTTCTTCACTCGCCTGATGGACGAGAGCGGAGCGATGCTGTGGGGCCGCATCACCTACGAGATGATGGAGAGCTACTGGCCGGCGGTCGCTCGCGGCGACGTGGAGGCGCCGCCGGCGATACGCGAATGGGCTGTCAAGCTGGACGCCAAACCGAAATACGTGGTGTCATCGACGCGAACGGACTTCCCGTGGACCAACAGCCATCATATTGCCGACGACCTGCGAACAGGCGTACAGAGGCTCAAGGACGCGACTCCGGCCGGCGTGCTCCTCGGTAGCGGCAAACTCGCAACCGAGTTGGACCGGCTGGATCTGATCGACGAATATAAGTTCCTCGTCCATCCCAGGATCGCCGGCCATGGCCCGACCCTGTACCAGGGCAGGCTACCCAGTGCGCGTCGGCTCGAACTGGTCTCGGCGAAGCCGCTGCGCAACGGTGCGGTTGCTATGCACTATCGGCGTGAGCGCTGACTCGGAGCAGCCTCAACGCGCCCAACTCAGGGGTTTGCGCGTCGAAGGAGCGCCGCCGATTTACAGTCGGAGTTGGCCGTATTATACTTGTTTCATTGGTCGGTTTCGCTGCGACCAGCATGAATGACATGGTGTGATCGCGGCGGTCGCTCTCCCCGGGCGAACGAGGTCTGATAGGATCAGCCTCACCAATTAAAGCCGTGAGGAGAACGACCATGAGCAACTATGTTGGTCTCGACGTTTCGTTGAAAGAGGTCTCGGTCTGCGTTGTGGATGCGCAGGGATCGGTTGTGAAACGCGCGACCCTGCCGACGGACCCGGATGTCATCGCCGACCATCTTTCCCGGGAAGTTCCTGATGCGGAACGTGTCGTGCATGAAAGCGGGATACTCGCCACTTGGCTGACGCGTGAGCTTGAGAAGCGCGGTGTCCCGATCATCTGCATCGACGCTCGCATGGCGCACAAGGCTCTGTCTGCGCGCCTCAACAAGTCGGACAAGGCGGACGCGGAGGGTCTGGCGCAGCTGTCTCGGACCGGCTGGTTCACGAAAGTCCATGTTCGCAGCGAAGCCTCCGACCGAGTGCGGGCGCTGGTGGGGGCGCGAGAACGACTGATCCGCATGCGCAAGGATCTCGAAGCCCATATCCGCGGTGTCCTCAAAACCTTCGGCATCCGCATGGGAGCTGTTCCCAGTGCCCATCATCGCCAAGGATTCCGAGACCAGCTTGCCGAGGCTGGAGCCTGCGATCCGATGCTGGGGCTTGTGGCACAGACCATGATACCCATCCACAAGACACTTTGCGCCTCGGCGGAAGCCCTGGCCGATGAACTGATGCATGTTGCCAAGCAGAATACGTTGGCACGTCGCCTCATGACAGTGCCGGGCGTCGGCCCCCTCGTGGCGCTCAACTTCATCGCGACATTGGACGATGCGAGCAGGTTCCGTCGATCGAGCGATGTCGGCGCGTTTCTGGGATTGACGCCACGACGATACCAATCGGGCGAGATCGACAGATCAGGCCGTATCTCCAAATGCGGAGATGCCGAGATGCGACGTCTGCTTGTATCCGCTGCCGCGTCCTTGATGACACAGGTCAGACGGTTCTCACCTCTCAAGTCCTGGGCGATCCGGCTCAGCGCGCGCAAAGGCTTCAAGAAGGCCGCCGTCGCAACGGCACGCAAGATCGCCGTGATCCTCCATGCCATCTGGCGTGATGGAACCGAGTTCAACTGGAAAGGGGAGCCCGCAACCTGACAAACAGAATACCCGCCTGAGGACAGGGCGGGTTCGGCGTCCTCCGGGACGGTGGCAGATCGATCTCGCGTGAAGCGGTCGAGGTGACGCCAACCGCATCAACCTCGTGAATGACATTCCAGACGATCAGCCCCGGACGCCATCATGAAGCGGCACTGCCTGACTTCGGAGAGAACCAAGACCCCGGCGGACAACAGAACCATGCCCTTGACATCACCGCGATCAGAGAACCGGTTCGGTGAAGCCGCGTCGCGCCGGGGCATCGCACATCGAAGTTCGTGGCAGGAAGGGGCCGAATGCCGATCATGTCTCGAGAGGGCATTGCCAAGTTGTTTGGTGTTTGTGACTTGGGTAGAGGTCGAGGCATGAAGATACCCTCGTTACTGCCGCACCTGAAGGGTTTCCGTTTTCCGCGCGAGATCATCGCGTACGCGGTTTGGGCCTACCACCGGTTTACACTCAGCACGGCGGATGTTGAGGATCTCCTGGCCGAACGGGCATCATGGTCAGCCGCGAAACCGTGCGGTTTTGGGTCAACTGGTTTGGCGCGCATTTTGCGGCTTGCTTTCGCAGGAACCGGCCGCATCCGAACGACAAGTGGCACATGGGCGAGGTCGTGATCCCGATTGGCGGCGTGAAACACTGGCTCTGGCGGGCCATCGATGCCAATGGGGATACGCTCGACATCTTGGTTCAGACACGCCGGAATGCCAAAGCTGCCAAGCGCTTCCTGACACGGTTGATTGCGCAATTCGGCCAGCCGCGTGTAGTCATCACCGACAAGCTACGCAGCTATACCAAGCCGATCGCGCGTCTGGCTCATGCGCTGGACCCTAGGCCCCTGACGGACCTTTACGATGTTCGTCATTGTTATCGCCCTGAACATGCTGTGCACCGTACTCGTCGACTGAGATCAGATTAGTCCCCAGTCGCAGAGCTGTGCGACGGCGTGGCTTACCCCGTTCTCCTGTCGCATCCGTGCGCCCACCGCACGGGCGTTCGCCTGCATCTCGGGCGTTAGCGCCTGCCGCACTGCTCCCGCCACTGCATTCACACTCGGCGCCTTCTGCTCCAGGGGCGGCGGTGCGACCCCGCGCTGCTGCAGGCACCACGCCCAGAACGGCTGATCCCCGAAACGGGGCATCACAACCGAGGGGATGCCCGCTCGCGCCGCCGCTGCCGCGGTCCCCGCCCCGCCATGATGGATGGCCAGTGCCACGCGCGGGAACAGCCAGTCATGCGGGCAGTTCGCCACGGTCAGGATATCGGGGCCAGAGATCGCTGCCACCCCACCCCATCCGGTAGCGAGGATCGCACGACGACCGGACGACCGGATACTGTCGCAGATCCGCGCGGTAACCTTCAGCGCCTCGACGCTGTGCATACTGCCGAAACCTACATAGACAGGCGGCGGCCCGTCCTCCAGGAACCGCTGCAACGCAGGTGGAGGGCACCAGTCACCTGGGGTGTCGAGGTGCCAGTATCCGGCCACATGTTCCTCTTCCGGCCAGTGGGGTGAAGGCGGGCAAAGCGTGGGGCTGAACCCGTAGAGCAGCTTGCGCCCCTGTCCCGCGAACCCCGGCCCCGAGCGCGGCAGCGGCGGCAGGTCCAGATCGCGGCGGAGTTGCGAATAGCCGGGTGCGAGCATCTGCCAGGTTGTCACCCGCAGCAGCCGGTAGAGTGTAAGATTCACCCAGCCCGGATAGGGTCGGCGCGGCGGTTTCAACGCCATGGGTGGAATGTCTGGACAGGGAGAGGTGGGCTGCAGCTGCGTCTCCACCCACGGCACGCCCAGCACCTCGGACAGCGAAGCGGCGAGGACCGCCGTCATTCCGTTGCCGATCAACAGGTCCGCATCCGCTGCAGCGGCACGCCCCTCCGCTGCCCAGTTCACGGTCATCTCGCGAAAATGTCCACGCAGCCGCGGCAACAGTGCCAGCGGATTTCGCCCCCGGCGCAACACCGAGGGGTCACGTTTCATTATCTCCAGGAAGTCCGCACTCAGCGGTGCGAATTCCAGCCCCGCCTCTTCGATCAGTGCCGCACAGCCGTTGCCGGTGGCAATGCGCACCGCATGGCCCGCGCGCGTCAGGCCCAGTCCCAACGCGACCAGCGGACGCACATCGCCCTGGGTGCCCGCGGTGAATATCGTGATCCGCATGGGTCCTTTTCCCCGGCGCGGCTAGGCCAGCTGCCGTTCCATGTGCCGCGCCACCACGGCGGCATGGGCCGGGTCGAGCATGTCCTGATGGTGGCAGGCCAGGTCGTGCACCACCAAATCACCGACGCGATCGCGCCAGATCTCCGGCGTGTGGTGCAGCAGCCGGTCGAGCCCGGCGCTCCCGCCATGTGTCGCCCGCAGAAAGGTCATCGAGGCCCGCGTCCGGCCCGGGCGGTAGCGCCGGGCAATGGCGAGATTGTTCTCGATCACGCCACGCAACCGGGCGATCACCACGTCCGGGGATTCGCGCGTAACATCCAACAGCGGATGCGCATAAACATCATAGGCCTGGCACAGGAACTGGGTCAGCTCGGCCATGTCCGTGGGCATCCGCGCCTCCTCGACGGCGCCGAAGCCCAGGAATTCCAGTGTCGCGTGGATCTGTGCCGTCTCCGCGCCGTGATCGCCATCCACGAAGGGATAGGCGTCGAGGATCGTCAGGCTTGCCACTTCCGCGCCGCTCGCCTCCAATCGCTCGGCAATGCGATGGGCCAGCAACCCGCCCATCGACCAGCCCATGAGGTGATAGGGGCCGGTATCCTGAATGTCGCGGATCGCCCGCAATTGGATATCCGCCATTTCCTCGATACTGCCCGGAAGGCTACCATCCCCGACACCGGGGGCCTGAAGCCCGTGCACCGAAATGCCAGGACGCAGGTGGCTGAGCAGTGCAGAATAGCCCCAGGCGAGGCCCAGCACCGGATGCAGGCAGAACACGGTCGGTCCGTTCGCCGCGCCTTCTCGTAGCGTGATCACGGTGTCGAACGGGTCGTGATCCACACGGCTGTCCAGCCGTTCGGCGATCTGGGCGATTGTCGTGGCCTCGAAGATCGCTGCCAATGGCACGCGGCTTCCGGTCATCTCTCGCAATTGCAGGAGCATGCCTGTTCCCAGCAGGGAATCGCCGCCAAGGTCGAAGAAATCGTCATGGATACCGACATGCTCCGTCCCCAGCACATCCTGCCAAAGGCGGACCAGTTGCCGCTCCAGGTCAGTTCGAGGCTCTTCGGCCGCCCGTGCCGTTTCAGTTGCGGCTTGCCCCTCGAACGCGTCGGGCAGGGCCGCGCGGTCGATCTTGCCATTGGGGTTCAGCGGCAGTGCATCCATCCGGACGAAGGCCGCCGGGATCATGTAATCGGGCAACCGCCGCGCCAACGCGCGGCGCAGGACTGTACTGTCGGGCATGTCCGGTGCCGCGACATAGGCGGCCAGAGCCACAGTCCCGCTCTCCCGTGCACAGGCACGTACGACGACCTGCGCGGGATGCACGATCGCCTCCAGCGCCACTTCCACCTCGCCGAGTTCAACGCGATAGCCGCGGATCTTCACCTGGAGATCGTCGCGTCCATGATATTCCAGTACCCCGTCCGCGCGCCAGCTCGCCCGATCGCCGGTGGCATAGATCCGCCCCGCCCCGAACGGATGGGACACGAAGCGCTCCTCGGTCAGTTCCGGCCGGCGATGATAGCCGCGCGCCACTCCCGCCCCGCCGATATAGAGATCCCCGACACCGCCCGGCGGAATGGGCCGCATCGCCCGATCCAACACATAGGCCTGCGTGTTCGCCAGCGGCCGTCCGATCGGCGGCGCGTCCAGATCCTCCGGCCCGATCTCATGTATCGTCGACCAGATCGTTGTCTCCGTCGGACCGTAGAGGTTGATTACCCGGTGCGCGTGGGCGTGCAACTGTTGCGCCAGCGCGGCTGGCAGCGTCTCTCCGCCGGTCAGGACAGTCAGGCCTCGCACCACCTCGGGTTGCCAGCTCATCAGCCCCTGCCAATGCGAGGGTGTGGCTTGCATCACCGTCGCACCACTGTCGGTGATCGCACTGGCCAACCGGTCCGGATCCCGCGCCACATTGCGCGGCGCGACGATCAGCGTTCCGCCGGTGATCAGCGGCAGAAAAAGCTCCAGCGCCGCGATATCGAAGGCCAGCGTGGTGGTCGCCAGCATTCGGTCGGCCGCCCCGAAGCCCACCGCTTCACGCATTGCCACCAGCAGGTTGGTCAGTGCCCGGTGCGGAACGATCACCCCCTTTGGCACCCCGGTAGAGCCGGATGTGTAGATCACATAGGCCGGTGCGTCCGCCGAGACAGTCCCTGCCAGCGGCGAGCCCGGACATTCATCGAGATCGACCTCGTCCAGCAGCACCGTCTCTCTGCCGTCGAGCGCGTCGACCGTATTCCTTGTCGCCAGGCGCAGAACGGGCGCCGCGTCATCCAGAATCGTGGCGTTGCGGGCGGGCGGCGCTTCCGGGTCCAGCGGCAGATAAACCGCCCTGGCCCGCTGCACAGCCATTAGCGTCAACGGCATCAGCCGGTCGCGCGGCAGGGCCACGGCGACGATATCGCCTGTGCTGACCCCGCGCGCCTGCAAGAGCCGGGCTAGGCGATTGGCCTGCGCATCCAGCGCGGCATAGCTCAACACGCCCGCCCGGTCCTCGACGGCAACGGCGTCGGGTGTGGCTGCGCAACGTTCCTCGAAAAGGGTAAGCCAAGGCACTTCCGGCAGTTCGGTCGCGGTGTCGTTCCATTGCGTCAGGATGCGCGCCCGCTCTTCTGGTGCCAGCAGTTCCGCCGTGCCGACCGGCAGGTCGGGATTGGCCACCAATTGTTGGATCAGAAGGTGCAGCCGCGCGACATGCGCCTCTAATTCCTCCATCGAATAGAGCGCGCGATTCGCATCAAGGTCGATCCGCAGACCCCGCCCGTCCCCACGGTCATAGGCGAAGAAGGTCAGATCCTCGACGGTGCCGTTCGACAGGTTATGTGTCCGTCCCTGCAGCCCGCCGAAATTCAGGTTGTAGTCGAAGGGTTCGATATTCACGCCCACCCAGGAAATTTGCTGGTTCGCCGCGATCAGCCCCAGATCGCGGCGCAGATCCTCGTAGCGGTATTGCTGATGGCGCAGCGCGGTGCGCAGCACTCGCGCGACCTGTGAGATCAGGCCGGACAGGCTGCTGTCATGGTCGATCTGCATGCGCAGCGCCACCGCATTGGCCATCATGCCGGGAATGCGGCGGAGATCGCGCCGGGGTCGAGCCGAGACCGGCATTCCCAGCACCAGATCCCCCGCCCCGGTCGTCCGGTGCACGTAAAGCGCGATTAGCGCGGTGATCACCTGCGGCAGACTGGCGGAAGCATCGCGCGCGATGGCACGCAACATCTGCACCTCGCCTTCCTCCAGCATCAGGCTCGCCCGTAGCAGACCGCCCGCACGCACGGCGCTGCGCCGCGTCGCCAGCGACACGGGCGGTGGCAGGTCGCGCATCTCATCCAGCCAATACCTGCGGTCCATGTTGTAGCGGGCGGAATTGCGATAGCTCTGCTCTGCCTCGCGCTGCGCCGACAGCGACAGGAAATCAGGCGCCTCCACCGCGCGGTATTCCATCATGGCGGTATAGACCGCCGCCAGACGCCGGGTGATCATCCCGCCGGTAAAGCCGTCGATCGCCACATGATGACAGCGGTGATACCAGAAATACTGTTCCGCCCCCACACGGAACAGGGCGGAGAACCACAGCGGGTCGTTGCGCAGATCGACGGGACGGTGCAACTCCTCCTCCATCCAGGCCACGGCACGCTCCTTCGCATTGGCTTGAGCGGAGAAATCGAGAAAGGGCAGCCGGTGGTCGTATTCCGGCAGGATGGTCTGGTACGGACCGTCCGGCGTGTCGATCACCCGGATGCGTGTCGCCTCCACCTCGCTCGTGACGGAGTACAGCGCAGACAGGAAGGTTTCGCAATCCAGCGCCCCGGAAATCTCGGTATACTCGGCCAAGTTGAACACTGCATCGGCCGGCCCGATCTTCTGTCCGATCCACAGGCCCTGCTGCGCCTTGGCCAGTGGCAAGGCGGGAATCTGGGCCTCGGCACCGCCGTTTGACAACCGGGGTTTAAGCTCCGAATCAATGTCCATGAGTATGACCTAGCGCAATTTAGGGTGTATTAGTCTCAACAGAATACGACTTTAAGTTGGTTCACAACGATTCTGTTTGGCTTGTCCCGCATTGTCCGTCATCAGATGATCTGGAGCATGTTGGCCTGATTGGTCGCGGAGAAAGTAGCTCTATTGGTGCTTCATTCTATGCCGCAGCCTTTCGAAGCAGCAAGCGGCGTTTCCGGATGGTCAGTTCCTTGATCTCCTTTCGTCGTCCGAGAATGGCTTCTGCCCAACTGCAGTAGACGTCGGCTGGTGTCAAATTGCGCAGGATCTCGTGGTGCTTGTGATGCTCGATGAAGTCACCGATGGCTTGTTCGAGTCCGCTCGGCAGGTAGTAATTTTTGAGCAGAGTGCGGTTTTTACGCGTCTGGTGCCAACGCTCGATTTTGCCTTCGGTCTCTGGAAACATTATGTTGCTGAAGCGCTTTTCCAAACTCATTCGCAGCCGGCTTAAAACAACTTGGCAATGCTTGGTCAAAAGGTAGTCATTTTCGGGATCGGTCCCGTCTGATCCAGATATGCCGGATCGAACGCTGCCAGTGCGACCAGTCGATCGTAATCGTGGAAATCCACCTGCCCATCCCGGAACGTCACCAACCCCTTCCCCCCGAAGTTGCCGTAGAACCCGGTTGATGTGTACTCCGCTCAATCCAGGGCATCCGCGAGATGATATTGCGTCAGCGGTGGCATATTCCGCCTTGCTTCCCAGTCCGACAAGCGCCAGCCGGGCTGCGAGTTCGAGCAGGAAATGCGCCATCCGCGAATCCGCGTCACGCCGTCCGATGCCAACGAGATGTTCGGCAACCATTGCCTCGTCCCGAGACGCCGCCCAACGGATAGCTGTTGCCAATCGCGGGGTTTGCGCAAAGGCGCCCAGCAGATCACTCACCAGAACCTCGACAGCCTGAACTTCACCTATCGGCTTGATGCTATGATCCGAGGCTTGGAGCAGAACGCTGCGCAACCCCAGAAAATCCTCCGGGATCTGGAAATCCACGATCTGGCGGGTGCCATCGGGTAGAATCTTGTAAGAACAGACCCAACCAGCCTCCAAGATATAGGCAGCCTGATCCGACTGTCCCTGATGGACCATGCCCCGTCCGGCGACAAAGGTCCCGCGGCGCTGGTGCAAACGCTTCAGGGTTTCGAGCTCTTGAGGCGACAGGGCCTCATGCTCCGTGCTCAAAAACAGCTGAGTTCGACTGCGAAATTATGGTTTCGATGGCGCCTGAAGAAGGCGCGAAGGTGATCGTGTCAACTACTGGCGAGAAATTCGCAATCCTGGCTGGTGTAGTTTTTAGACCGTTTCGGCATTGTTGCACAAACGAAGGTTCTTGCGTAGGTGCCCCATTCGCCGGTTGTTTTTTTGCGTCACACTAATGCAAGATCTTTCGACGCTGGGCAACTAATACGCAACGTTCTTCGATTGTGCAACAACGCCGGAACCAGGCATGCGCATAACTACAACTTTAGTATTGAAGCATCCCGCCCCTTCGTAAATCGCGTTGGCCCTGTTCTGCAATTCAATTGGATGTGCTTTCCGTGGAGGCTTCGTCCTCGGCAGCAGCGACAATGGGCGCTTCAAAGTGAAGCGGAGCCCGCATCAGGAAGACGTTATAGAGTGGCTTCCACCGAGACATCGTGAAGCGAACCGAGTCATCAAGCGTTTCACCTGGCACGATATAGGGGGCATAAAGACCTGGATAGTTGCTCGCTTCCGCCACCGTCTGGGGCTCACTCCAGGGACCGACAAGTTCGGTCGCGGTTCGCAAGACGATCGCAGCCTGAGTCTCGTCAAGATACATCATCAGCCATCGGCGGTGCGGCTCGCTCCATGCAACCGAAAGCTCACCTGCCGGGGCCGGTACGACGGCCGCCGCAGAGTGATGATCGGACACCCAGCCGCTGCCGTCCCAATAACGGTAGGCGGCAGGATCGAATATGTCATCGCGTTTGGCCCGCCGCAGCCGTACCTCGCCAAAGCGGCCTTCGGGGATTCCGAAGGTGTAGATCATCTCGCCCAGATCGACAAAGGCTACTTGCTCGAAGCCGGAGCCGTTCGGCCAGACGGCAGTCGGTGACCTGTGCCAAGTCTGTCCGTCATCGTCGGAATAGGCGAGGCCGGACCTCCGGACGAGCCACTGGCCGTCCGAGGTCCACATCCGCACCGACATGTAATGCAGCACCATTCTCTCGCCAAGTGAGATGCCGTTGGTGGGGATTACGGTCCACTCAATGCCAGGAACCTTGGCGGAGCGTATAAGCTCTTTAGCGTTACCGTCCGGCCCCTTTATCATCTGGGCAAAATCGAAGGAGCTGAGCGGGTCGGCGATTCGTGCCATTGTGCTGCTGCGCCAAGCATTGCCACCGGGCCCGTAGGTATCTCCGAACACCATGTAGAGTGCGTCCTTGTGTCGAAACATGTGGCCGAGATCGGTGCCGTAAACGTTCCAACGATCAGTCTTGTTGGCTGAGTTTGGACCGGTCAGTTGTTGTATCATCTCGGCCGAACCGACGCGGAGCTTCGCTATGGCGGAGGTCTCCTCGGGCGTGGGCGCTGCAGGCAACACGGCATCAAGCGCAACGTTCCCGTCGCCCGCTCCCTGCATGCTCTGCCTTGCAGGTGCCTGTGTGTTGGCCAGAAGCATACCGGCGGCGATGCTTATTCCGATAGCAGCGAGACGAAAACTCACGCGCGATCTCCTATTCCAAGGAATCTGCCGCGAGCTTCATCTGGCCGACGGAACGTTATTCCTGACCAAGGTCCATAGGCGAAAATCCGCCGAAAACGCAAGTGTAAAACAAATTCTTGTATTCACGATTTCGCGTGGGCGATCATGAAGCAGCACAATGTCGAAACAATCTTCATTCTCCTCCGTCGCCGGTTCCCGCTTCCGAGCCGGCATCCGCGGTGCTGGCGCAGCGGAAGGCATAAGCGGGCCACGGCGTACCCTCTGGTTGATCGAGAGCCCATGATCGGCAGGTGAGTTCGGGATGGCGATGCTCGATCCAGCGCAGGAGCTGCTCACCATCGGTCGGCACGACGATGCCCGCAACTTCATCTTGCTCGACTGCGGCTTCCTCGGCACGCCACGGCACCCGATATCGGGCCGACGGCATTTCGCCGAGAAGTTCGTGGTAAAGCGTGGCCATCCTGAGGTTATATGTCATCGAAACCAGTGGTTCTTCGACCGGGGCCTGAGCGACCAGTGCCGCAATCGTTTCTGGTAATTCAGTGAAAATCGGCTGCCGCGCGGTCAGGCCCTCGGCCATCACCGTGGCCCGCCATGCGCCAAACGCGATCAGTAGCAGGGCTGTGCCCAGTTGCATCAGCCGCCAGCGACCAAGCCACCGGCCAACTGCCGCAGTCGCGCCGACAAGCAGCGGCCCGAGAACCGGCAGGTGGAACGCCTGGATATCGTAAGCGCCGTACCAGATCACGAAAGGCACGAAGGACAACGTCACCCCGAGCATGATCGCCAAGCCTCGCCAGCCTGCATCGCGCCGGCGCCAGCCTGCCAGGAAGAGAACCAGACCCGCGATGATGAGTGGCGACGAGATCCACGGATGCGCTGAGCGCAGCGTGGTGAGGAGCGTCTCGGAGCTGTAGGTCGATTGTAGCCCGGAGCCGTAGAGACCGCTGAAATAGCTTCCGGTGATGTATTGGAGGAATTCCGTTACCGTCGGTGGCAAAGGTAGATATTCGGAATAGGCCGTCGCCGGATCGTAGGTGATGTAGGCGAGGTAGAGATACTGGCTGGCACCAAGCACAATAGCGAGCAGCACGGACGCGATAATCCGCGGATGTAGCAGGGAGCGCCAATGGGCGAGCGTTACCAGCAGGAACAGCGGCACCAGCATGATCATCATCAGATGGTTGCCGAATGACATCGCGTAGATGGCGCATGCCGCGATGAAATAGGCCTTGCGCTTGCTCTCGACGAAGAGGATCAGCAAAAACGACGTCGAAAGGATGAAGGCCAGTGCGAGCGGATAGACTTCGGCCTCGGTTGACTGAACGGCCATCAGGCTGGCGCTGCCGAGCAGGAGCGCTCCTGCGATACCAAATAGCGGGCTGCGGGTCACGCGCTCGACGATCAGAAAGGCTATCATATTGGCGAGGGCGCCCGGAAGCGCGGCCATCGTGAAGGTCATCGCAAGCCACGGCTCGACCGGCAGATCGAGCGCGCGTAGCAAGGCCCCCAGGAACTGAATTATTGGGTAGCCGGGTCCATGGACAAGAATCTGGGTGTGTCCAAGCGCCTGGAACTTGGCTGAGTCGCCAGCGTTCATGACACCGCCGAGTCCCGGAAACAGGCAATAAGCGTAATATGCAATCCAGAATGCGAATACCCCGAAAGCAAGGCACCAACGCATGCAGCGGGATTCTGTCCATTTCCACTGCAGAGTCTGCGTCTGTTGCTGCGGCACACTCATCGCCGTCACGATTTGCACTGGTGGCTGATTCGACCAGCAATGACCGGATATGAGCGTTGAAAGTAAATCATGCTTAGGCTCATTCGATATCGTTATCGACAACGGACTCGGAAGAGAGAGCTTCACCACTGCGCGGCACGCCCGCCGCTACGACCGGTGCCGCGAGGGAGCCCCCGAGTCCGAAAGGCAGATCGACGAGAGGGAGGGAGACGTCGTCATCGGCAACATCTCCATGAAGTTTCGCCTGTCCTTCGCCGCGCATCGCTCCGATTTTGAGGTTTGCCTCTCCACTCAGATCGATGTCGTAGCGTTCTCCTCGGATGCGAGATTTGGAAAGGCGGGCATAGCCAGGTACAAAATCGATTCTGGCCTCTGCCGTGTCGAATTTCGTGCGGCCGCCTGCCGGGATCAGCGGCCCATCCTTCTCTGTCATGATCTCGCGGCCGTTTGCTAGCCCCTCCAGAGTCAGGGGTAGATTGGCTCCCGCAATGCTGCCGTCCCTCGCTTTGGCACTAAGCATCCCATTAAAAGCCTTGACCATCGCGCCCAGCGTCTCGCCTTGGGTCGTGACGTCGATAGCAGCGTCAAGCGTACCTTCGGGCAGTTGTGGTGGACTAACGAGCGATGGCGGCATGAGCGACAGCAGTGCTCGACTGGTCTCGCCCAGTTCGACATTCTCTAGCCGGCCATTGAGCGCAACCTGTGGTGCCCCCTCTTCCGGCTGCGCGCTGAGCGCCAGTTCGCCCCATAGTCGCCCGAGGTCGCCGGCCGCGCCCACTTCCAGCCGGGCATGGCCACCACTGGCATTGAACAGGAAATGTCGTGCCTCCAAATCCTTCCCGGCGAATCTAACGTTGCGGAACCGTGCAGAAAGCATGATGTCGAGTGGAACGAGCCAGTCCAGCGTAACCGGAGCCTCCCGCCAAGCTCCCGTCTCGAGCACGATAGAGGCGTCGCGCCAAGCGGCTATTGCTCCACGCACGACACTGCCCACCTGATCGAATGGCGTCTCTTCACTGCCGAGCGCGATAGCAAGATCACCCTCTGCGAGAAAGCCGCTGAACGAAATGGCCGCATCGGCGATTTCGAGCGTCTGCGGCGTCACGGAGAAATTTCCCTCGAGCACGATCGGGCCTATGCGGGTCAATCCAACGGCGGCGGCGATGCGTCTCAGCGCCGAGATCATCTCGCCTTCCTTAGCGGCGACTGGAACCTCGGGCTGCGGCGGCGTGCCGTTTTCATCCGCAATGTCCGCAGCTCGCAGCGCCAGTCGCGCTTCGCTTCCACTGCCTGAAAAGGCAACTGCGGGATCTTCGAACCATCCTTCCACTTGAAGTCGTTCCTTGCCGGCGGGAATGACACCGGTGAGCAGAACTTCTGTCGTGTCCGGACTCGCCGTCATCCGCAGGTCTATGCCGTCAACGCCGACCCGCCGCCCGGTCGGCCCCTCGTAGGTAAAACTGGCATTGGTGATAATCACTTCTCCGCCTGGGCTCTGATGCTCCGGTTCGTTTGTCTGGGACTCGCGCAACCTGGGCGTTACGGTATCACCGTGAGCCTGAAGCCGAAGCTGCGGAGTATCGAGCGTCAGGGTGTCGATCTCCACCTTGCCTTGCAGCAGGGGAAGCACCTTGAACGTCGCGTGAAGAGAGGCCACGTCCAGTTGCCACTCATCACCGTTAAGGGTTCCTTTAAATACCGCGTTCTCGGCTGTCATCGCCGGACCCCGGTCGAGTGAGACCTCCACATTTGCCGGCAAACGGAACTCGCCGCCGCTCCAAGTCGCGGTATGGGCCGCGAGAGCCTCACGCAACTTGTTTTCAGGAACGAGACTCGGCAGAGCCAAATAGGTCACGGTCGCAGCAGCCATGAGAACGAGCGCAAAAATGGCCACAAATAGCCTGTATGGGCGCGTCGCATTCTTTTGACTTATCCAAGTCACCGTTCTGTGACCTTTCGTTGCTGAATGTGAAACGCTCCTGACTTACTCAAGATCGAACAGCAGCCGAGACATTGTGGCATGTGATTACCGGGACCTCAGAGGCCGTGCAAGGGCGGGGCCGAGCTCGAAGGGCGGTGCTGTGCTTTCGTTGCAGAACCTTCGACATCTCCGTTTCGCGGCTTTGCGAAGCGAACCATTGAAGATAATCGCCATGGGGCATGTTTCGATCTTAGAAAAATCCGGCAAGTCTTTGACTGACCAAGAATTATTACATGCGCAAGATAGGCACCCACCCACGACGCCAACATGTCAAATCCATCCCGGACCACCAACGGCGAACTCCGTCGCCTGAAACATGGTGGCACAGGCGAAAACCGCCCTCGCGAAGGGTCATTTCAGAAGCTCCGAGATCGGCATCCAAAAATCACCAAAAATTCCATATATAACTGAAAAATAGTAGAAAAATCACTAGGTGGCCATGGGCGGATGAGTGGGTTATCTTGCTTTCATGTTACTCCATCTCGATCCGAAGGCAACTCTGATGGCACGAGACCATCTCATCGGCGGGCAGGTCCGATATCCTGCCATATGCAAGTGGCAAGAACTCGCCGACAAGGGAAGCACATGAACCGGGCAGTCCCCCCGAAAATGGCTTCGTCAGCCACGCCCGAAGCGATCATTTCGCCCGAGAAGGGAACACTGGAAGTTCTGGCAGTGGATCTCGATGGCACGTTAATTCGTTCTGATATGCTCTTCGAGACGTTTTGGGCGGCGCTTTCACAACGATGGACGAATATCGCTGCGATATTCGGTGCGCTCCCGGTAGGGCGAGCCAATCTGAAGCGAGCGCTAGACGGACTGGGCGCCGTCGATGTCGCAGCGCTGCCTTTCAACGACGACGTGGTGGCCTATATCCGACGCTGGCGTAACGCCGGTGGGCGAACGGTTCTGGTTTCCGCCGCCGAGCATCGGATCGTCGAGCGGGTCGCGGACCATCTTGGGCTTTTCGACGAGGCGTATGGATCGGACGGGCGGGTGAACCTGAAGGGGCCGCGCAAGGCTGCGTTCCTGTCCGAACGGTTTCCCGAAGGTTTCGCCTATATCGGCGACGAGGACGCCGATTACGCGATATGGGAAAAGTCAAAGCGCGCCATTACCGTGGACGTGCATCGGTCGCTGCGGTCTCGGGTCGATGCACTCGCCGTCGAGTCCGAACACCTGACGACCCACGGATCGCACTTCTGGCCACTCCTACGCGCGATGCGGCCGCTGCAATGGCTGAAGAACATACTCGTCTTCCTGCCCCTGCTCGCGGCGCACCAATTGGAGCTCATGACTCTCGGTCAGGCCGCTCTGGCTTTCGTCGCCTACAGCCTGATTGCCTCGTCGGTCTACCTGCTCAACGACCTTCTCGACCTCGAGGCGGATCGGGCGCATCCCCGTAAGCGCGAGCGTCCCTTTGCTTCAGGGGCGCTGCCACTCTCCTGGGGCACAGCGCTGGCACCAGGGCTTCTGTTGGCAGGTGCCCTCGTCTCACTGGGTCTGGGGCCAGAATTCCTGGCCGTGATGGCACTCTATTACCTCGCCACCACCCTCTATTCCTTTGTCCTCAAGCGCCGGCTGGTGGTTGATATCTGCGCGCTCGCTTCCCTTTACACTTTGCGTATCATCGCGGGCGGTGTGGCGACGGGCATCCCGCTCTCGGTTTGGCTCCTGGCCTTCTCGATGTTCTTCTTCTTCTCTCTCGCCGCGGTGAAGCGGCAGGCCGAATTGGTCTCAAACGTAGCGGAGGGCGAGCACAAGGCACATGGGCGAGGCTACATGACCAGCGATCTGCCCTTGGTCGCCAATATGGCGGTAGCGTCGGGTTATGTCTCCGTGCTGGTCATGGCGCTCTATCTGAATTCGCCGGCGGTACAGATCCTCTATACGTGGACGGCGCCGCTCTGGGGCATCTGCCTGGTGTTGCTCTACTGGATCAGCCGGATGGTGATGCTTGCTCATCGCGGACGGATGCACGACGATCCGGTAGTGTTCGCAGCGCAGGACAGGGTGTCGATTGTCTGTGCGTGCATTTCGCTCGGTCTGGCGCTTTCAGGAATGGTGCTGTGACCAGGACGACGCTCATTGCCCGCTATGGGGCCTTTGCCGTTGCTGCGACACTCGCCAATCTCGGGGCGCAGCGGGCGGTGCTTGCGGTCAACGAGGGACCCCGGGGGTTCGTCATCGCGCTATTCGTCGGCACTCTTGTTGGACTGGTGCTCAAATACTTGCTCGACAAACGCTGGATCTTTGCCGACCGGACGACCGGAATGGCGATGCATGGACGGAAATTCACGCTCTACACAACCATGGGCATCGCTACCACGGCGATTTTCTGGGGAACCGAGACAGCGTTTTGGGCCATCTGGCAAAGTGATATCGCGCGCGAAACTGGTGCCGTTCTGGGCCTCGGAATTGGCTATCTCGTCAAATATCGTCTCGACAGGCGGTTCGTGTTCACCAACACCACACTTGGTACGGCATGACTGATGGGGAGAACCGCATAGCCGAACTCACGGGCTGGGGACGTTACCCGCGCCGACGAGGGGCCTTTATACGCCCTCGCAACCTGGACGACTTGCGAGCAATGATCGGGAAAGGCGGTGTTGTTGCACGTGGCAACGGGCGAGCCTATGGCGATAGCGCGATAGGGGCGGCGGCCACACTCGACATGCGGCGATTGAACCGGATGTTGTCGTTCGATGCACAGACCGGGTGCCTCGTGGCCGAGGCCGGAGTAATCCTCGGCGACGTGATTGCGACCTTTCTGCCCCGCGGTTGGTTCCCCTGGGTAACGCCCGGAACGAAGTTCGTGACACTAGGTGGTGCGATCGCGGCCGACATTCATGGCAAGAACCATCACCGAGACGGCTCCTTCGGCAATTTCGTCGAATGGATCGACGTGATGGGAGCGGACGGTGAGATCACGCGAGCAAGCCGGGAGGAGAATGCCGATCTCTTTGCCTGGAGCGTCGGTGGAATGGGGCTGACCGGCGTGATTTTGCGTGCCTGTATCCGGCTTCGCCCTGTCGAAAGCGGCTGGATCGCACAACAGACCGTCGCGGCGCCGAACCTCGCCGAGGCGATGGACGTCTTCGAGTCTGCGAACGATGCAACTTATTCGGTTGCCTGGGTCGATTGCATCGCTTCGGGGGCGGCGCTCGGTCGGTCGCTGGTGATGACCGGAGAGCATGTTGGTGCAGAAGAACTGCCACACGCCTACCGATCGCACCCATTCAGGACACCGCGCAAGCGCAACCTATCCGTGCCCTTCAATGCTCCGACCGGCATACTCAATCGCTTCTCGGTTCGCGCCTTCAACGCTTTCTATTGGAGACGTGCTCAACGCGCTTCGCGCGAAACGCTGGTTGACTGGGACAGTTATTTCTATCCGCTCGATGCCGTTCTCGGCTGGAATCGGATCTATGGCCGCCGCGGCTTTCTACAATTCCAGTGCGTGCTGCCGCTTGAGAGCTCCAAGGCGGGGTTAGCGGCACTGCTTTCCGAGACAGCCGCGTCCGGACAAGGATCGTTTCTCACGGTGCTGAAGCGGTTTGGTCAGCAAAACGGCCGGTTCTCGTTCCCGATGCCAGGCTATACGCTGGCGCTGGATTTCCCGGTAAGCGCGCGGACGTTTTCGCTGCTTGATCGGCTCGACGCCATCACCTTGGATCATGGCGGACGCTTCTATCTGGCCAAGGACGCGCGCCTTACCGCCACAACGCTCCGCCAAGCCGATCCACGTGCAGATGCATTCTGTACGATGCGGCAAGAATCAGATCTCGACCAAGCGTTCGCATCAGCGCAATCCGAAAGACTGCTTCTATGAAAGACATCGTTCTCGTTCTAGGTGGACGCTCCGACATCGGCCTCGCCGTGGCCCATCACTTCGCTGCAGCAGGACATCCGGTAGCCCTCGCCGCCCGAAATGCAGCCGATCTAGAAGAGGCGCGTGCCGATATCGCCATCCGACATGGCGTTGAGGCGACGTTGCACGAATTTGATGCGCTCGACACCGACGCGCTAAGCGGCTTCGTAAATGCTTTCGATCCAATGCCCGGTATCGTGGTCTCTGCGGTCGGGGCGCTGGGTGACCAAGCGGAGAGCGAGGCCGACCCAGCTGCCGCGGCCCTTGTCATGCGCACGAATTACGAGGCGCCTGCACAGGTTCTGGAACTCTTCGCGGCACGGATGGTGGCCCGGGGAAGCGGTACGCTTGTTGGTATTTCCTCGGTTGCAGGTGACCGCGGGCGGGCTGTGAATTATGTCTACGGCTCGGCCAAGGCCGGGTTCACCGCGTATCTCTCGGGGCTGAGAAACCGCCTGTCGAATTCAGGCGTGCATGTCGTCACAATCAAGCCGGGCTTTGTCTACACGCGGATGACCGAGGGGATGGGATTGCCAGGCTCACTGACCGCCCGCCCCGAGGCGGTTGCCGAGACGATCTTTCAGGCCGTCGCCCGGGGGCGATCCGTTGTCTATGTCAAGCCGATCTGGCGGGTGATCATGGGCATTATCCGTGCCATACCTGAGCCTATTTTCCGCAAAACCCGTATCGGCAGCTGAGCGGCATGGTAGCACGCGCTGGGCTATGGGACTACTGTCCGAAGAAGTCCTCAGTTGCAATTGCATATGCCTGGATCGATCTGTAACCGGCCACGCCGCCTCAGAAGACTGCGGAGTCCGATATTCTCGGTGCCGAAGACAGCAAGTTCTGGCATGATCGCAAAGGCGCATCGCTGAGTGCCTTGCGAACCTGCACAGCAATCGCACGCAGCGAGGTGGTCGTGGTGTGTTCCGGCGAGAATATAAGGTGTAGGGGCAGCGTCTGTGTCGGCCACGGGATGAAGGGCATCTCGACGATAGTCAGCAGATGATGCATCGAATGCAAACAAACGAAAGGATTGGCAAATGAAAATCACCCGCCCGGGGCAAACGTCCTCTCACGCCGGCTCGGCTGACTGGTTTACCGGTCCTGTTCGCATCGATCCGCTGTTCTCGGCCGAAGCTCCGGGTCGCACCAGCGGCGCCCATGTTACATTCGAGCCGGGCGCGCGCACCGCATGGCACACCCATCCGGCCGGCCAGACCCTGATTGTGACCTTCGGTTGTGGCCGTGTCCAACGTGAGGGTGGACCGGTTCAAGTAATCCGCGCTGGCGATGTAGTTTGGTTTCCGGCAGGGGAAAAGCACTGGCACGGCGCCGCTCCCGACACCGCCATGAGTCATATCGCAATACAGGAATCCATCGATGGGTCACCTGTTACCTGGATGGAGTCGGTCACCGACGCCGACTACTCGAACTGACAATTGTCTGGAGAAAACCCAATCACATGATTCCGTGGTCGGGTTGCCAGCCAACTTCTTACAGGAACAACTCCGCCACGAATGCCGAGCCGACATAGGTGCCGGTCATCACCAATACCGCGACGATGAAGATCTTCCATCCCGAGGCCTTGGCGATCTCGATCTCGCGCCGGGCGATAGCGATCCCGGCATAGGCAAGGCAGGGCGTGGCCAGCGTCAGGAAATTGACATGCGCGACCCTTTCCAGCAGCCAGCCGCTTCCCGGTGTCCATGGCAGAGTCGCCACGATTCCGACCAGCGAGATCCATGCCACCGAGGGCAGGTTGACCGGAACCAGATGCGTCAGGAGCAGCCCAGCCATCGCGATCAGGTACAGGATGATCAGCCCGACCAGCCCCTGCATCACACTCGCATCCGTCGCCACCGTATTGCCCACAAGGGCGATCACGCAGACGGCGATCAGCAGTAGCGCTTGCTGGAAAAGATC
Source organism: Paracoccus saliphilus (assembly GCF_028553805.1). NCBI lineage: Bacteria > Pseudomonadati > Pseudomonadota > Alphaproteobacteria > Rhodobacterales > Paracoccaceae > Paracoccus > Paracoccus saliphilus. The sequence goes on along the minus strand of NZ_CP067140.1, from coordinate 4,089,100 downwards.
CGGCTGGGTTTCGGCTTCGGGGTCGAGGGGGATATCCGCGTTGCTCATGATCACTCTCCGGTATTGGCGGTTGCGGGTTCCTTGCGACCCAGAAGGTCATACAGCTTCTCGGTCACCGGCAGGGCGACGAAGATGCACAGATACAGCCCTGTGGCATAGGTCAGCACGTTGCTGGCCCCGGCCAGGGCGAGGATCTGCTCTTCCATTTCCGGCACGGCATGGGCGAGCGCACCCGAGCATGCCGCCATCATCGAGCCCGAGCCGATCCCGCAGGCCATCGCCAGGGCCTCGATGCTGAAGACCCCGGCGGTTGCCAGCAGCGAGGCGAGGATCGCGAAAATGAAGGTGCCGAACAGCGTACCGATCACGTAGACACCCATGACGCCGGCGCCTTCCGGGCTCTTTAGCCCGTATTTGTCGGCGATGATGGCGATATTGGGTTCACGCGCGACCGAAAAGCTGGCGCCGATCGCCTCGCGCCCCATGCCCAGCAGCAATACCGCGACCGGGAAGGCCAGCACGATGGTGCCCAGATTGCCCAGCTCCTGCAAGATCAGTGCCGGGCCGGCGGCGATGATCTGCTCCATCGAGGGGCCGATGATCGTGCCGAACTTGGCGATGAAGGGCATGATGGCGATCACGATCAGCGGCGAGGCCGCCTTGACCTCGCGCTGCCCCAGCCATGCGCCCGCCTTGCGCAGGACGTTGGGATTGATCGCCAGTCCCATGACAAAGGCGTAAAGCAGCGGCAGCAGCAGGATCGAGCCGATGCCGATGGGAACCGCGATGACGCCGATGGCCTCGGCGATGATGGTGATGACCAGCACGCTTGCATGCAGGCGCCAGTCCAGAAGAATGTCCTTCGTGTTTTCCATGGGTGCCCTCTCTGTTGATATCGGCCCGGTTTCGTCACTGGACCGTTTATGGAAGCTTTCGGGTCTTGTCAGCCGGGTTCCGGCTCATCGGCCTGGCGCGTATCCGAAGCCGATGGCCGGATCGTCCGCGGTTTCGACCCAGACCGATTTCGTGGCCGTATAGGCCGCCAGCGCCTCGCGTCCGGATGAACGGCCATAGCCAGACTGGCCAAAGCCGCCAAAGGGCGACATGACATTGATTGTCTTGTAGCTGTTGATCCAGAAGGTCCCGGCCCGGACCCGCGCCGCCATGCGATGCGCCCGCCCGACATCGCGCGTCCAGGCCGCGCCCGCCAACCCGTAGGGCGTGGCATTGGCCAGGGCCACAGCCTCGTCCTCGTCCTCGAAGCTCAGCACCGACAGCACCGGGCCGAACACCTCTTCGCGGGCGATCTCCATATCGGGGACCACGCCGTCCAGCACCGTGGGGGCATAGAAATATCCACCGCTTCCGGTCAGCGTCTGCGGTTTTGCCCCGCCCGTCACGATCTGCGCGCCTTCGCCCGAAGCGGTGCGGACCATGCTGTCCACCTTGTCCCACTGCCGCGCATTGTTTACCGGGCCGATCTGCGTCGCCGGATCGAGCGGCATGCCAACGGGAATGCGTGCGGCGGCCCCCGCCAGTTTCTCGACCATCTCGGCATGGATCGAACGATGCACCAGCAGCCGTGAGCCCGCCACACAGCTTTGCCCGCATGCGGCAAAGATCGCTGCCTGAGCGCCCACTACTGCGCGGTCGATATCGGCATCGGCAAAGACGATATTGGCGGATTTCCCACCCAGTTCCAGAACCGAGGGGATCAGCCGGCGCGCGGCGGCGGCGGCAATCGCGGCTCCGCCCTGCGCCGAGCCGACAAAGACCACCAGCCCGGTGGCGGGATGACCGATCATCTTCTGACCGGCGGTCGGTCCTCGCCCGGCAATCACGTTGACCAGCCCGGCAGGTACTCCGGCCTTCTCGCATAGCGCCGCGATCACCAGCGATGTTAGCGGCGTCAGTTCGGACGGCTTCAGCAGTACCGCGTTGCCCGCGCAGATCGCCGGGGCGACCTGCCAGCAGCAGGTGAAGAGCGGGGCGTTCCACGGCGTGATTTGTGTGACGACGCCGATGGGCTCGTGCCGCGTATAGTTCAGGTGGCTGCTGGGTACGGGGATCACGTCTCCGGCGATTTTGTCGCACCAGCCCGCGTAATACTCGAACATCTCGGCCATGCGGGCCGGCTCTCCGCCGGTGTCGCGGATCGGGCGCCCGGACGAGATAGCCTCCAGCCGCGCCAGCGGTTTGGCATGGGCGCGGATCTGGCGACCGATCTCGATCATGATCCGGCCGCGCTCCGAGGCGGTCTTGGCCCACCATTGCCGCTGCGCGGTCTCCGCGACATCGGCGGCCGTATCTACGACGGCTTGTCCGGCATCCGGGAATTCGGCAAAGACCTTGCCCGTGGCCGGGTCGGTCAGCGCCAGCATCTCGCCATCACCGGCCATCAACTGCCCGCCGACATGGCTTTGCACCTGTCCCGAGCCCAGAAGTTCCGCCAGTAGCCGGGCAATTTCCACCCTGCTGTCGATATGGATATGCGGCATGTCGTCAGTCATCTGTTCTTTCCTTCGCGTGGGCGGCGGGATCGCCCATCAACATGAAATCATCCGTATCTTCCAACCCCGAGCGAGCCTCGGACCACAGTTCCGCCACCAGTTCCGAAACCGGCATCGTGCAACCGGCATCCGAGGCCAGTTCAAGCGCAAGGCGGACATCCTTCCGCATCAACCCGGCGCTGAAGCCGCTGTCGAAACTGCGGGTCAGTACCCAGTTCGGGAAATGCACCTCGCTCAGCGCGCTGCGGCCGGTGGCGCTGTTGATGACCCGCAAGGCATCCTTGGCGGGCAGCCCCGCCGCTTCGGAGAGGCGCAGAGCCTCGGCGGTGGTCAGCATATGGCAGGCGACCAGCATGTTGTTGACCAGCTTGGCGATATTCCCCGCACCGCTATCGCCGACATGGATCACCTTCGCGGCCATGCTATCCAGCACCGGCTGCGCCTTTGCCACCCATTCGGCGTCGCCGCCGATCATCATCGACAGCGCCCCGTTCGCCGCCCCCTGCGGTCCGCCGCTGACCGGCGCATCCAGAAAACCATGCCCGGCCTCGGCCAGCCTTGCCGCCAATCGCCGACTGACCGCAGTCTCGGAAGTCGACGTGTCGATGATGACCATCCCTTGCCGATTGTCGAACACGCCTGCCGCGAAGCCTGCCTCGATGGTTTCCTCGACATGTCGGGCAAGGGGGAGCGACAGCACGACCGTATCGGCGGCATGCATCACCTCGACGGGGGAGGCGGCGATAGCGATGCCGGAATCGCCGGCACGGGCCATCGCAGCTTGCGAAAGATCATAGGCCAATACCGCGAACTCGCCACGGAGCAGGTTCTGGGCGATGCCCATTCCCATCGCCCCCAGCCCGATGACGCCAACCGATTGACCCATAATGCCTCCGCTGCCTGACTGTTTGTCCGACTGTCGGATGACCGGCTGTTCCTGGATAGATGAAAATTATGATACGTTGTGTTGCCGTGCCGGCAACACTTCAGCCGCGAAACGCCACCATATGTGCGGCGAGATATTCGGCGGTGAGCGCCGCCGGGGAAGGTAGCCGTCGCCTCGCGCGTACCATCAGGTGGGCGCTGACATGCTGAAGCGATTCCTCGTCCAGATCGACGATCGCCACCTCTCCCCGCGCTGCCTGGATCGAGGCCGAAAAGCGCGGCAGAAAGGTTCCTCCCATTCCCGCGCCGACATAGCGGATCAGCGCGGCGATCGAAGAGGTCTCTACCTGCGGGCGCAGCGCCAGCCCTTGATCGCTTGCCGCGCGACCCACTAGCGTCCGGATCGCGTGGCGCGCATCGAGCATCGCGACCGGCAGTGCCAGCATCTCGGCCAGCGGGATACGCTCGCGTCGGGCCAAGGGGGAGCCGGCCGGAACAATGGCGCAAAGCGGCTGCCGCGCAATGGCGAGCGAAGCCGTTCTCTCTGTGGGTACCGGATTGTAGGCGATGCCGATATCCGCCTCGCCGTCGATTACTCTCCGCTGGATTTCCTCGGTTCCGGCAAGATCAGTGCGAAAGCGCAGCTGCGGATGCGCAAGGCCCAAGGGCGCCAATCCGTTCTGCATCAGATCGGCGGCGAAGCCTTCGCCAACCGCGATGCGCACCGGCTGACCGCCGCTTTCCCTGAACCTGCCCAGTTGATCCAGCAGGAAGGTCTGTTCGTCCCGCATATGCAGTGCATGTTCACGGACCAGCCGCCCGGCATCGGTCAGCACGATCCCCTGCGAGCTGCGTTCCAGCAGCGTGACGCCCAACCGTGTTTCGGCATCGGCCAGCTTTCGGCTGACTGCCGAAGGCGCGATGTTCAGCCGCTCTGCCGCGCGGCGGATCGAGCCTTCCTGCGCCACGATCAAAAATTCCCGCAAGAATCGGTTGCTCGGCCCTTCCATCAATCACCGGCGGCCCGACGAGCCAGCCGCACCCAGAATTCCGCGCCCGTTGGCAGAACCGCGTCGTTGAAATCGAACTGCGCCGAATGCAGTCCGGGATTGTCGCTGTCGCGCCCGGCGCCCAGCCAGATATAGGCCCCGCGCCGCTCGTTCAGCATGAAGGCGAAATCCTCGGAGGCCATGCTGGGGCCGGTCTCGGTTGTGTCCAGTTCCATGGCTTCGCCAAGCTGCCGCGCCAATGCGGCCTCTGGTGCGGAATTGATCGTCGCCGGGTAGCGACGCTGATAATCCACCGTTGCGTGGCATCCGTGCGCTGCCGCGATACCCTGCGCCACCTCGGCGAGCCGCGCCTCCAGAACATCGCCCGCCCCTGGCGAGAACCACCGGGCGGTACCCCGCAGCACGGCCCGGTCGGGGCAGATATTCCATGCCGATCCGGTATGGATCTGCGTGACCGAGACCACGCCGGGATCCAGCGGCGACAGCCGCCGCGCCGGCAATTCCTGCAACGCCCCGGTCAGGCGGGATGTCGCGGCAATCACGCCATCGCCTTGCTCGGGCATCGCGGCGTGGCTGCCGCGCCCATTGATGACGATCTCGAAGACGGCAAAGGCGGCCATCATCTCGGCATCGCGGGCAACCAGCCGTCCCGGAGGCAGCCCCGGCCAGTTATGGATGCCATAGACGGTATCGCAGGGGAATTCCCGAAACAGCCCTTCCTCGATCATCACCCGCGCGCCGCCATCGTTTTCCTCTGCAGGCTGAAAAATCAGCGTGACGGTTCCGCGTCGAACCCCCTCAGCCGCGATCTGCCGCGCGGCCAGCAATAGCATCGCGGTATGCCCGTCATGGCCGCAGGCATGCATCTTGCCGGGGTGGACCGAGGCGTAGTCGAGCCCCGTGGCCTCCTCGATGGGCAGTGCGTCGATATCGGCTCGCAACGCGACGGATGGCCCGCCTTCGCCCAGCCGTGCCACGACCCCGGTCCGGGCTAGGCCGCGATGGACCTGCCATCCCCAGCCCTCCAGCAATCCGGCGATTAGGCCGGATGTCCGGTCTTCCTGAAAGCCCAGCTCGGGATGGCGATGCAGGTCGTGCCGCCACGCGACGGCTTCGGATATGTGCTCGCTGTCGAACATGCGCTTATCCTTCCTGAAAACTCAGCAGAATGCCGCCCAATCGGTCCGTTTCGGTCAGCACCAGTTGGCGATCGATTTCTCTATAGGCGAAATCGCCCGACTTCAGGAAGGGGTGGAGGCGGTTCAGATCGGTGACGCGCAGATCCAGCGACGCGACCGAGGGCGCGCCGTCCGGGGCCAGCATTTCGGGCACTGGCCCGAACAGCGTTTCGGCGTTGTTGCGGCTGGCCACCCTCCACCAGCCGTTGCCTGTGCGGACCCGAAACCCCCATGCGGTCGGCTCTGCCGTGACGCCATGCAGGCATTGCAGCCAGTCGCGGACCCGGTCGTGATCCTTTGATTCGGCAAGGATGGTGGCCGATGCAAAGCCGGTTGCGCCATTCGGATGATCCATCCATTCTGGAAACTCGATCAGGTCGCGGCGGAATTGCTGGCAGACGAAAATCGAGAGGCGCGAGAGCTCCGGGCGGGTAAAAATCTTCAGCACGGTCGAGGTGCGGTCGGTCGTGCCATCGGCCAGCACCACATCGCGGCCAAAGCGGATCGTGCCCTCGCAATGCCCGCCCCGCGAGACGACCGCCGTCGCATCGCCCTCGGCGTCGTCGCTGTAAAGCGCACTCAGTGCCACGCCTTCACCCTGTGCTAGATGCGAGGCGACATGCCGGCCAAAGCGGAACTCTCCGGCGGGATGGCTGTCCAGCAACCCGTCATCCCATATGCTGACAAGCTCCAGTAATTGCCGCCGAAAGATCACCAGTGCGGTCGAGGTGCCCCAAGGATGTCGGCCCGGCGGCTTCATCGCGAAACCCAGTGACTGGTAGGTCCTGCGTGCCGCTTCCAGATCGCGGACGCCGACAAGCGGGTGATCAATGCCCAATGCCCCGGTCATCATTCCCTCCCGATCCGGTCTGTCGGCACGAAGCCCTGAAATCCGCCGGGCCGCCTTTCGCGCAGCTCGGCCCTTGGTCCGGCGACCAGCTCGCCGGCGGGCACCGGGTGGGTGACGACCGCCCCGGCGGCGACGACGGCACCCGCACCGATCTCGATACCGCCAAGGATCACGGCACCCGCGCCGATGGTGGCGCCCCGGCAAAGCCACGGATGCCGCCGCTCGCCGCGATCCGCCAGGGTAGAGCCAAGCGTGACCCCGTGCCAGAGGCTGACATCGTCCTCGATCACTGCCGTCTGGCCGATCACCACGCCCAGCCCATGATCCAGCCAGACCCCACGGCCGATCCGCGCCTGCGGCATGATATCGGCCCCAAGAGTGCGCGTGAACTGGCCCTTGACGGCCAGCGACAGGGAATGCCGCCCCCGCCGCCACAACGCGTTCGTCAGGCGATAGGCCATCAGGACGTGATAGCCATGGGCGAAATGCAGCGCTCCCGCCATGCCTCCGGGATCGATGTCGCGGGCAGCGGTCGCCGCCAGATCGGTCAGGGCGGCATCGACCGCCTGCGTATCGTCTCGAAAAACCTTTTCCGCCAACTTTCGAACCGACTGGCGGGCAGTGCCTTCGGGCAGGCAGGCAGAGAGGACAGACGCGAACAGCCGGGGTATGTCGGACACCGAGGAGGGGTCATAGCCGAACAACGACGATAGGGCCGGTTCAGCTGCAAAGAGTTCCGCCGTGTCGCGGATCAATCGGGTGGCAGTTTCAGTCGCTGTCATGGTTCATATGCCATCTGTCGAGTTGACTGTCAGCATGAACCAATCGGCGATCCGATCAAGCCGGGATTTCAGTTCACTATGTTGCCGAAATGAGAACGCGAGAGAACTCAGGCGTTCAGTCGTCATATGCCAGTTTCGGATACCAGTCGGTGCCCCGGCCTTCGGGGGTGGTGTCGAGCAGGATCCATAGCGGGTTCATATCGGGGGCATTATGCGGGTCCTGGCCGGGATCAGCCATTTTCGAATTGCCCTCGGCGCTGTAGAAATGATGGATCTTGCCATTGTCGCGTCGAAAGACCGTGTAGGCAGGCATGTCGGCATCGCGACCGCCGACGAAATCCTCGGTGAAATCTCCGTTCGGATCGGAATAGAGCCTGAGATGCTTCCAGCCGCGTTCGCGCCCATAGGCGGCGATCCGTTCATATGGCGAACGCGCAACGACCGCGAGCGCGATCCGCCGTTCCAGATGTGGAACCTCAGGATCCCACGAGCTTAGCTGCGCGGTGCACATCGGGCAGCCCTGTTTGCGTTGGGGACCATACATCATGCTGTAGATGACGAGCGTATCGTGCTTGCCGAACAGGGCGTCGAGGCCAATCTCGCCATCCGGCCCAACAAAGCGATAATCCGTGGTGACCTCGCCGCCCGACGGAAGCCTGCGCCGCATTTCTCCGACGCGCCAGATATGGCGGCGCAGCTCGATTTCTTCGGCAAGCAATGCATTGCGCGCTTCGCGATATTCGGCGGATTCATTGGGGAAGCTGGCTTCGTTCAAACGCGCAAGCTCCGCTGCGGGTACGAGATTTCCGGTATCGGTCATCATTCTGTCTCCTTCCCTTGCTGGCCGTCGGGCGAAGCTTCCGGGTGCCCGGCGGCACTGTTCTGTTCGTGAAAAACATCATGTGTTTGCCCTGCCGCTTTGACGACAGTGCCGCCCGGGCATCACTGTGCCGCTGCTCCTTCGCTCCATGCCGCCATCGCCTTGTCGACATCCATCCACATCAGTTCGAAGATGTGGCCGTCGGGATCCTCGAAGCTGCGGCCATACATGTAATCGCCCATCTCCTGGCGTGGGGTTGGATCGGCCTTGGCCCCAGCTGCCATCGCTTTTGCCAGGGTGGCATCGACAGCCTCGCGACTATCTTCGCTGAGGCAAAGCAGGGCTTCGACCTGCGTCTTGGCGTCAATGATCTGCTTTGATGTGAAATCTGCAAAACGTTCGTGGCTCAGCAACATGATCGTGATCGTTTCCGAGAAGACCATCATCGCTGCCGCGGCTTCCTGGCAAAAGCGCTCATCCTTGGTGGCGCCGATTGCCTGATAGAAGGCAACGGACTTTTCCACATCGGCGACGGGCAGGTTTACAAAGATCAACTTGGGCATTTCGGGCCTCCCTGATTTTCGAGATTCGGTATTTGACGAGGATTCCTTGTTAAGTTATAAAACACAATACAAAAGTTAATAAAGATAATTAAAATGGTGAATCGGCAATGAAACGCTGGTATGATGACGCATGTGGCACGGCATTCGCCTTGGAACTGATCGGAGAGCGTTGGGCGCTGCTGGTGGTGCGCGAACTCATGTTCGGGCCGCGCCGCTTTGGCGATCTTCGTGCCAGCCTCAACGGAATCAGCGCCAATGTGCTGACCCAGAGGCTGGCAGGGCTGGAGCAGGCAGGGATTGTCCTTCGCCGCAAGCTGCCGCCACCCGCATCGGTGTGGGTCTACGAGCTGACGCCTTGGGGCTATGAAAGCGAGGAAGCGATCAAGGTGCTAGGCCGATGGGCGGTCAGGTCGCCCGCGCATGACCCGACATTACCCCTGTCGGAGGCATCGTTGATGCTGTCCTTCCGTACGATGTATGCAGGGGGGATCGAGGCCTTGATCGGTTTCCGTATGGGGGAAGAGGGATTCATCGCGCACGCCAACCGCAACGAGATCGCCATTCGCCGGGACGAGCCTGAGGATGTCGATTTGATATTCAGCGGATCCCCCATGGCGATCGCTTCGGTCGTCTATGGCGGTCGTCCGATCAGTGATGCACAAGCCTCTGGTGATCTGCTGCTGGAAGGAAGCCATAGCTTGGCTGAGGATTTCGTGAAGCTATTTCCTCTGCCGCCAAAAATAGACACGATGTGACCACCTGTTGCATCGCCTGCACTTGCATCCGCAATTCGAGGTGATTGCAGGGAAGATGCTTGGATTGGCGAGATCGACGAGAACTGAAGTCGTGCGGGATGGATTGGGTGTCAGATGCGTCACTAATATCCACGTCGTAAATCGACCACACCCCGCAGCGCCTTGCCCTCGCAGTGGCGGCGGACATTATCGGCGATGTTGTCGATAAAGGCCTCTATCCGGGTGATGCAACCGATATGTGGTGTCAGAATGATCCGGGGATCGCTCCAGAACGGGTGCCCGGAGGGAAGCGGCTCGGGCTCTGTCACGTCGATGACGGCGGCGCGCAGCCTGCCTGCATCGAGTGCGCCGATCAGCGCCTGATGATCCAGTTGTTGTCCGCGCCCGACATGAACAAGGGCGGCATCGGGTGGAAGCCGTTCGAAAAGATTGCGATTTAGGATACCGCGCGTTTCGTCGGTCAGCGGCAACAGGCAGACGAGTATGTCGGTCTGATCGAGAAACGGTTCCAGTCCTTCAGGCCCGTGAAACGTGGTGACGCCCTCGATCCGCTTGGGGTTTCGCGACCAGCCTGAGAGCGGGAAACCGAAAGGAGCGAGGGCGCGTAATGCACCTTGTCCCAATTCGCCCAGCCCCATCATACCTATGCGTCTATTTCGGGCAGGTGGCGGGACAGAAATCTTTTGCCAGACGTGCCGCGCCTGCTGGTCGATATAGCCGGGCAGATCCCGATGCAGGGCCAGAACCGTCATGGTTACATATTCCTGCATCATCGAGGTCAGGTCGTCATCGATGATCCGCACCAGGCTTGCATACGGGGGCAAGCCCGCCTCGGTGAACTGATCCACACCGGCACCAAGCGAAAAAACGGCCTGCAAATTTGGATAAGCCGTGGCGATATCTTCAGGCACCATCCAGGTGAGCATGTAGCGGATGGAGGATTTGTCATAAGGTTCGTCGCCCAGAACAACCTGAATGTCGGGCAAAACCTCCTTGAAGCGGGCTTGCAGGAATTCGCCCCGTTCACGATCCATATTGGCAAGGAAAGTCATCGCGCCCTCATCGTCAGGTCGGCTCGGAACGCACGTCGAACGCGTCGCGCAATCCGTCGCCGATGAAATTGAAGCTGGTCACGGCAATGGTGATCGTGATCCCCGGGACGATCGCAAGCCATGGGGCGGAGTCCAGATATTGCTGCGCTCCGTTCAGCATGTTGCCCCAGCTGGGCAGTGGAGGCTGAATGCCATAGCCCAGAAAGCTGATATAGGCCTCGAGCAGGATCGCGCGCGCGACGGTCAGGGTTGCCGCGACGATGATCGGCCCGACCATGTTGGGCAGCAATTCGCGGAACATGATATGGGTATTGCTGAGCCCCAGCATCCTGCCCGCCATGACGAAATCCCTCTCGCGCAGGGATTTGACTTCGGCCTCGACGATGCGGGCAATCTCCATCCAGCTTGTGACGGCGATGATGACGGTGATCATGACCGGACTCGGATTGATGAAGGCCGCAAGCGCCAGCAGAAGGAAGATCGAGGGGAAGGCCAGGAAGGCATCGACAAAGCGCATCAATGCCGCGTTCACCCTGCCGCCGTAATAACCGGCGACAACCCCTATGACCGTGCCGATCAGGGTCGAGAGGATCATGGCGAAAAAGCCGACCAGCAGCGAAGTCTGGCCCGCAACCAGCAGCCGCGCCGTGATGTCGCGCCCCATCGGATCGGTGCCCAGGTAATGATCGCCGGTCAGGGGGGGCGAGAACCGCGCCCGCAAGTCTATGAACAGCTCGTCATAGGCGAGCAGATGCGGGCCGACGAAGCAGGCCAGTGTGAGCAACAGCAACATCGCCGTGCCAATGATCGCGAGCCGGTGCCGCATGAAACGCGACAGGGCGCGGCTGTTCCACCAGCGATGCGAGGGGGTGTCGAGCGTCGTTTCGGTCATCTTGCTTCCCTCTGGTCAACTCAGGCGAATGCGGGGGTCGATGGCGGCCGAGATCAGGTCGGCGATCAGGTTGCCCAGAAGAACGAGGATGGCCGAAAACATCAGCAGCCCCATGACCACCGGGTAATCGTTATATCCCAGGCTATCGAGGAACAGCCTGCCCATGCCGGGCCAGGTAAAGACGGTTTCGGTCACCAGCGCGCCGCTGAGCAGGTTGGGCAATTGCATGCCAGCCAGCGTGATCATCGGCAACAAGGCGTTTCCAACCACATGCTTCATCAACACCCGGCGCTCGCTGACGCCCTTGGCGCGCGCGGTCTTGACGAAATCCTGATTGATGACATCCAGCGTCGCACTACGCATGTAGCGGCTCCAGATCGCGATATTCACGAGGGCCAGAACGACGCTGGGCAGGATCAGGTGATGCAGGTAGTCAAGGAACGAGCCGTTGCCGATCTCGTACATGTTCCCGGCGGGCAGCCAGCCGAGTTCGAGCGAAAAAATATAGATGCCGACCAGCCCGAACCAGAATGTCGGGATCGAAAGCGCCACCATCGCGCCCACCGTGGCGACATAATCGAAAGCTGAATAACGGTGCGTGGCGCCGCGAATGCCGATCCAGGTACCGATGCCGATGGAAATCGCGGTCGAACTGCCCATCAAAAGAAGCGTCGCGAAAAGATGGCGGCCGATCACGGAAAGCACGGGCTGATTGTCGCGATAGGATTCCCCCCAATCGCCCTGAACCAGCCGCCAGACCCAATCGAGATACTGAACGGGCAGGGGCCGGTTCAGCCCCATCTGCTCGGCGATACGGTCGATTGTCTCCTGCGTCATGCCCGGTGTCAGCGCATATTGCGACAGCGGCCCGCCGGGGGTCAGGTGCAGCATGAAGAACCCGATCATCGAGACGATGATCAGCAAGACAATGCTTTGACCAAGGCGTTTCAAAAGATATCTGGCCATCGGTTATCCTGTGTGCCGGTCATTTGGTTGACGATGGGAGGTCCGGCCCCAGTAGGACAGAGGCCGGACATGGATGCCTGGAAAAGCGTCAGCTATCCCAGTAATAGGCCGCCGCATGCCAGGTATCGATGCGGGTATTGATATTCGGCACGATGCCCTTGATGCCCTCTTTATGGCCGCGGACGGTGGCATATTGGAACATCGGCAGCAGGGGCAGGTCGTCGCGAACGATCTCCTGCAACTGGTGATAGATCTCCTTGCGCTCTTCGGGCACGAAAGTGCTTGTGCCCTGTTCCAGCAGCTTGTCGACCTCTTCGTTCTGGTACTGGCCGGTATTCGATCCGGCACCGTCCTGCGCCGGTATGGCACCGGAATGGAAACGCACCGTCACATCGGCATCCGCCCCGGTGGTGAAGACGATCCCCACGATGACCGTGTCGAATTCCGAATTTGTCCAGTAATCCCCCCACATCACCGCAGGCGGCTTGTTCGAGATGGTCATCTCGACACCGATCTCGGCGAAGGTCTGCTGCATGAATTGCTGAGCCTGCTCCCGTAGATGGTTGCCCGAGGTGGTCGAGTTGGAGAAAGACAGCCGAACCCCGTCCTTTTCCCGGATTCCACCCGCACCCGGGGCCCAGCCTGCATCGTCGAGGATCTGGTTGGCCCTCTCGATATTAAATTCATGCTTGGGAAGGTCGGGATTGTAGAAAAAGGACTGCTGCGGCAGATAGCTTTCGGTCGGAGTCGGCAGGCCGTAATAAAGCGCGTCGATGATCGCCTGTTTGTCCAGTGCCGCGTAAAGCGCCTCGCGCACCGCCTTATCCTTGAACTGTGGCCGCTCCATGTTGAGGAACAGGGATTCCACGGTCGGTGAGGGAACGACCTCCACCACTTTTCCGGGCAGCGATTTCGCCTCTTCGTAATTATCCGGAGTGATGTATTGGGACCCCGCGATGTCGATATCGCCACTTTTGAACTGGGTATAGAGCACCGTCAGATCCGGAATGTACTTGTAGATCAACCGCTCGATATACGGGCCTTCGCCAAAGTAATCGGGGTTGGCGACCAACTCCAGATGGTCTCCCGCCGTCCGGCTGCCCCATTTGAATGCGCCTGTGCCGACAGGAGCCTGGTTGAAAGGTGCGTTGTTGCGATCCTCTTCGGGGCCGAGGATATGCTTGGGTACCATCATCGTTTCCACGAGGATGGCCATATAGGGGGCAAAGGGCTCTTCCATGCGCCAGGTGATTTCGGTCGGCGAGACGACCGTCAGGTCACGGACCAGATCATGCCCGGTGGTGCGCCAACTGCGGAACTCGGGATCCACCACCAGATCGAGCGTGAATTTAACATCCTCGGCAGTAAAGGGTTCGCCGTCATGCCATTTCACGTCATCGCGCAGTTTGATGCGCCATTCCAGGCCATCTTCGGACAGGCCGCCATTTTCGACGGTCGGAACTTCGGCGGCAAGCGCGGGGATGAATTCGCCCTCGGGGCTGATCCGGAACAGCGCGTCGAATAGCGAAAGCTGCACGCCGTCATCCACCTCGATCCGGGGCATGAGCGGGTTGAACACCGTGGGCTCCTGAGAAAAGCCGACGATGATCTGGCCCGTGGGGGAGTCGGGTTGCGCGGCCAGTGCCGTGCTGACGAACAGGTTCGGGGCGAAGAGCCCGGCGGTGCCGGCCAGCCCCATCATCTGCATCGTGCCGCGGCGGGTGATCCTGCTGGATGTCATCTTGATTATACTCCCAATTCGTTTCTGTTGCTATGCGGTTTGGTCAGCGCGTCCCGTGCCGGGAATGGCCGCGACAAGCTGCCGGGTATATTCATGCCGGGGTTGGTGAAAGATACGCGATGGCGGCCCCGCCTCGACGATCTTGCCGCTTTGCATCACCAGGATATGATCGCAAATCTGGCTGGCAATCCGCAGGTCATGCGTAATGAAGACCATACTGACCTGTGTCTCGCGCTGAATTTCGTCCAGCAGTTGCAGGATCTGCGCCTGAATCGAAACGTCCAGTGCGGACACGGCCTCATCCGCGACCAGAACCTCGGGATCGAACATCAACGCGCGCGCGATTCCGACACGCTGGCGCTGCCCGCCGGAAAATTCGTGCGGATAGCGGCCATAGGCTCCTGCATCCAACCCGACCTGATTCAGGATGCGAAGCGCCTTTGTGCGAGCTTCCGACCGTTTCATCCCCTGCGCGATTGGTCCGACGGTGATGATATGCCCGATTGTCGAGCGCGGATTGAGCGAGGCGAACGGATCCTGAAAGATCATCTGGATCTTCGGACGCAAGGGCCTGAACTCGCGCTCGGACATCGGGGCGATATCGGTGCCGCGATAGACGATCCTGCCGCTGTCACTTTCCAGCAGCTTGATCAGAAGCCGGCCGAGCGAGGTCTTGCCCGAACCGCTTTCGCCGACAAGACCGAGGGTCTGCCCGCGCTTCAGTGTAAAGCTGGCATCGGTCACGGCACTGACGACCCGCTTGCGTCCCAGCCATCCGCTGCCGCTGGTATAGGTCTTGTTGAGGTTTTCAACCGATATGACGGTGTCGTCCTGACCGGATACGGCGGCGGGCCTGTCGGGTTGGCCTTCCCCGATCAATTCTGGGACGGCCGCGATCAGGCGCTTGGTATATTCATGCCTGGGCGCGGTGAAAATCTCGTTTGCTGGGGCCTGCTCGACGATCTCCCCTTTTTCCATGACGATGACCTGGTCCGCGATCTCGGCCACCACACCGAAATCATGGGTGATGAACATGACGCTCATTCCCTTGCGCTTCTGTATATCCAGAATCAGCTCGAGAATTTGCGCCTGCGTCGTCACGTCCAACGCGGTGGTCGGTTCGTCGGCGATCAGGATATCGGGTTCGAGCGCGAGAGCCATGGCGATCATCACCCGCTGCCGCTGCCCGCCCGACAGCCGGAAGGGATATTGATGCAGCATCAGCGCCGGATCCGGCAGGCCCACTTCCTCCAGCAGTTCAAGCGCCCGATCCGTCTGCGATTGCCGGGTTCCCGCGCCATGCGCCGCCATGGCTTCGGAGATCTGGTCGCCAACCGTCATGAGTGGGTTCAAGGCCGATAACGGGTCCTGGAAAATCATCGAGATCGCCCGCCCACGAAGGTCGCGCAGGGAATCCTTGTCGAGTTTCAGAAGATCGTCGCCCTGGAACCGAATTTCACCAGACGTCACCCGGATCACGTTCGGCAGCAATCCCATGATGGTATTTGCCGTCACCGATTTCCCCGAGCCCGACTCGCCGATGACGCAGAGCACCTTGCCGCGCGGCAGGTCGAAGGACACGTCCTTCACCGCATATCTGCGCTCCATCCCTGTCGGGAGCTCCACGGTAAGGTTACGTACGGTCAGCACCGGTTCGGATCGCGGGCGCTCGCCGGCGGTATCAGGTTCAGGCCGCACTCAGTCCCCCCTTGGCTGATATTCATTATTGAAATCAATATAAGGTTATATTGAAAAAAATGGCAAGCAATCAGATTTTTCTTGCAGATTTCAGTATTGTCATTGAAGATTTGGAAGAATATTTTCATCATTGAACGCGTTGCCGGGTATTCGACACAGCTTTCGAGTGGGAGCCCGGCTGTCAGGGATATTAAAAGCGGGTGCCTCATGACCCAGGATGAAACAGGTGATGCCGAAAGCGGCTCTTCGCGGCCTGTCGGCGCCACCTTTCGGCATCTGCGCAAACAGCAGGGAATCTCGATTCAGGAGCTTGCCCGGAGATCGGGCGTTTCGGTCGGGATGATCAGCCAGATCGAACGGGATTTGGCCAACCCTTCGATGCGCGTATTGACCGCGATCCGACGCGCCTTGAACATTTCGATGCAGGCGATGTTCAGCGACGATCAACCGGATCTCCGCGAAGAGCCGCCTTTCGTGCGCCGGGCTGATAATCGACCGTTCATCGACCTAGGCACATTGCAGAAAGAATTGCTCACATCGGGCGGTAATCACAATCTGCAGATCATGATCCTCACGATCGCGCCGGGTGCGAGTTCCGGGAATACGGCTTTGAGTTACCCGGCGGAAAAGGGCGGCCTCGTGCTTGAGGGCGAACTTGTCCTGTCGGTGGATCAACGCGAGGCAAGGCTCAAGCAGGGCGACAGTTTCGTTTTCGACAGCGCCCTTGAACATGGCTTCCGAAACGAAGGCGATCGGCCCGCCCGCATTCTGTGGGTCATCGGCGCAGTGCAATTCGACCGACATCTTTGAGCAGAGGGCAAAGACATGACACTGACCGCGGACGGCATGAAGACCACACCCTACTGGTGGGATGCCGCCCCGCCGCAACCACTGCCCGAGAAGCCGATTGAGAAATCCGTGGATGTCGCCATTGTCGGAGCCGGATACGCCGGGCTGACCGCCGGGCTGACGCTGGTGCGGGCCGGGCGCTCGGTTGCCGTATTCGACCGCCAGCATCCGGGCGAGGGGGCGTCGTCACGAAATGGCGGTATCACCAGTGGCAGTATCCGCCCCGACCACCAGACCCTACTACGCAAATTCGGTGAAGCCCGCACCATGGCCATCGAACGGGAGGGAAAGCTTGCGCGAGAGCATCTTTACTCCTTCCTGAAAGAAGAGGGCATCGAATGCGATTTTCAGCTCTCGGGGCGTTTCGGAGGGGCAATCGGCCCGCAGGATTACGAACAGATGTCCCGCAACGCCGAGAAATTACGCCGAGATTTGGGAATCGAAGCCTATGCCGTGCCGCAGGCCGAGCAGCATGACTATATCGGAACGGATTTTTTCCGGGGCGGCGTGGTGCGCATGGATATCGGCGGGCTGCACCCGGCCAAGTTCATTTCGGAGTTGCTGCGCGTGGCACAGGCCGCGGGGGTCGTGATCCACTCGGATACTGCCGCCACGAACATCGACCGGGATGGTCGGGAGTTCATCGTCCGAACAAGCCGCGGACATGTTCGGGCGCGGCAGGTTCTGGTTTGCACGAATGGCTATACCGACGAAGCCAACCCGTGGTTGCGCCGCCGTCTGGTTCCCGTGCGCAGTCGCATCATCGCCACTGAAGAGCTGTCCACCGAACTGATGGCCCGGCTGATGCCGCGCCAGATGATGCTTGGCGATACGCGTACTTTGGGTTTCTATTTCCGGCCCTCACCCGATGGTAAGCGCATTCTGTTCGGCGGGCGCGACGGCACCTATAATGACGATCCGTCCAAGCCGGTTGCCTATCTGCACGGGAATCTGCTCGAGATTTTTCCCGAACTGCAGGGTACGCGGATCTCGCATACATGGTTTGGTAATGTCGCCATGCATCGGGATATGATTCCGCGAATTTTCACCCGCGACGAGATCGTCTATGCGACAGGTTTCTGTGGTTCGGGCGTAGTTTGGGCACCGTGGATCGGGCGGTGGGCGGCGTTGAAACTGCTTGGCAAGGAACAGGACAATCCGTCGGCTTTCGATTTTCGGGCGCCAGCCTCTATCCCGTTTTATCGTGGCAAACCGTGGTTCATGCCTCTCTTCATGGCGCTATACAAGGCGCGGGATCGCAAGAAGATGCGTCGCGAAGGGCGTATCTGATCGGATCGGCCGTCGATCCCCCCTGATCGGAAATGGCAAGCTATGAGCATTGATGCTGGGGGTTGCGGCAAGCAGATCTGTCGCTGTCGAGCAAATGGTACTGTTGCAAAGTTCGACTTTGGTGTGGATCGTGGGCTTTCGGACCGAACTAGCCCGCTAGGCGGGCGAAGACCTGGAAGGGCGAACGGTTCTCGTTGGCAGACTGCCCCTTGCGGATCATATGGGCAGTCTCGATTCCGGCCAACGTCGCTACGGCAGAATGGAACGCCTTGAAGCCCATCATCGGGCCGTCGCCGGTGAACTTCAGGATGACATTGACCGCTTGTAAGCCGGCCAGGTTGGCGCCACTCTTGTCGATCACCACCCGGTCCGGAGGGCCGTTGCTGGCGATGGCCTTTCTGAAAAAAATACGGCGCGCAGCAGGCAGGTGTCGGCGTTCCGACAGCATGAAATCCAGCGTTTGCCGGTCACGATCAATGGCGCGATAGGGATAAGTCCATTTGCCACGAACCTTGATATAGGTTTCGTTAGCCCGCCACGACTTGGCCGTCACCCGTTTGGAGACTTGGGCACGACCGGCAAGCAGCGGCGCATATTTCACCACCCAGCGGTTCAGGGTGGCATGGTCAACCTTCACGCCGCGTTCGGCCATGATCTCCTCAAGATCACGGTATGAGACCAGATAACGAAGGTAGAAGAAGATGGCGAACAAGATTACGCTCTTTTGGTACTGTGGGCCCTTGAACGATATCGCCATCCCAAGTCCTCGCTTCTCTGCTCAGTGCAATCTGCACTTATAGCCTCGTTGGGGCAGAGCCGAAATCTGCGACACAACCCTGCATAATCCGGTCAGGGAGTAGTCAACTGCACGTAGCGCCAACTTGTTGTGCCCTTCTTCTCTAGCGTCTCCACAGCATGGAATGGGTCAGCCAAGGCTTTGGATTCATCATCTCCGATTGTCTCCTTCAACGTATATTCGATTCCTATGTTTGACGCCCATTGACCATAAGGCACGCTCCTTGCGCATGAGTGAATACAAGATTTCGTAAGAATTCCGTTGAATTGATTGGTAGACCGGTCAGTTCACTCAACTTACCGTGGTTGCTGCTTGATCCAATAGAGATATGTGATCCGCCGCGGGTTCGGGTTGCCGCGCTGATAGTACTTCAGTGATGCTGCAACGATGGTTTCGTCGTTTCGATTATATGCGCTAGCACTACTTTGGCAGATTTTTCTCACCCGCTGCGATACGCCTTTCGCAATGAGGGCATCGAATAGGCGGTGGACGCTCCAGGATATCGAGGATTGCTTGCCTGACGGCTGGCATGGTTGGTTGTGGGGGTGGTCCCGGGACTCTTTTTCCCCCGTCCCGCAGCCTTGAGGCGGCGGGATTGGAGGAAGGCGTAGGCGATCATCGTCATCAGTGCGTGTCGGTGAAGACCCGTCCAGGACCGCCCCTCGAAATGATCGAGACCAAGCTCTTCCTTGAGTTGTTGATGCGCCTGTTCGCAGATCCATCGGGCCTTGACGGTAGCGGCGAGCGTCTTGAGGCAGGTGTCGGCTGGCAGGTTCGAGGCGTAATATTTCCGTTCGCCGGTCGCACGGCGTTCACCGATCAGCCAAACCTCCTCGTCACCAGGCATAGCCTGCACACGGCCATCCGCCATGCGATGCCGATAGCCATCGGCGATGCGGACACGGATTGCGGCGAACTGGCAATTCAACCTGCCTTTGGTCCCACGCCTCCAGCTGACCTTCCGCCATTTCTCGTCCTTCAGCATCTGTTCAGCGGAAACGGCCACGCGGTCGGGGAGGTGATATTTGCGGCGGCGACCGCGTCCCACCTCGGGAAAGACCAGCCCGACATCCGCCGGATAGACGTTCTGGCGCCGCGACAGGCCGACCGCCCATGCAAGGCCGCGCTCGCTCAGAGACTGGCGGAAAGGCCCGCCCGATCCGTAACCCGCATCGGCCAGCACACAGCCGAAGCGGACGCCCGCATCCCTCACCCGGTCAATCTCCTCGATGGCAATCTCAGGTTTACTCAGGGCCGCTCGCCGATATTCCGGCACCCGGGCTCGGGCCATGCGGTCGGGATCGTCGGTCCAGACTTCCGGTAGAAACAGCCGCAACCCCACCGCCACCGGCACCTCGCGCGACGCCAGTGTTACCGAGACCAGCGACTGGCAATTCGCGGTCTTGCCCAGCGAGGAGGCATATTGTGGCGCAACCCCAACCGAGCGTTCGCCCTTCTTCGGCAGACAGGTATCATCGATGACCAGAAAGGCCTCCGCGCCGCCAACCAGCCTGTCGGCCTCGGCCAGCAAGGCCGCTTCCAGCGGCGCGCTGTCCCAGACCCCGTCGGCGATGAAATGATGCAGTTGGTCATAGCTGACCGCCCTGTCCCGCTCGGCCATCGGCTGCACGCTCTTGCGATCACCCGGGCCGATCAACCCGGCAACATAGGCCGGACACATCCGCCCCCGCGTCTTGTGCCCAAGCCCCGCAATAAACGGTGCCAGCCATGTCTCCAGATCGTCCCGCCAGTTCTCCATAATCCGCCAGCCTCCCTCAAAGCTGGCTCCCTATGAATCACCCAAAACACCTCCCGTGAATCCGGAGATTGTCGTATCAGCAAAAATCTGCCAAAGTAGTGCTAGGGTCAGGATTCATAACCAGAAGATGACGGTTGCTGCGAGGGCGATGGCTGAGAGGAAGACCTTGGGACAGCGGTCGTAGCGGGTCGCCACGCGCCTCCAGCCCTTGAGCCTGCCAAACATGATCTCGATCCGGTTGCGCCGCTTGTAGCGTCGCTTATCGTATTTGACGGTTGTCTTGCGTTGTTTTCGGCCAGGGATGCAGGCGCGTATCCCTCTGTCTTTCAAGGCTTCTCGAAACCAGTCGGCGTCGTAGCCGCGATCCCCGAGCAGCCATTCGACATTCGGCAGGCTGCTGAGCAGTGCCCGCGCACCGATGTAGTCACTGACCTGACCGTCGGTGACGAACAGGTCGAGCGGGCGCCCCTGGCTCTCGCAGATGGCGTGCAGTTTCGTGTTCATGCCGCCTTTGGTTCGACCGATCAGACGACCACGCCCCCTTTTTGACGGCCATGCCGGTCGCCGTTCGATGAGCCTTCAGGTACTTGCACAGGTTCACTCGAACGCATGGCGTTCGCCTGCTCACATCGATCATCACGGTCTTCTCTTCGGCGTGCTCGGCGGCGAGACCCGAGATCATGCGCGCGAAGATGCCTTTCTCGCTCCAACGCTTCCATCGGCTGTAGAGCCAATCGGGGGCTTTCGCGGCCCCACCGGGGGCCACGGTCCCCCTCATATGTGCGGACCGTAGGCTTCGGGGGCGTCCCGCCATCGCAAACCATTGCGATTGATGAAGATAATGCCGCTTAAGACGCGCTTGCCATCAACCCGAGGCTTGCCGTGCGACTTCGGGAAGAAAGGCGCAAGCTTGGCCATCTGCTCGTCGGTCAGCCAATACAGGTCGCTCATGTCACCGCTCCGTTTTTCGAGCCGTGAATCATGCAGCGCAGTGAAAATCAATGCATTCTGACCCTAGTTCTTCGAACTGGGTTCATTCCGTCCCATGGCACGGATCGAGGGCGGTCAGCATGGTTTCGTCAGGACCATCCTCGAACCGTTGCGGCGTGCTTCGCGGAAACTGCCAACTAGAGCGTATCCGGTTCTCGCTGAATTGATTTTGGATTCCCGTTGGGACGTATCTGTGCTTCAGAATCCATACTGGTGCTGAAGTCCGGCATGGACGTCGAAACCCTGTTCGAATGCCAGCTGAGCGCAGTGTGGACGTCAGCCACGACACGGTCTGGCGGTTCCGGTGTGCCTGCAGGTCCATAATGGCATCTAATACAATGCGCTCCATAGAGACCGTGTCCCATCACTCTGCAGCGATTGGTGGGGTAACCTCGGGCGGGATCGGGCAAGAATAAGGGAATTCGGCCAGATGCTCGTGATGTGCTTTGATTGCGGCAGCGCGCAGGGTGTCGTTGCGCAAAACGGTGCAGGCGGTAGCGGCCATTACCTTGGCGGCGTGGATCATGCCCTTATGGGCCGCAGGCGATTTCCCCTGTGCCGTTTGCTGCCATGTATGCAGCGGTGTGCCAAGGGCGCAGGTGGCGACGCGGGCCTGCACAAGCGGCACCGCCCAGCTGACATCGCCCAGATCGGTTGATCCCATCGCCGCTGCCTGGGCTCGGTCCAGTGGCGCAACAAAATCGCAAAGCGGCAGATCGTAATCCGGCTTTCGGGAAATTTGCGCGAAGGCGGCGGCGATATCGGGCCGTGAGAGGGTTTTGCGGATTTCCCTGGCGTATTCGACATCTTCGGCGTCGAAGGGCACCGGGCCGAGCCGGTCGAACTCGGCCTGCATGGCCTCTTTCAACGGGTGATTGCTGATCAGGTTGGAGACAGCGGAAAAGACCTTGAAACTGACCTCTGTGCCGCTCATCAGGGCGGCACCCTGGGCGATATTGTTCACGCGCTCCACCAGATCCTTCAGGCCTTCGAGATCGGGGCTGCGGATCAGTTGTCTGACCGTGGCCTTGGATTGCACGACATTCGGAGCAATTCCGCCGGCATCGAGATACGCATAATGCACGCGAGCGGCATCGGGCATATGTTCGCGCATGTAGTTGACGCCGATATTCATCAACTCCACCGCATCCAGCGCCGAGCGACCCAGATGAGGTGCGCCAGCGGCGTGCGCTGCCTTGCCGGTGAAGGTGTAGTCGATGCGGGTATTGGCCAGGGAATGTGCATCATCGACGCAGTTGTAACTGGCCGGGTGCCAGCTGATGGCGATATCGACATCGTCAAACAGCCCGTCGCGGACCATGTAGGTCTTGGCGGCGCCGCCTTCCTCGGCCGGACAGCCGTAATAGCGGATGCGGCCCTTGATCCCTTCGGCCTCAAGCCAGTCCTTGACCGCGGTGGCGGCCTGCATTGCCGCCGAACCGAGCAGGTTATGGCCACAACCATGCCCAAAGCCACTGTCGTCGATCATTCTGGGCTCGGCGATGCCCGGTTCCTGGCTGAGGCCGGGCAGGGCGTCATACTCGCCCAGAATCGCGATCACCGGCCCTTCGTTACCGGCCTCGCCGATCACGGCTGTCGGGATTCCTGCGACGTTTTCCTGGACGCGAAAGCCCTGCTGGCGCAGCATGTCCTTATGTGCGGCGCAGGAACGGGTTTCGGTATATGCGATCTCGGGCGTGTCGAATACGGCATTCGCAAGACCGATAAACGCCTCGCGCTTGGCATCGACATGGGACCAGATCGGGTTTTCATTGTTCAGGGAAGTCATGGTTTTCTTTCTTTCGTATCAGGCCGCATCGTTGAGGTGGCAGGCCGAGAGGCGACCGGGGGCAACCTCCTTGAGGGCCGGGACCTCTTCGCGGCATCGGGCATGGGCATGGGGGCAGCGCGGGTGGAAATGGCAGCCTCGAGGCGGGTTTAGCGGTGAGGGAATTTCTCCCTTGATCGCCGAATAGGTTTTCTTGCCGGTCTCGAATGTCGGGATCTCCGATACCAGCGCTTGTGTGTAGGGATGGTTGGGACGTGCGATCAGGTCCTGCGCATCGCCCAGTTCAATCAGCCGCCCCAGATACATCACCGCGATCCGGTCCGATATATGCTCGACCACGCCCAGATCGTGGCTGATGAAGAGATAGGTCAGGTCGAATTCCGAGCGCAGTTTGACAAAAAGGTTCAGCACCTGCGCCTGGATCGACACATCGAGAGCGGCGACGGACTCGTCACAGACGAGGAAATCCGGCTTCACCGCAAGTGCGCGGGCGATGCCGACTCGGGCTCGCTGGCCGCCGGAAAATTGGTGCGGGTAACGCTTACCCATCGCGGGATCAAGCCCAACCTGCCCGAGGATGTCCTCGACATAGGCTGCCGTTTCGCGGCGCGTGGTGATGCCGTGGACGCGCGGCGCTTCGCCGATGATGTCACGCACGCGCAGGCGTGGGTTGAGCGAGGACATCGGATCCTGAAATACCATCTGGATGTCGAGCGCGGCCGCGCGGGCCTCGGCGCCCGTCATTTCCGCGACATCCTTGCCGCGGAACAGGATGCGGCCCTCGGAAGGTGTCAGCAGGCCGGCGACCATGCGGCCGAGGGTGGATTTGCCGCAGCCGGATTCGCCGACCAGCCCCATCACCTCGCCAGTACTGATCTGGAAACTGACGTTATCGACCGCATGGACGGTTTGAGGCGCGATCGATGAGCCGAGCATGCGGGCGGTTTTCTCGGCCATGTCCAGCTCTTTGGTGAAGCGTTTGGAAAGCCCGTCAAGTGCGATGATCGGTGTTTGGGTCATGCGCTGACCTCCGCATGGGGATGGATACAGCGCACATGCCTGTCGGTCCCGATGACCGGGTCGAGCCCGGGTTCGGTCTGGCAAGCGGTATCGGCACGGGGGCAGCGCGGGTTGAACTTGCAGCCAGAGGGTAGTTTGAGCAAAGAGGGCGTCATGCCCTTGATCTGTGTCAGCAGGGTGCCGTGCTGTTTGCCCTTCGGCACGCTTTCGATCAGCCCTTTGGTATAGGGATGCATTGGGGTGGAGATCAGGCTGGCGGTCGGGCCTTCCTCGATGATGCGTCCAGCATACATCACTGCCAGACGGTCAGCGAGGCCCGAGACCACCGCCAGATCATGGGTGATCCAGATCAGGGCGGTGCCGGAATTGGCGCAGAGCTGCTGCACCTCGGCCAGTATCTGCGCCTGAATGGTGACATCCAGCGCGGTCGTGGGTTCGTCGGCGATGATGAGATCGGGCTTGTGCAGTAGCGCAATGGCAATCGCGACGCGCTGGCGCATCCCGCCCGAGAACTGGTGCGGATAACTTTGCAGCCGTTCATCGGGGGCAGAGATGCCGACGGCGGTCAGTGCCTCGCGGGACCGTTCCAGCGCCACTCGGCGCGAGACATTCTCATGCGCCAGGACGGTTTCGACCATCTGGGTGTCGATGCGCAGCACCGGATTGAGGGTCATCATCGGATCCTGAAAGATCATCGCGATGCGCCTGCCACGTAACTGCCGCATGAGGGGTTCGCCGCCTTTGACGAGGTCCCGTCCGTCGAACAGGACCTGCCCCGAGACGATGCGGCCCGGCGGATCGACCAGGCCGAGGATGGAAAAACCGGTCACGGATTTGCCCGAGCCGGATTCACCCACGAGGCCAAGGATTTCACCGCGATCCACCGACAGGCTGACGCCGTCGATGGCCTTGGCGACCCCGTCGCGGGTGAAGAAATGTGTGCTGAGATCGGTGATTTCCAGGAGCTTGCTCATTTTTGCAGCCTCGGGTTGAGGACATCACGCAGCCGGTCGCCGACCAGGTTAAGGCCGATGATGGTGAGAACCAGCGCAATTCCGGGGAAAAGGCTGATCCAGTAGCGCCCAGACAGCAGGAAATCATACCCGTTGGCGATCAGCAGGCCGAGAGAGGGTTCGGTGATCGGGACGCCGACACCGAGGAACGACAGTGTGGCTTCCAGCGCGATGGCTTGGGCAATCTGTACTGTGGCGACCACGATCAGCGGCGGCACGCAATTCGGTAGCAAATGTCGAAACATGATGCGGCGATGCGACAGTGCGAGGCAGCGCGCGGCATCGATGTAATCCTTGCGTCGCTCGACAATGGCGGAACTGCGTACGGTGCGGGCGTAATAGGCCCATTGCACGATCACTAGTGCTAGGATGACCTTGTCCACGCCGCGTCCGAACAGGGCCAGCAGGATCAGCGCGATCAGGATCGCCGGAAAGGAGAGTTGCAGATCTACGATGCGCATGACGAAAGCATCGAAACGGCCGCCGAAATAGGCGGCGGCGACACCGACGATCACGCCGATACTGATGGCGATACCGAGAGAGACAAAGGCCACCAACAGGCTGATGCGCAGCCCGTACATGATGGCCGACAGCATGTCGCGCCCCTGTGTATCGGTGCCGAGCCAATAGGTCATGCCGGTCCCGAAGCTCTGCTCGCCCGGCGGCAGGCCGCCATCCATGATATCCAGTTGAGCCAGTGCATACGGGTTTTGCGGTGCCAGCAAAGGGGCTGCAATAGCGATGATCGCCACGAGGATGAACAGGGCGAGGCCAAGCACGGCGACCTTGTCCTCGACAAATTCCTTGAACACCCTTTTCACTGGATGGTCGATCTTGGCCGGGATGGCAGCAGGCTGATCCGAGGACATGTTCATCCTTTCATCTCCGACAGGCGTACGCGTGGATCGAGGATCGAATAGAGGATATCGACGAAAAGGTTGATCGAGACGATGATCAGCACGGTCAGCATCAGGTAGGCCACGATCACTGGCCGGTCGAGCAGGTTGATCGAATCGATCAGCAGCTTGCCCATGCCGGGCCAGGCAAAGACGGTCTCGGTGACGATCGCGAAAGCCACCATGGAACCAAGTTCCAGTCCGATGATGGTAATGACCGGGATCATGATATTTTTCAGGATATGCACCATGACGACCCGGCGCGACGAGATGCCCTTGGCGCGGGCGAATTTGACGTAATCCTGATGCACGACCTCGCGGGTGTTGGCGCGGGTAAGGCGGATGATCAGCGACATCTTGAACAGCGCCAGATTGACGGCGGGCAGGATCATATGTGACAGCCCGTCAAGGGTCAGGAAGCTGACTTGCATGCCCAGGAATTCTGTCGTCGTGCCGCGCCCGCCAGCGGGCAACCAGCCAAGCAAAACGGCGAAAACCAGGATCAGCAGCATCCCTTGCCAGAAGTTGGGCAGGGAAAAGCCGAGGATCGAACCGCCCATGATCGTGCGTCCGGCAACACTGTCGGGGCGCAGGCCGGCCCAGACACCAAGCGGCACACCGATACCGACCGACAGGATCAGCGCGGTCATGGCCAGTTCCATCGTGGCCGGTAGCCGGTCGAGGATGACATCCACCGCCGGACGGCCAAATACGAATGAAGTGCCCAGATCTCCCTGAAACATGTTGACCACGAAAATGCCAAACTGTTCGTAGAGCGGCTTGTCGAGGCCGAGGCGCTTGGTGGTGGCGATGACTTCAGCCTGTGTGGCTTCGGGGTTGATCAGTACATCCACCGGATTGCCAATGGCGTAGACACCCAAAAACACCAGCACAGCCATAGCCGCGATGGCAAGCAGGCTCTGGCCGAAACGGCGTATGAGATAGACGATCATCGGGTGCTCCGCAGAAGATTGGATCGGAGGGGCCGCAGCCCCTCCACCGGATTACTCAGCCGGTTTGACCTCACTGGCGAGCGTGTACTGATCCACGCGCGGCTCGTAGCTGAGATCGGACTTCATGGCCCAAACCGTTTGCTCGTAATGCAGCGGGATCAGCCCGTGATCGTCCAGCGCCAGCGTTTCGGCCTCTTGCAGCAGCTTTTCACGCTCGGTGTCGTCAATGGTGGACATTGCCTGCTTCAGCAACTCGTCCATTTCCGGATTGGAGTAGCGTCCTGCATTGGTTCCGCCGAGACCGGCTTCCTCGTCATAGGTCGCCAGCAGCGCCTTGAGCGGGTTGGACATCTCGCCTGACGATGCGCCCCAACCGGCCATATAAAGCGGGAATTCCAGGTTGTTCCGGCGCGAGAAGAACTGGCTGGCTGTCATTGCATCGACCGTGGTCGTGATGCCAATCCGCTCCAGCATCTGGGCCACGGCCTGCGCGACCTGTTCATCGTTGATGTAACGGTCATTCGGGGTGCCGAGGGTGAGCCCGAACCCGTCGGGATAGCCTGCCTCTGCCAGCAGTTCCTTGGCCCTTTCCGGATCATAGGAATCCACCGGGCGTTCGGTGGTACCGAACATCGGCGGCGGCAACAGTTCGCCTGCGGCAACGGCATAGCCGCCCATGATCCGGTCAACGATGGCCTCGCGATTGATCGACAGCGAAATCGCCTTGCGCACCTTGGCATCCATCAGGGGGTTCTTGCCATCGGTGCCGGTGATGTCGGGGGCATCCTCAAGTTGTTGCATATGCAAATAGATGATCCGATTGGAAAGGGCGTCAACGATCTTGAAACCGGCATCTTCAACACGTGACACGTCCTGGATCGGCGGCGATTCGATCATGTCCACATCACCCGCCAGCAGCGCCGCGACACGCGGGCCGTTGCTGGTGATCGGACGCAGCGTGACGCTTTCCCAATCGGGGGCGCCGTCCCAGTATTCATCGTTGCGCGATAGAACGATCTCGGCACCGCGGGTGTATTTCTCCAGCTTGTACGGTCCGGTTCCAACCGCGATGTCAGGCGAATTGAAGGCCGGGGCTTGCGGAACATCGCCCATGCCTTCGCAGTTTCCATCCTGTGCGTATGTTACCTGATCTTCGACGCCAAGAGCATCGGCAGACAGGATTGGCAGGCTGGCGAGTTCAGTGGGGAGCAGCGGGTTGGCCTTTTCCGTCTCGATGATCAGCGTGTGGTCACCCTCGGCGGTCATGTTGGCGATTCCGCTGGTATAAATCGTGTATGGGGAAGGCGAGTTTTCAACCAGCGGAATGCGGCAGAAGCTGTAAATCACGTCACGGGCGGTGAAGTCGCTACCGTTGTGAAACTTTACACCGTCTTGCAGAGTGAAACGCCATGTCGTGTCGTTCTCGGCCTCCCATTCACTGGCGAGTCCGGGGCTGACTTTCTGAACAGCGTCCTGTTTCGTCAGGGCTTCGAAGATATTCAATGCGACCTGAATATTCGTCGAAAGCTGGTGAAACTGCGGATCCATAGAGGTGGCTTCGGATTTCAGGCCGATGGACAATTCCTGTGCATTTATGGCGGTTCCGCTTGCCAATAAAACTGCGAGCAGGGAAATTGATCTTAGTTTCATGGGTGATCCTTCCTGTTGTGGCTCCCTGAAGTTCTCGAGATTGCATGATCCAGGGTTGGAAGGCAGGCTATTATGAGTTTACAAAATGTCAATCATTACAATCTATGCATTTTGATCATAGGCTGGTGGGTGACATGAATGGCGAAGAACCAGATCGGCGCAAGGTTACGCTGCGCGAGTTGGAGGTGCTGCAGGCGCTGATCCAGACCGGCACATCAATCAGCGCGGCGCGGGAGCTCGGGATTACCCAATCAGCGGTGAGCCGACGTTTGGCACAGCTGGAAATGCGCCTTGGCTATCCACTTTTCGGTCGCGAGGGCGGGCGGTTGGTGCCGTTGGTAGAGGCGCTGACCATCAGTGAACAACTAGCGCCCATATTCGCCGCGCTGGAGCGCATCACGGTGCCTCGCAGCGCAGAGCAAAGCTATCAGGGCCACCTTCGGATTGCCGCGCCGCCAACTATTGCCCACCGGTTCCTGCCCGGACGGATCGCCGATTTTTGCAAGCGGCATCCGCAAGTTGCGGTCAATTTCGAAGTGCTGGCCAGCGATAGCCTGATCACCAGCATCGCCGAATGCCGCAATGATGTTGGGCTGACCGATACGATCCCCGCGCATGACGGCATTCGATGCGAACCTTTGCTGAAGACGCGTACGGTCTGTATCCTGCCGGCAGAGCATCGATTGGCAGCGCAGACGGTGATCCGACCGGAGGACCTGGAAGGCGAGGCCTTTATCGGCATCGCCCGTCGGCATTCCAACCGGGTGGCCGTGGACAAGGTTTTCGAGCGGGCGGGCGTAAGCCCGCAGGTGCGGGCAGAGGCGGCGACATCGGTATCGATTGTCGAATTGGTGCGAGCCGGGCTGGGGGTGTCGCTGGTCAACCCGTTTCCGATCGTGCACCAGTTGGGGGCCGGGGTGGTGGCTCGCGCTTTCGAGCCCGAGATTGCCAACACCACGCAGTTTCTGCTGTCTTCAAGTCAGGCACCTACGGCGGTGACACGGGCCTTTATCGAGGCAATGAAGGCAGAAATTGAAACGACGGCTTATCAGGTGTGAAGGGCCCAGTCATTGATGCCGTGGATGATCGACTGCGCCTTGGCGGCACCTTTACCTTGCAGGAAGGCACGGGCAAGAACTCCGAGACCGGCGACAGTATCTCGTTGAACGGCCTTGATAATGTAACCGTCCCCCGATGGCAGTGGAACTGCCCGAGGGCAAGATCCTTGCCTTCTGCGGTCCCAATGGCAGCGGAAAATCGACGATGCTTCGCGTGATGCGGGGGGCTGCATGGCGTCGGTTTCGGCATGGCAGAGATCGAGGTAAACTTGTCGCCTCCTGACTGAAGAATGATCTGGCGCGCGAAATCGCAATGCTCGGGCGATCCCCAAGCACTCCGGATGCGCTGACGGTCCAGGAACCGGTTTTCGGCCCTTCGCCGTAGATCACAAAGCGTTCGATAAAGCACTCGACGCTACCGAGATCACCCATCTCGCCGATCATCCTATTGGGAGCCTGTCGGGCGGACAGTCGCAACGCGCCTGAATCGCGATGACACTGGCGCAGGAGCGCATCGCACAGGTATTCGGAATTGAATGTAGGATGATTGCTGTCGATGGCTTCGATAATCCTATCATCGTACCGCTATCCGTGGCGCGCGAATATGGAAGATGATCACACCCGTTTCATGCCCCGATGGGCTCCCCCCCTCCTCCCGAGAATATCAGCAACTGTCGCAAGAGAGCCAAATCCTGAACAGAGCTCGCTCAGGTCAGGCCTTAAGGTGCAAGGTCACCAGAACCTTGGTCGAGGCGCCATCGGGCATTTGGGTTCGAAGGCGGAGCCAATTGCCGAAATGAGCTATTCGTGCCACGGCAAGCCCATCCTTTTCGGCGGGCATCGTCAGTGTGCTGCCTTCAGGGAGCCAGCGTATGCCGTCGGGAGAGATCTCGATGACTGCCTCTGGCTGTGTCCCGACCGGGGGCTTGAGAGCGCGGACGAACAGCACCGCCTCGCGGGCCCAGCCTGCCTCGTAGGGTTCGGTGGCCGCTTCGCCGGTCCAGGTCTCGTTACGCGCGAGGATGGCGGTGATATTTTCCGGCAGCATCAGAAATCCCCCGAAATGCAAACTGAATCGACATAGAGAAAGGCGCGCTTGGCGACATCCGTCTCGGCGAAAAGACAGAAATTTAGCATGCACCACAGGTTCTTCATGGCGGGGATGCGCATCGGCTCGAAGCCCGAGATGTCGAATTCACGGTCATTGCAGCGAAAGCTTGTCGCCCGCATATCGGCGAGGTCGAAATCGAAACGGATGTAGTTCCAGTTCACCTTGGTCGCGATCTCGTTGTAGCAAAGGCGTTGATCGCCGTTCGGCAGGTCTTCCCATCCGTCTGGCGCAAGGTGGTAATGTGTCGCCGTCTTATCGGTGTCGCCCAGCTTGCGCATCTCCGAGATCTGCGACTTGAACTGCCATTTCTGCACATGCTCGCCGTTTCCGGCATTGAGAAAGCGCATATGCGGCATGACCCGCTCGACCCCATGGTCGCGGTCGCCGCCCTGAAGGTCGAAGAGGAAACCGAAGGATCGCACATCGGTATCGCCCAGTTTCAGTTCTGTCGCCTCGGGCTTGAAGGTGACATAGGCCTCGAAACGGATCGGTCCGCGTTCGCGCATGGCCAGCCGCTTGATTGCCACGTTCTGCGCGCCGGGGCGGGGACGGGTGGCGATCTTCAGCGCATAGGAACTGTCGACTCCGCCATGCGAGCCCGCGTCCCAATGGCCCAATGTCGAAAGCATCGCTGAGGTGTGCTGTGCATAGCCCGGAAGCATGCTGTCCAATGTGTCCTCGTAATTGCCTACCAGTTGCGACCAGCCACAATGCCCCCGCGAGAAATCGTCATGACTGATGATGCGCCGCAGCGGCTCGAACCGGCTGAGCTCCGGGTTGGACAGGCGCATAGCCCTGAGCAGGACGGCTTCGAGATCGTCGGTTGGCGGGGCGTTCAGCATATGCGTCTCCATATATGCGTCTCCATGGGGTCTGTCATTCAGGGCTGCGCAGGCGGGCGACCGCGTCCCAGTTGATTTCGAGCCCCAGGCCGGGGCCTTGCGGGACATCGAGCGTGCCATCCTTTTGCCGGATGCAGCCGGGGGCGAGATTGGCCAGTTCGGTCTTGAACGGGCTGCGGTCGCCTTCGCATTCCATGATGCGAAAGGCGGGCATGGCGGCGGAAAGATGTACCGAAGCGGTCTCGCAGACGATGCCGGACATACCGATATGCGGGGCATAGCCAAGATCGAAGGCCTGTGCGAGTTCGGCCATCCGCCGGGTCTCGGTGATGCCCCCGGCGCGGGCCACGTCGGGTTGCAGGATGGACAGCGTGCGGTTCGTGACCAGCCGTTTCGTCTGATCGATCGTGAAATTGCTTTCTCCGGCGGCGAGCGGCACGTCGCAGCGGCGGCGCAATTCCTCGTAGCCCTGCTCGTTCTCGGGGGCGAGCGGCTCTTCGAACCAGACGTAACCGCAATCCGCGAGAGCTTGGCCGACCTGAACCGCCTCGTCGAGGTCATAGGCCCAATTCGCATCGACGCAGAGCGCGATATCGTCGCCGGCCCGCTGTCGCATGAGTTCGATCCGGCGGCGGGCATCCTTGACCGGGCGGGCCATCTTGACCTTGATCTGCCGGAAGCCCTGCGCGATGAGCGCGTCGAGTTCCTCTTCCATTTGCGAATCTTCGCGCCAGTTGACGGCGGCGGCATAGACATCGATGCGTTCGCGCCCAACTCCGCCCAGCAATGCGTGGATCGGCAGGCCCGCGATCTTGCCTAGGATGTCCCAAAGCGCGATATCGACTCCCGAGATCGCCTCGATCAGCATTCCGCCTGTGCGACCCGACAGGGCCCGGCGCATGGATGCCCAATGCGCGGCAATATTCTGCGCCGCCTGCCCCATAAGTCGGGGTTTCAGCGATGTCTCTATCAGTTCAGCATAGGCGCGTGGTGCGAAACGGGCCAATGTCTCGCCGATGCCCGTGATCCCCGCGTCGGTGCGTATTTCCACCAGCACGATCGAAACTTCGGAATAGCTGCCCCACGAGGTGATGGTCGGTTGCGGTAGCCGCTGTGTCAGCGGGTGGGCGATCACATCGGTGATGCGGATCTCCGGTTGGCTGCCGGTGGTCATATGGCCGTCCTCCTTGCCGGATTTGCCGTAAGCGCCGTGGGCCGGCGGGCAGCGAATGTCACTGGCTTCCCGGATGGCTGCGCTGGCATTGCGTAAATCCTTGACTCCCTGAAATTGCCGATTGTGTAACGTTATCCTTCCAACTAAGCAACCTATAAACATAGTTGCTATGTAGGCGATGCCATGTTACCCAATGGCGGAGATGAGGGAATTCCATGCCTGATAACGTGACTGACAAGCCGCTTTTTTCCGCCAAGCTTTCGACTCCGCCGCGTCTTGCGGACGCAGTTTCCGAGGCGATCGCGACGGCGCTTTTCGATGGGCGGATCACGCCGGGAGACGAGTTGCCGTCAGAAGGCGAGATCGCGCGGGAGTTTGGCGTCAGCAAGCCCATCGCACGCGAGGCGCTGCGTCAGCTTTCGGGTGTTGGCCTGATCCAGACGCAGCGTGGCAAGGTCGCCCGCGCCACGGCGATTACCGGAGAGCCGCTGGACCGTATCTATGGCTATGCAGTCCGGTCGAGCCTGGCGCGGCTGCGCGAAGCCAACGAGATGCGCCATCTTTTCGAGACGGGGATCGCCCGGCTCGCGGCGGAGCGGCGCGCAGAGAAAGGCGTGGCCGAGATGCGCGAAGCGGTGCGGGAAATGCGCGCGGGCCTTGGCAAGCCGGAGATCTTTATCGAGGCTGATATCGCCTTTCACCTGGGCATGGCCGAGGCCACGGGCAACACGATGATCCGGATGCAGGGCGAAGGTATGCGCTCGGTCCAGCGTGAAGTGTCGGAACTGTTTTCGCGGCGCTCGAACCGCAGCCCGACGGATTGGGAGGCGACCGTCATGCGCCATGAAGATCTCTTTGCCGCGATTCGCGATGGCGATGGCGCGAAGGCGGTAGAGATGATCGACAAGCATTATGAGGCTGCCGATATCGCCTCCTTCGAGGTTGCCGGCGACATGGATGGCAACGATGCCTGAGATCGGCTCTCTGCAAGGACGGCGGGCGCTTGTGACCGGGGCGGATCAGGGGATCGGCCGTGCAATTGCCCGGGCGCTGCATGCGCAAGGCGCCGAGGTGGTGATACATCATCTGGAAGGTGCCGATCATGTGCGGAACACGCTGCCGGATGCCGAGACGCATGAAGCCGATTTCACCCTGCCAGGATCGGCAGAGGCGCTGGCCGACCGGGTGCTGGAGAACGGCCCCATCGATATTCTCATCGCCAATGCGGCAATCGAGCGGCGGGGGGGCTGGCAGGATGTCACGCCCGGCACGGTGGCGGATCATGTGGCGGCGAATTTCACTTCGCTGCTCGTACTTTGCCAACGATTCCTGCCATGTATGACGGAACGGGGATGGGGGCGCGTGGTGGCCGTGGGCAGCGTCATGGCGGCGCGGCCCCGGGCCGAGACCATCGTCTATGCTTCGCTCAAATCGGCGCAGCTTACGGCCTTGCGTGCCCTTGCGCGTGAGGTCGCGGGGGCAGGGGTGACGCTGAACTCTATCGCTCCCGGCGCCATAGAGACCGAACGCAATGCCGCGAGATATGCCGATCCCGATTTCACGGCCGCGGTCAACGCCAAGATCCCGGCGGGCAGGCCGGGACGTCCCGCGGATTGTGTGCCGCCGGTACTGATGCTCTGCTCGGAGGCCGCGTCCTATATCACCGGGGCAGAGATCCCGGTCGATGGTGGCTGGACTCTTGGCGACGCGCCTGGTGCTTTGCCGGAAGGCAGGAGATGAAGTTGACGCCCGAAATCAGGGTGCTTCATCGGGGCCCGGACATGGTGGGGGAAGGGCCGATCTGGCATCCCGAGCGCCGGGAGCTGCTCTGGGTCGATATCCCTGCCCACATGCTGCATCGGACGCCGCTTGAGGGGGGCGAGCCGCGCAGCGTGACCTTTGACATTCCCCCCGCCGCCCTTGCCCTCGACATGGCGGGCGAGGTGATCGTCGCTGCAGGCACGGGTTGGTATCGCCTTGACGACGGCGGCGGGCTGACCGTGCTTGCCGCGCCCCCGGGGCCGACAGGGGGCTGGCGCATGAATGACGGCTGCACTGATCGGGATGGTCGCTTATGGACTGGGCGGATCGAGGAGCCGAGGGGCTCGGGTGTGGAAGGTCACCTCTATCGGCTGGATGGTGCGGGTGCCACGCCCGTGGTTGGCGGGTTGCGGACGCAGAACGGGCTGGCGGTTTCGCTGGACGGGACCACGCTTTACCTTTCGGACAGTCATCCTGAGGTGAATGTCATCTGGGCATTTGATCTTGATCGCGCGACTGGCGCATTGTCGAACCGAAGGGTTTTCCACGAACCCCGGGCGGGTCGCGCCGACGGCGCCGCGATCGATGCGGAGGACTGCTATTGGTTCGCCGAGATCGATGCCGGACGTCTTGTCCGCCTGGCTCCTGATGGGCGGGTGGTCGCCACCGTGGATCTGCCTGTCAGCCGTCCCACGAAGCTGACTTTTGCAGGACCTGACCTGCGCACCATCTGCGTCACCAGCATGTCGATCCTGCCGGAAGGCAGTGATCCGGCAGGGGAGCCCCTCGCCGGTGCGCTATTGGCATTCGATGTCGAAACCGCCGGCGCATTGCCGACGCCTGTCACGGTCCTGCCGGGACAGGGTTGATAACACCGAACGAATGAATGGGAGGAGATCAGATGCACCCCAGGAGACTTGCCGCGACGGCGCTTGTGACCACGACGTTCATGACCGCACCGCTTGCGGCGGAAGAGCTGCGCTTCACGCTCTGGACGGGAAATGACGCCCATCTGGCGATTTTCAACAAGATCGCCGAGGGCTTCAGTGAGACCCATCCGGACGTGACGGTCTCGTTCGAGACCATTCCCGCGGCGGATTATACGCAGAAACTGACCTTCCAGCTTGCGGGCGGCAATCCGCCCGACCTGGGCTGGATGTTCGAGGACGTGATCCCCGGTTTCGTCGAGGCGGATGTGGTCGAGGATTTGCGCCCGGCGCTGGAGGCCGCCGAGGGATACGAGCTGGAAGATTTCTCCGAACCAGCGATGGCCCTCTGGAGCGAGGAAGATGCCATTCATGGCGTGCCGTTCTCTACCTCGCCATTCATGATCTATTACAACAAGGACATGTTCGATGCCGCCGGTCTCGAGACGCCGCCCGAGCTGGCCGGGAAGGGCGAATGGGACATGGAGAAATTCCGTGAGGTCGCGGCGACGCTTGCCGAGGCGAATTCCGGTAAATGGGGTTTCGAGTTCAAGGACGGCCAAGGCTATGAATCGCGCATTTTGCACGCGATCATGCCTGCGATCCGGGTTCACGGCGGTTATGCTTGGCGCGATGGGGATTGCGGTTTCGACGAACCGGAAGCCGTCGAGGCGATCACCCAGTTGCATGATATGGTCTTCGAGGACAAATCCATCGTGCCGCCGGGTGAGCAGGGGGATTTCTTTTCGGGCAATTCGGCAATGACCGTGAACCAGATCTCGCGGGCTTCTCTGCTGGCGGATGCTGATTTCGAATGGGGCATTGCGCCATTGCCGACAGGTCCCGCAGGGGCTTCGCCGATCATCGGGCAGGCCGGGATCGTGGTCTTTTCCCAGAGCAAGAAACAGGAACTAGCCAAGGAATTCGTAGCCTATATGACCAATCCCGAAAATTCCGAGATCACGGCGGAATTTTTCCCTCCCGCACGTCATTCGGTGCTGCAAAGCGATACCTTCATCGCCGCCAACGAACTGATCCCCGGAGAGCAAATGACCTATGTCGGCAAGGCGATCGAGGAAGGGAACGTGCTGCCGAGCCATCCGCGCTATGCCCAGATCTACGCCGCGATGAAACCGCGCATGGATGCGCTCTGGCGTGCGGATGCCGATGTCCAGGCTTCGCTTGAAGCGGTTTGCACCGCGATCGAAGACCAATTGTGAGCGGGGCGGCATGACGGGCCATATTCGGACCGGGACCACGGCGCCGCGCGCGCCGTGGCTGACCCTTCGTCGCAGGGAGATGTTCGAAGGCTGGCTTTTCGTCAGCCCGACTCTCATCGGGTTCCTGATCTTCTTTCTCGGGCCACTGATCGCGGTCATCATCTATTCGCTGTCGGAATGGAACCTGCTCAGCCAGCAGATGACCTATATCGGCACGGCGAATTATCAGGACGCGCTGACCCAGAATCCCGACTTCTGGCATGTCATCCGTAACTCGGTGATCTTCGCCGCCGGATTGGTGCCATTGAACATGACCCTCGCCCTCGCCCTTGCCCTTGCGCTTTGCCGTCCGGGGCGGGGCGTGGTCTTCTTCCGCACGGCCTTCTTTGCGCCCGTGGTCACCTCGGCGGTGGCATGGGCCATCGTCTGGAAATTCCTGCTTCAGGGAGAGGCGGGCGCGGTGAACCAGATGCTGGCCACGGTGGGGATCGACGGACCCAACTGGCTGCGAGAGCCCGACTGGGCCATGGCGGCGGTGATCGTCACCCGCGTGCTCAAGATGGTCGGGCTGAACATGATTCTCTATATCGCCGCGCTGCAATCCATCCCTCGCGACTACGAAGAGGCCGCGAGGCTGGAAGGTGCGGGAAACTGGCAGATTTTCCGCATGGTGACATGGCCCCTGCTGGCGCCCAGCACGCTGATCATCATGGTGATCACCACGATCGGATCGTTCAAGGTCTTCGACCATATCTACCTGATGACCGGTGGCGGCCCCGAGAACGGCACGCTGGTGCTGGCCTTCTACATCTATGAGCAGGCTTTCGAGTTCTTCAATGTCGGCTATGCCTCTGCGCTGGCGATGATCATGTTCGCGATCGTGCTGGTGCTGGCGGTGGTGCAGATCATGTTGCGGCAGAAAGGATCGGCGTGATGGAACTGACGATACGACAGGCCGGCATCGTCAAGAAGCTGTGCTGGACGCTGGCGCTCTCGGTTGTGGCGGTGCCGTTTCTTTTCCCGTTCCTCTGGATGATCTCCTCGGCCTTCAAGAGCGCCAACGAGATTTTCGGCCAGCCCAGTCTCATCCCCGATGTCTGGCGCTGGCGCAACTTCCTTGAGGTCTTCGAGTATCAGCCCTTCGCGCGACAGTATTTCAACTCGATCTATATCGCGGTTCTGGTGACCGGGCTGACGCTTATCCTGTCCTCGCTTGCGGGGTATGCCCTCGCGCGGATGCGTTTTGCCGGTGCGGGGCTGCTGATGCTTTTCCTGTTGTCGGCGCTGATGGTGCCCGAAGAGGTGACCATCGTACCGAACTTCTTCCTGATGAAGTGGCTCGGGGTGATGGATACGCATATTCCGCTGGTCCTGCTGCCGGTCTTCGGGCCGCACGGGGTGATGGCGACCTTTCTGATGCGGCAATATTTCGTCTCGCTGCCAAAGGAGCTTGAAGAGGCGGGAAAGATGGACGGGCTCTCACGCTTGGGAATCTGGTGGAAGATCGCCCTGCCAATGTCGCGCCCGGCGCTGGCGGCGGTGGCGATCATCACCTTCCTGTTCTCGTGGAATCTTTTCCTCGAACCGCTGGTTTTCCTCTCCAGTATCGAGAATTTTACCCTGCCACTGGCACTATCGAACTTCACGGATCCCTATGGTTCGCCACTCTGGCACCTGCAACTGGCCGCCACCAGCCTGGCCGTGGTGCCCATCCTGATCGTCTATCTGATCGCACAGCGGCAAATCATCGAAAGCTTCGCAATGTCCGGGGTGAAGGGCTGATGTCCCGCTTGGAGCACGGAAAGGTATAACATGAGCAGTCTGAAACTCAGAAACGTGACCAAGGCGTTTAGCAAGACCAAGGTGATCCACGGCATCGATCTAGATGTGGCCGAAGGCGAATTCGTGGTTTTTGTCGGCCCATCGGGTTGCGGCAAATCAACCTTGTTGCGGATGATCGCCGGACTCGAGGATATCTCGGGCGGTGAGCTCTGGATCGGCGGCCGGCAGATGAACGAGGTGCAGGCGGCGCGGCGCGGGGTGGCCATGGTGTTCCAATCCTATGCGCTTTATCCGCATCTCACCGTGCGGCAGAACATGGGCTTCGGTCTCAAGGTGCGCAAGGAAAAGCCCGACAACATAGCCCGCAAGGTCGATGAGGCGGCCATGACGTTGCAGCTTGAAAAACTGCTCGATCGCTATCCGCGCGAACTTTCCGGAGGGCAACGGCAGCGGGTGGCTATCGGGCGGGCCATCGTGGGCGATCCGGATGTGTTCCTGTTCGACGAACCGCTGTCGAATCTGGATGCCGAACTGCGCGTGCATATGCGGGCCGAGATCGCATCCCTGCATCGCCGGCTGGAAAACACCATGATCTATGTCACCCATGACCAGATCGAGGCGATGACACTTGCGGACCGCATCGTCGTCCTGCGCGATGGCCGGATCGAGCAGGTGGGCAGCCCGAAGGAACTATACGCCCGTCCCGAGAATATCTTCGTGGCGCAATTCATCGGCAGCCCGAAGATGAATATCTGCTCCGCCGATGCGCTTGCCCCCGAACTGGCCCGCGCCGGGATTGCCATGGAAGGCGTGGCGCAGATTGGCCTGAGGCCAGAGCATCTGCGGCTCGTGCCCGGGGAAGGTCCCTTGAGCGGGCAGGTTGCGGTCAGCGAATATACCGGCGGCGGATCGCTTCTCCATGTGGAGATCGAGGGGGCCGGAAGGTTCCTCGTGCTTTCGGAAGGGCAGGAGGGGCCGCAACTCGGAGAGAAGGTGCAACTCGATTTCGATGCGGCGAACCTTCATTGCTTCGATGCGGAGGGGCGGGCGCTGCAAACCTCGTGCGAAATGGCCTCCGCATAGGATCATACGCGACCGTTAGCCGTTCCCGCTTGCCGGAAACGGTCTGAATACGCAGATCGTCCGGATTGAAGTGCTGATGGCTGCTTCAATTGCGCCATTGAGGTGGGTTGATTGCCGTAGTGACTTTTCGAGGGGCAGGTCAGGGAGGCACGAAGGACCACGCTGCCTTGGATGCCCTGGGCTTGCCGGTCCGCTTCACCATCACACCCGGACAATGGGGCGATCCTCAGCAAGCGCAGGGGTTGGTCGAAGAGTTGTCAGTCGTGAGTCATGTTTAACGGTTTTCGCCTATGCCGCCGAATATCTTTGCGAGTTTGACCTACCTTTGAATTTCTATCCTGCGGCGACTGGAGCACGGTTGCTATTTACGCCTATCGGGGCGGGCTGGGCAATTGTAGCGCGACAGCTCACTTGAGAACGCCACGACATCCAAGATGAGAATCTGCGGTTCGCCTCTGCCCGCGTTGCAGGAGCGGTTTTGCTCCTGCATAGGCCATGCTGGGTCTCGCTTCTGGGTGATGCTGTGGTCACCGAGACGGTTCTGGCATTGGCAAACTGGCGGTCGATTCCATCTATGCACGGGATTATCCGATGTTGCAGGGCGCATTGTTGCTGATTGCCGGCGATCTATGTGGTGTGGGTAATTGTCCGGCCAAAACCATTTTGGAGCAAGCCGCGCCAGAAGGAACCCTCCCTCCTCCCTCCTTCCGGTTTCTGTGCTTGCCAACGGCTTGCTCTGAATTCCCCAGAAGTCAGCACAGAACAGGTTGCGGTTGATTGTTGGCATTGGTTATGCCAGAGTTTGTGAAGGAGAGCCCCGCGGCCATTGCCGAATCGGAATCCGAAGACGGCAACCGCCCGGTGCCGTGGAACCGATACGGACCGACGGCGAAGGGGTAGAGGACAAGATCGTTGAACAGGAGGAGCAACACCAAATGACTGTCGTCACAAAACTAGAACCGTCCAATACCGACGTGGAGCCGGAATTGACGGATGGTTTTCATCTCGTCATCGACGCACTCAAACTCAACGGTCTCAACACGATCTATGGCGTTCCGGGCATCCCGATCACCGATTTCGGACGGATGGCACAGGCCGAAGGCATGCGCGTCATTTCATTCCGGCATGAACAGCATGCGGGATATGCCGCTTCGGTAGCAGGTTTTCTGACCAAGAAGCCCGGCGTCTGCCTGACGGTCTCGGCACCCGGCTTTCTGAACGGCCTCACCGCGCTGGCCAATGCCACCACGAACTGCTTCCCGATGATCCTGATTTCCGGCTCGTCCGAGCGTGAGATCGTCGATCTGCAGCAGGGCGATTACGAAGAGATGGATCAGCTTGCCATTGCAAAACCGCTTTGCAAGGCCGCATTCCGGATCCTGCATGCCGAAGATATCGGCATTGGCATTGCGCGGGCGATCCGTGCCGCCGTTTCGGGGCGTCCGGGCGGGGTTTACCTTGACCTGCCTGCCAAGCTGTTCCCGCAGGTCATGGAAATGGAAGCCGGGCGTAAATCGCTCGTCAAGGTCATTGACCCGGCTCCGGCACAATTGCCTGCGCCTTCAGCCATCGATCGCGCCCTGGACCTGTTGAAGAATGCCGAGCGTCCGCTGGTGATCTTCGGCAAGGGGGCCGCCTATGCGCAGGCCGACGAGGATATCCGCAATTTCGTCGAGAAAAGCGGTATTCCCTTCCTGCAGATGAGCATGGCCAAGGGGCTGCTGCCCGACACGCATCCGCAATCCGCCGGCGCGGCACGGTCCACGGTCCTGAAAAATTCGGACGTGGTGATGCTGGTCGGTGCGCGCCTCAACTGGTTGCTGTCGCATGGCAAAGGCAAGAGCTGGGGTGAACCGGGCTCGAAGAAACTGATCCAGATCGATATCGAACCCAAGGAAATGGATTCGAATATCGAAATCGCGGCACCGGTGGTGGGAGATATCGGTTCCTGCATGTCCGCGATGCTCGACGGGCTGGGCGACAACTGGAAAAAGCCGCCCGAGGACTGGACGAACACCATCAATGCCAAGAAGGAAGAAAACATCGGCAAGATGGCCGGCCGTCTCAAGAAGAACTCGACGCCGATGGATTTCCACGGCGCGTTGGGTGCGCTGCGCACGGTAATCAAGGAACGGCCCGACGCCATGCTCGTGAACGAAGGCGCGAACACGCTCGATCTCGCCCGTGGCATCATCGACATGTATCAGCCGCGCAAACGGCTGGATGTCGGCACCTGGGGCGTGATGGGCATCGGCATGGGCTCGGCCATCGCGGCAGCGGTCGAAACCGGCAAGCCGGTGCTGGCGATCGAGGGCGACTCGGCCTTCGGGTTCTGCGGCATGGAGGTGGAAACCATCTGCCGTTATAACCTGCCGGTCTGCGTGGTGATCTTCAACAATAACGGCATCTATCGCGGCACCGACACCAACCCGACCGGAGGCCCTGATGTCGCCACCACCGTCTTCGTCGAGAACTCGCGCTACGATCGCATGATGGAAGCGTTCGGTGGGGTCGGCGTACATGCGACTACACCTGACGAGCTTTACAAGGCAGTGTCCGAAGCGATGGACTCCGGCAAGCCCACGCTCATCAATGCCGCAATCGATCCGGCAGCCGGAACCGAAAGTGGCCGCATCGGCAATCTCAATCCGCAAAGCACGGTTGGAAAAAAAGCAGGAGGCAAGAAATGAAAGCCCTCGAAGGAGTCCGTATCCTCGATTTCACCCATGTCCAGTCGGGCCCGACCTGCACTCAGTTGCTTGCATGGTTCGGCGCTGATGTGATCAAGGTCGAGCGCCCCGGCGTCGGGGACATTACGCGCGGTCAGCTGCGGGATCTTCCCGATGCGGACAGCCTGTATTTCACCATGCTCAACCACAACAAGCGCTCGATCACGCTCAACACCAAGAACGAGAGCGGAAAGAAGGTCCTCGAGGACCTGATCCGGAAATGCGACGTGATGGTCGAGAATTTCGCACCGGGCGCGCTGGATCGCATGGGCTTTACCTGGGAACGCATTCAGGAAATCAATCCCGCCATGATCGTGGCCTCGATCAAGGGCTTCGGTCCGGGGCCGTATCAGGATTGCAAGGT
The DNA here is from genome assembly GCF_028553805.1 of Paracoccus saliphilus. NCBI lineage: Bacteria > Pseudomonadati > Pseudomonadota > Alphaproteobacteria > Rhodobacterales > Paracoccaceae > Paracoccus > Paracoccus saliphilus. Next base: position 4,046,343 of record NZ_CP067140.1, on the reverse strand, counting down.
CTACGAGAATGTCGCGCAATGCACCGGCGGTGCGGCCTCGACCACCGGCTTCCGTGACGGCCTGCCGCTGGTAACCGGTGCGCAGATCGGCGATTCTGGAACCGGGCTGCATCTTTGCCTCGGCATCGTGACCGCATTGTTCCAGCGCACGCGCACCGGCAAGGGCCAGAAGGTTTCGGCGGCGATGCAGGACGGCGTTCTGAACCTCTGCCGCGTCAAGCTGCGCGATCAGCAGCGCCTGCAGCACGGCCCGATGAAGGAATACAGCCAATATGGCGAGGGGGTCGAATTCGGCGATGCCGTCCCGCGCGCCGGTAACGATTCCGGCGGTGGGCAACCCGGCCGCATCCTGAAATGCAAGGGATGGGAGGACGATCCGAACGCCTATATCTACTTCATCACCCAGGCCCCGGTCTGGGAAGCGATCTGCGACGTGATCGGCGCACCCGAATGGAAAACCGATCCCGATTACGCAACGCCCGACGCCCGACTGCCGCGCCTCAACCAGGTGTTCGGTCGCATCGAGGACTGGACCCAGACCCGCGACAAGTTCGAGGTGATGGATATCCTGAATGCGCGCGACATCCCCTGTGGTCCGATCCTGTCGATGAAGGAACTGGCCGCCGATGAGTCGCTGCGGGCAACCGGTACGATTGTCGAAGTCGACCATCCCGTCCGGGGATCCTACCTGTCGGTCGGCAACCCGATCAAGCTGTCGGACAGCCCCACCGAGGTCACCCGCTCCCCGCTGCTGGGCGAGCATACGGACCTGATCCTTCGTGACGTGCTGGCGATGGACGACGAATCCGTGATGGCACTGCAAAACAGCGGTGCGCTTGGCGACCCTGCCAAGCTGGCTGCCGAATAGAAGCAGTTCTCCCACTTCCCGGTGGGCCGCATGAAATCGCGGCCCACCGAACTGGCCAACGCCATCAGGGCCCGAACTCACCGGACAAATCGACCCACTAACAGCCGCATCGAAAGGTGGTGAACGATGTCGAAACCCGAGATCCGCTTCGACGCCTGGAACCCCGGACTGAAATCAGAACTTCCCTCGGAACTTCTGCCCGAGGTCACGCTCTATCGCCCGGAAAACTCGGAAACCCGATATCGCGAGGCCAAGCAGGCCGCCGAATTCTGCGGGCTGAGGCCCGAGGACATGATTGCCTTCAAACCCGAACGACTGGCGATCCATGATGTGCTGATCCGCGTGACGACGGAACTCTTTGTGCCGGACGGCCCGAACTACGAGGATCTGGGGATCAATCTGCGTAACATGGCCAGCCGCATCCTCGATGGCTGGGTCCACCCCGAAATGCCAGCGCTGCAAAGCGAGTTCTCCGAGCTTCGCTCCAGGGTCGAGAAAAACCTCGCAGAGCGCCTCGATCGCGATATATTCCAGCGGCTCGCCCCCCGGGAAATCGCGGCGAAAACCGGGTTTTTGGAAAAACTTTTCGGAAAAAAGAAGCCGCAGCCTGCAAAAGAACCGTTCTACCCGGAACTGGTCGCACTTTCCGAATGGCGGGACGGCCTCGACCAGATCGACGACCCGTTCGAACATGCCTGCATCCAGGCGCTGCTGACAGTCGTCGGCGGTATCGTCGGACAGCGCGGCCGCCTCATGGCCGACAAGGACCTTGTGGTCACCCACGCGTCGAACCTGGTCTGCAACTCGTTCGGCAGCCGCCTGATCAGTTCGCTGATCGAACCGATATTCCTCAAGGCGGTGGAGCAGGAAGGATACCGCCTCCTGCCCTATCAGTCGCGCCCATTCGTCATGAATGTCAAGGGCGCCTCAGCCGCCGGCAAGAGCACCATCCGCCCGCTGCAACTGGAACTTGCCGAAAGACTGGGGGTGGACTGGACCGATTTCGCCCTCGTCAGCCCCGACTACTGGCGCAAGTTCCTGTTGGATTACGACAGCCTTGGCGAGAATTTCAAATACGCCGCCATGATGACCGGGCACGAGCTGGAAATCATCGACAAGAAGCTGGACGCCTATATGGAAGAAAAGGCATCCAATGCGCAAATGCCGCATCTGCTGATCGACCGTTTCCGCTTTGACAGCTTCAGATTGTCGACCAATCAACAGACGGATGGACGCCTTCTCAGCCGCTTCGGTCACACCGTCTTCATATTCTTCATCATCACGTCACCGACCGAGACCGTCGAACGCGCCTGGACAAGGGGGCGCGAGACTGGCCGCTACAAGGCGGTCGACGACCTGCTCTTTCATAATGTCGAGGCTTATACGGGCATGCCCGAACTCTTTCTCACATGGGTGAGCAAGGAAGATCCGAAGGTGCATTTCGAATTTCTCGACAATGATGTGGCCTATGGGAAACGTCCCCGCACGGTGGCCTTCGGATGGAATGGCGAGATCACGATCCTGGACCCTGACTGCATGCGCCGGATGAACGATTACAAGCAGATCAATGTCGATGCCACGCGCCCGGAAGAGGTCTATCTGGACATGGCCCAGGGCGACGACATTCTGGCAACCTTCATCGAACGGATTCCGAAGGTCACGTTCATCGACAGGCAGGACGCGGCCTCTCTCGCCCAGTTCTCTGATGGGGACTGCCAGTTCGCAAATGCCGATTTCCTCGGCCGCACCGGCCTGACAGGCTTTTCTGCCCCGGAAGATATCGCCGCGGCCGCCTCGCCGATCGACCTGGAACGCGAGAGGCACCACACGCTCGGAGCTTGGTGACAATACGCGCGATAGCCCGGCCGGAAAAGAGGTCGTGCGGACGAGATAAGGCACCCGCGAGAGCCGAGGTCTCGGGCTTGGACGGAACAAGAAGAACTTGCCTCTTGTGCACCCACGCCATCCAGCCATCCGCTTTGTGTTAACCTCGGCTTGGTGTTCGCCATCTGACGAAGGTTCCCAGTCTGCCTCAGGTGTCCCTCGGCTCTTCGGACGAGGGAGCGAGGGGCGGCAATGCGGACAAACCGGACATTGCCGTGTTTCTTCGGTGTTCCCGTTCACATAATGACATGACACACCCCTCCGGGCAAACCAGCGCACCTGGTCGCAGCGTTAATATTCGATCTGCTCCTCGGCGTTCGGTCGCCCTCTGGGAGTAAGGTCCAAAAGTGTCCACATCGGCTCGACCGTGCCGACATGCCGTGGGTCCTGCCCCGGTTCTGATGGTAAGAATAACATTTCAGAGGCCCAACTCAGTCGAATGCTCCCGTCAGAACCTTTGTGGAATACTGTAAGGATCGGCAACTGCTGTCCCTCCGCATCCTCGCCGTGATAGTCACGCTTGAAGCTGTTGTTGGCGGCAGATAGAAGCTTCAGATTGCGCCAACCCCGATGCGCTGCGAAGGCCGCGACCTGTTCGATCGGCGCCTTTGCCACAGCCGCGATGTTTGCTCCCAGCCCCTCAACATGTGGCACCGCTCCCTCCCAGTTGTCCAGCAGAGCAGTGCATGAAGGGCATGGCCCCTCTTCAAGCGGTAGCTCTGCCGCGGGTCCACTGCTCGGACCTTGTCGATCATCACCGCAGTGCCGGGGGAACATGAAATGATAGAGGATCAAGCTATCGGTGCCGGGCTGGAACAATTCAGAGAGCCGTACTTTTGCTGACACGCCTTCCGGGTCAATATGGTCAAATTCGTAATCCTCGGGAACGATTCCGCCCGGCGGGAGAGATCGGATTTCCGCAGCCACTGCCTCCATCTCGCGCCTGAGTGCGCCCTCTCGCTGCAACAGCTTCTCGCGAGCGGCGCGATACTCTGCACTTTCATTTGGAAAGGTCACGCCCATAGGCACCTCCTCTGAAAGGGATTAAATGCAACTATAGCACGCCAACTGCGGATGTCACTGTGAGGGCAGCGATGGGCTCGACGCTGACATCTGACCTTTGTTGTCAGGGCAGACAGACCCCATCTGGCACGAACGGCGGCAATGCGGGACAATTGCGGTCATTGGCTTTCGTGATATGATTGACGCAACAGTGACCACATTTTTGATGGTGATCATTTGAAAGCTTTGGCGGCAATTATGTTTATCGTCACGTCTGCTGCATATGCTGCTGCTGATGAAAAGAGTATAATTGCACAGGAAGGAATCTCAGCACTCGAAAATACGGTTCAGAATTTTCTGATGGCGGTAGAAAGCAAAGACACCAAGACACTCGTCAACATTTCTGCTCCACCAGAAATCGTCACCCAGATCGCCACGGAATTTGGAACTGATGAGACAACTGTTCGCCGGGAACTAGAAGGTGTCTTGTCTGCGGAGAACGTGCAAAGATCTTCATCAATTGATATGAATGCTGTCCGCGTCCGAACGCTTCGCGATGGCACCCATTTCGCACTTCTCCCAAGCGAGACCATATTTGAGGTAAGCTTAGATGAAGGTGACTTCGACGAACTGATGGATGTCGATGGCCCCATGAGGTTTCGGGTGGAATCAACGCTCTTGGCTCTTCGAGGCAAAAATAAATGGTATTTGGTAGGCGTGGGTACGCCTCAGGAGGTGGCAACTCTTAAAAGAGCCTTTCCTAGCTTCTCCGGAATGAAGTTTCCCGAAGAAGCCATTACTCCACTAGATTGATCGAAAACCCGCTAAGGACTCGACGCCGTCATCTGAAAATTTCGCTCAAGGACACTGGGTCCGTGTCCATACCCTGTTTTCATCGGGTATCATATGTCAGGTGGCGAACATTCGGAAAGATTGACGGTAGCTTTCCCGGTGACCCGACATCACCCGGTAGCGTACGCTGCCTGTGTACAGGTTGTGTACGCATTGTGCACAGCTGGTGTACGAATGTCACAGCCAGATTCCCAGCATTTTCTGGGCGAAACGGCTGCCTGTTGCGCATGGTGACAGATGCAACGTACGCATGCGTTGCGCAACGTCTTCCCGGGTTTGTCAGGAGCCGATTTCCCGGATCGTGTCGCCAGGCATGAAGGTAGGCGTCATCTGGATCACCCGGCTCTCCGGCGGCATTTCCTTGCCCGCAACCAGCCTTGCGGCCCGCCGCCCGATCTCGACCCGCCGCGCATCGGTGGTGGTCAGCCGCACCGGCAGCCCGTCCAGAAGATCGACCCCGTTGAAGCCCGCAAGCCCAAGCCTGTTGGGGATGTCATAGCCCTTGTCCAGGCAGTGAAGCAGCCCACCCGCCCCGATCATATCATTGGAAAAATAGAGAAAATCCAGGTCCGGGGCGCGGGTAAGGATACGCTCTGTCAATTCGCGCCCCTTCAGCAGCGACGACCCGCCCTGGTAATATTCGCGCCCTTCAAGCTGCACCCCGGCTGCGGCCAGTCCCTGCTCGAACCCGTCCATCCTTTTGCGGGCGCGGTGATCCTCGGGCATATGGGTGCCAACGAATCCGATCCGCCGGTATCCCGCTTTCAGGATCCGCTCCGCCATTTCGCGGCCTGCCCGGATATGCGAGATTCCGACAAGCGTATCAATGCCTTCGCCATCGGTATCCATGATCTCAACCACGGGAATACCTGAATTCGCCAGCATCGCCCGCGACGCCTTGCTATGCTCCACGCCCGCAAGAATGACGCCCGATGGCCGCCATGACAGCATGTCGTAAAGCACCATCTCCTCCCGCGCGGGGGAGTAATTGGTTACCCCGATCACCGGCTGCAGCCCGGTATCGTCCAGCTCGGCCGAGATCCCGCCCAACACATCCGGAAAGACCAGGTTCGACAGCGACGGGATCACCACGGCGATCAGGTTGACCCGCTGGCTCGCCAATCCGCCCGCGATCTTGTTCGGCACATATCCCAAGGTCTTGGCGGCGGTCAGAACCTTCTCCCGCGTCGCAGCGGACACATCGCCGCGATTGCGCAAGACACGGCTGACCGTCATCTCGGACACGCCGGACGCCTCAGATACATCTCGTAAGGTAAGTGGGCGACGGGGACGAGGATTATTCATGTGCAGCCGATGAAATGAGGATGACAATCGGATGTTAGCGGACATCAATCCTCGCCACAACCTTGCCAATTCCATTCAATCCAGCCAAAACAGCCCTGAACGGCCCCGTGGCTCAACTGGATAGAGCAGCCCCCTCCTAAGGGGCAGGTTGCAGGTTCGAATCCTGCCGGGGTCGCCACCCAAACCATTATGAATATTAAGGAAAATTCAGCCGCACCGGATAGTGCGTTTGAAAGTGCCGTGGCAGAACGGGGCAAGAACGCGCATAGCGGTGCGGCACAGAATTGGCACAGCGATTCACGGCTTGTTCTTGCGCGAATCGCGCCCGCCCTCTTTGGTGAGGTGTCGTGATGCGTGTGATCGTTTGCGTAGGCCGCGATTTTACAAACAGCGCCGCGCTTTGGAGTTACCTAGATTTATTCGGCCCGCCCGAGATAACTGAAATCGTCAGCGGCATGGCCAAAGGCGCAGACACTATCGCAGCTGATTGGGCGCATTGCTTCGGGTTCGGGCTGCTGGAGTTCCCGGCCGACTGGAAAGCCCATGGCCGAGCAGCTGGACCGATTCGCAATCAACGGATGATTGACGAAGGGAAGCCCGACGCAGTGATCGCCTTTCCGGGCGGTCTAGGCACTGCCGATACGGTTCGTCGCGCCAAGAAAGCTGGTCTGCCAGTGTATCACCCCACCGGCAAGGAGCCGCAGTGATGGCGTTGCGCGTCCGTATGAATGGCCAAATATTCTGCGCCGCTCTAACCGAGGCGTTGCCGGGCGATACCTATATCGATGATGCCTTACACTATGAGATGAGCGTCGTTCACCGGGTTCTCGTATCGGAGCCTGCCGAAAAGCATAGCAAATCCGCTCGATGGTGGTGGCGCAGAGCTGTGCCCGCTGGCACTGAAATTGACCCGTTCTACAAGGAGCCGCAGGATGACTGACGCACTCAGGAAGCTGGCCGAGCACCGCGCTGAATTGGCGAAACAAGGGATGGAGCGCCTTGAAGAGGAATGCCTGAGACGGAGGTGTTACGAGCGGTTTATCCGCCCGCCATCCATCCTCAAGGACAAGCTGGCGGATGACCAATGAAGCCCGCCCTTCTCGTCGCCGCGATATTCGGTATCGGTCTGGCGGTGGATTACCTCGACAGCATATCGGCCGATACATCGGATTGGTGCAGCCAGTGGGAACGGACGTATGGGGAGTGTGGATGATGACGCCAGATGAGATCGAGCGCGGGAGGCAATTGTCCGTCGAAGCGCTCAAACAGATTGATCGAGAAGAATTTGATCGATGGTATCAGGAGCAATGCGACCGGGACTATTGGGCGCGTGGGCAATGCTGCGCTGGATGCGATCGCTGGATCAGCGATATGGGCCGTGTCGGACAATGCAAGGCAGCGGGCATCGTGTCTGCAGCTGAGAAAATGACCTCTCTAGGCATCCAAGCAATCAGTGTCCCCCGAACCCCCGGCTTGCCTTACACGCGGGGCGATTTTCACTGCGGCTTATTCAAGGATGAGTTCGATTGGTCAACGCTAGATGCCGAATATCTCGAACGGATCGGCGCTATGCGGCACGGGGAATTGAAGCCGAAGCCCATCCATGTGCGGGAGCACATCAACGAGCGGCGATAATATATCACGGCATGATACAGCTACAGCCCGGTATCAATGAGCGTGTATGCGGAGAAATGCGTGGCAGCGGTAACTTTCGCTGTGGCGTATATTCAACGGATTCGGGGATTGTAGATTACGCAGCAACCTTCACGCGCTGCACCTCGCCATGCTCCTTGCTGTAGGTGATTGCCTGCATTTCAGCCCGCCCTGCATAGGCATGGACAACGGCATAGGCGTCACGCGGGGCAACTGCTCGAAGCTGCTCCCAGACACAGCCGGAAAACTCTTGGCTCTTGTGATGGTGGAGGTGCCCGCTGAACATGTAGCGGAACCGTGTCCGCCCCCATTGCTCGGCATACTGGTCAGCAAGGAACATGACCATTTGCTGCGCCTTGGCCCCATGGCCGTGATGAGCAGCGAGCAGCACCTTGCCCCAATCCATGACGAATAACTCGCCAGGCTCTTTCTGAACGTCGATGCGCGGCTCATTGCGATACCGCTCAGCCAGCGCGAACATGACAGCTAGATAGCCATCCTGATTGTGGTTGCCGGGAAGAATGCGAACATTGACGCGCTCATGCTTGGCAAGGGCGAGATCGATCGCTGTCGCCAGCGCAGTGATGCTGGCTTCGAGAACCTTGAAATACCGCCCATCCACATCGAGAACATGCTTGCTGCGCGGGGTCTGGTTCGTCTGGTCTTGGTTGTGCGTCAGGTCGCCAGTGTCGAGAATAACCGCCGTCTTGGCGGGCGGTGACGATGATATGAGCTGTCCGATCCATGACTGGACCTTTCGGACAGCCATATCCGTGTCATAGGCCTCGCCGGTTTCCTTGCCCCATGAGAGCATCCCGACATGCGCGTCAGGGACGGGATAGACCGTCAGTAGGCTATCTTCGGAATATTCTGGGGCAGAGAGACTGGCGTGGCTGGCTCCATGCCCTCCAGCGCGGCCCTGATGCGCTCCAGCATGTCATCGTCGGCTTTGGGCGGGTCGAACCGGATGCTTGCATGTTTGTCCTTCAACCAACCCACTTGATGCCGGTGCGCAGAACGCGGCGGCGCGACATCGGCGGCATATCACAGCCCTATTTTGCGGGCGATGAATCACGAGAGGTATCCGAAATCGATGGGGCCTGACCCTGGGGGATGCTGAAGCTGACTGTAGCGGGCCCATTTTTCGACCAGCGACAAAATGACATCGCCGATAAACGGTATGGCCGCATATTCCGACCCTTCAGTTAAATTCGCGAAAATCCGCTCAGAGTTCGGCAGGCGATTGAGCCTGCTGAAGTTGTTACTTTACCAGCTATGTCGCAGCGTTGCGGAGATTGATCTGCCGGGATTATAGTAATCGGCTGATCCACGGCCAACAACATGCTGTTCGTCCAGCAGGTTGTGAATATTGATCGCCAGCTCGGTGTCCTGCGACACGTCGTAGCTGTAGGCCGCATCTAGCAAAACGGATGCTTCACTCTCACCGTTGTCATTGGTGGTGGCAAAGTAATAAGAGCCGGTATAGCGGGCGCCCAGGCCGAAGGTCATGTCGCCGCGATCACCCGCACCGGGCAGCGTATAGTCCAGCCACAGTGACGCCATATGGCTGGGAACCGTCTCCAGCTCGTTGCCGACGACATCCATCCCTCGGACGGGATTCGACCGCAGCACCTTGGATTTCGCATAGGAGTAGGACGCCGTCAGACTGATGTTATCCGCGATCTCGGCCTTTGCCTCTAGGTCCAAGCCCCGCACTCGCACCTCGCCGACCAGTGAACGGTCATTGGTGTCTAGATCAACCACAGTGATATTCGTCTTGCTGAGATCATAGATCGCGGCGCTGATCAGCGCGTTGGTGCCGGCGGGTTCGTATTTGACGCCGACCTCGTATTGCTCGCCACGTTCAGGTTCGACCCCGAGCGAAGGCGGAGCCACGGACTCGGCATAGCTCACGTAAGTTGAGACCTCGTCGGTCACCTTGTAAGTCAGCGCACCGCGGATGGATGTCTCGGAGAAATCGTCATCGGCAATTATACGGTCAATTGGGATGCCATCTTCGAAGACCACTTGATTTTCGTGAATATCCAGCCAGTCATGCCGGGCACCCACAGTCGCGATGATCCTGTTGTTGAAGGACAGGTTCTGCTGCAGAAAGATAGCCTTCGTCGTGCTGTCATGCTGAAGGTCCCGATACTGGGTGAGGCTATCGGGCGCTCCGGCGTAGATCGGGTTGCGCGGGTCGATCGGGGCTGCTCCGGCATAATAGGAAGATTGGTCCGACGACACATCGCGATATTCGATTCCCGCCAATGTGCTGCTGTCGACCTGCCCGAAACTGCGGTCATATTGAAGGATCGCGTCACCGACGATCTCGTCCGCCTGACTGTCCGAGGTGATGTAGGACCGCGGGACAGGGAACACGCCGTCATCCCCGCTGATATAGACATAGCCGTAATCGTCCGCCGTGTCGCTGTAGCGCAGGTTGGACCGCAAGGTCAGGCCGCCACCGAAATCATGCTCGGCGATCAGGCTGACGGATTTGCGCTCGACATTCAGGTAGTTGAAATCGGGCTCGCCCAGGAACAACTCTCGATCATAATCACCGTAACGTGGATAACCGCCACTGTTCGGGGTCGCGTCTCGTTCCAGGTAATCGGCAACCAGGTTGAGCGAAGTTGCGTCGCTCGGCTGCCAGGTCAGGCCGCCCATCAGGAATGTCTCGTCATCCCGCGAATGATCGTATTCCCGTTCGCTGTCCTGCAGCTTGCCGGTAAACCGATAGGACAAGGTCGAACCCGGGGTCAGCGTATCGCCGAAATCGAACCCGACTTCCTTGCGACTTTGCGAGCCGGCCGTGGCGAAGACCTCTGAGAACCGCTCGCCACGAGGCCGCTTGGTCACGAAATTGATCGAACCACCCGGATCGGCGATGCCGAATAGCGTCGAGTTGGCGCCACGGATTACCTCGACCCGTTCATAGGCGAGTGGCTCCTCACGGATGCCGCGCATCGAGCCAAGCGTGATCCCGTCGCGATAGGTTGATGCCTGGAAGCCGCGGATCTGGAAATAATCGTTGCGGTCGTCGGTGCCGTAGTAGTCGCTGATGGTACCGGCAGAGTATTGCAGGACATCTTCCACTGTCTGAACGTCGCGTCGTTCCATTTCTTTCTGCGTGATAACCGATACCGAGGCCGGGGTATCCAGAATGCTGGTCGCAATTTTGCCGCCGACCCATAATTCATGCGCAACGACTGAATTCTCGTCGTCATCGCCTCCAAAGCCGGTCGCTTGCAACGTGATTTCGGGAAGCCGGATAATCGGTGAGACGCGCATGTTTTCCTGAGCCGAGGCATCTTGCGCGGTGGCGCCAAAGGGCACCGCGGACAATGCGGTGAAGCAGGTCAGGAGGGCACCAAGCCGGAGCCGACATGGGTTAATTGAAGCATGAACCGCCATATGCGAATCCCTATCTTTTTAGTCGGAATTTGCTCACCCCTAGGACCAGCCACACCGGGATGCAAGGTCGGGAGAGGCTCATGGTGGTCATCTATAATACCAGTTGCACAAAGGCGACAGTATTGATCAACTATTCAGCAGCCACCGATGCCGAGACCCTGTGCCGCCCGATGGGCAGCATCATCGGCCGGCCCGAAACCGGATCGGAAATGACCCGACAGACAAGTCCGAAAACCTGTCGGATATTTTCCTCGGTCAGCACTTTGGCCGGGTTTCCCTGCGCGTGCACTCTTCCTTCGGACATGGCAACCAGGTGATCTGCATAGCGCGCGGCGAGGTTGAGATCGTGCAGCACCATGGCGATGGTGGTGCCACGCTGTGCGTTCAGATCGCAGAGCAGGTCCAGGAGCTCGACCTGATGCGCGACGTCCAGGAAGGTCGTGGGTTCGTCGAGCAATAGCAGATCTGTCTGCTGCGCCAGCGTCATTGCGATCCAGACGCGCTGCCGCTGACCGCCAGACAATTCGTCCACGGCGCGATCGGCAAGCCCGGTAATCTTCGTGGCTTCCAGCGCGGATGCCACCGCCTCGTCGTCCTGCCGATTCCAGCGCGAGATCAGGCCATGGTGGGGGTGGCGACCGCGGCTGACAAGATCGGCGACTGTGATTCCCTCCGGTGCGATCGGTGACTGTGGAAGCAATCCCATGATCCGCGCCAGATCGCGCGTCGCCATGCGGTGAATGGATTTGCCGTCCAGCGTCACGGTCCCCTGCGCGGGCGAAATAAGTCGCGACATGACGCGCAGCAAGGTCGATTTTCCGCAGGCATTGGCGCCGACGATCGCGGTGATCCGTCCAGAAACGAGGTCCAGATTCAACGCCTCTATGATCAGCCTGTCGCCATAGCCCGCCGAAAGCTCCTGGATACGTAAATGGTGATTGACCGTCATAGCGAGCTTCCTGTCCGGTTCGCACGGATGATGAGATAGATCAGGAACGGCGCACCCAATGCCCCTGTCACAACACCGACGGGATAACGGCTGGTAAGGGCGAACTGACCCACGTAATCGCCGATCAGCACCAGCGAAGCACCTATCAGCGCCGAAGGGATCAGGATTGAACCGCTCGGTCCTACGATCCGTGCGGCGATCGGCCCTGAAAGGAACGCGACAAAGGCAATGGGACCGGTCGTGGCGGTCGTGGTGGCGATCATGCCGACCGCGCCGAGAATCACCAGCAGCCGCGTAAGTCCGACTCGCACGCCCAGTGCCGCGGCCAGATCGTCACCCATCCGCAAGGCCTCCAGATCGCGACGCCGGCTGAACAGCAGCCCGCCGAATACCAGCAGCGAGATCAGCAGCGGTGCCGCCTGTTCCAGTCTGGTGCCATTCACACTGCCGCTCAGCCATCGCATCGCCTCTTGCAGATCCCACGCCGGTGCCCGCGCCAGGGCATAGGCGATGAAACTGTCGATCATGGCCGACACCCCGATGCCGATAAGGATCAACCGGGATCCGGACACACCTCCCTTGAAGGACAAGACATAGATCAGCAGGGCCACGCCTAGCCCCGCCGCAATGGCGAGTCCGGACAGCGCGGCTCCGTCCAATGACAGGAACACGATCCCGAAAACTGCTGCCGCGCTGGCTCCGGCACTGACGCCGATGATGTCGGGGCTGGCCAGAGGATTGCGCAGCAGCACCTGGAAGGCGACGCCCCCGAGTCCGAAGGATATTCCCGCCAAGACCGAGATAACTGCACGAGGCAATCGCAATTGCCCGACGGTGAAGCTCGCCCCGGGCACATCCTGTCCCAGCAAGACCTGCAAAACATCACCCGGTGGCGTGAAGCTTTGTCCCAGCATCAGAGTCAGCGCGAAGAATGCCGTCACGGCACCCAGCAAGGTCAGCGAAACCGATCTCAGCCGTCGCGACCGGCGAATCCGGCCTGTCATGAGAGTCTCAAGGGCTGAAACAGAGACGGTCACAGATCACGCACTTTTTGTCGGCGAATGATCCAGATAAAGAAAGGCGCGCCGACGAAAGCGGTCACGATCCCGACATCCAGCTCGCTGGGGCGTGCGATGAGGCGCCCGGTCACATCTGCAAGGATAAGCAGAGCCGCCCCCCCAAGCGCTGAACATGGCAACAGCCAGCGGTGATCGACGCCGAACAGAAGGCGGCAGATATGCGGCACGACCAACCCGACGAAGCCGATGGGACCGCAAACCGCCGTAGCCGCTCCGCATAACATGACTGCCGCAAGCGCCGCCACACCGCGCGCTAGTGCAACCTTTTCGCCCAACCCGGCGGCGACATCGTCACCCAGGGCAAGCAGGTTCAGTTTCCGAGCAGAGAGCATGGCGATGAAAAAGCCCGCCAGCATCGTCGGGAGGATCAACTCGATCCGGTCGAAGGTCGCGCCCCCGACGCCGCCAATCTGCCAGGATCTTACGCCGCCCGCGATATCGTTGCGCGGCAGCACCACCGCGATGGTCAAGGACGAGAACGCCACCGAGGTGGCCGCCCCGGCCAGTGCCAGTTTCAACGGCGTTGCCCCGCCACGACCAAGTGAGCCTATGGCATATACGAACACGGCAGTCAGGCCTGCCCCCAGGATCGCGACCCAAACATAGCTGGCTGCGGAACTCATCTGAAACCAAGCGATGCCGATGACCACGGCCATGGCCGCCCCGTTATTCACCCCGAGGATACCGGGATCGGCAAGCGGATTGCGCGTCACGCCCTGCATGATCGCCCCGGCAAGGCCGAGGGCGGATCCGGCCATGGCCGCCATCAGGGTGCGGGGAATGCGCGTTGCGACCGCCGCCTGTCCAACGCTGTCCGTCTGTCCCTGCAATGCCGCCAAAAGGTCACTCCAGCCCACATCCCGCGTGCCAACAGCGACCGAGATCAGGCACAGGATCACAACGAGTGCGACCAGCATCGAAAGCATCGCGGAACGCGGCGGCCGATATCGTCCGGAGATCTGCGGGGAGGAATAGCCGGTATCGGTCATTCGCTCTTGCGTGCGGCATCCGCAAGCATCGCGACATAGTCATCAAGCACCCAGGAAATCGACAGCGGCGTGGGATTTGCGCCTGTGCCCACCGCGTCATTGCCAAGCATGACGACGGCGCCTTCGGCGACTGCCGGCATCCGCGCCACCAGTGGATCGTCCTTCAGACGATCTGCCAGTTCTTGCGTGCCATATGAGACAAAGATGTCGACATCTTCAAAGCGGTCGATCAACTCGGCACTGACCTCGCCCGAAAACTGACCTTCTTTCGTTGCATCGCGGACGCTTTGAGGAAGCGACAGTCCAAGCTCCTGGAAAAACTTCACACGTGCGTCGTTGGCAGAATAAAACCTGATCACGCTTAGATCGGTCGTGTCCAGATGCGTGATGAACATCGCGGATTTGTCGTTCAGCTCGGGATATCCGGACGCGGCGGCGGCGATTTCGGCATCGAGCTTTCCGATCAGCGCCTCTCCTTCGTCGGACATACCAAGCCCGGCGGCGTTCAAGCGGATCATTTCGCGCCATTCTGTCGCCCAGGGAGAGTCGGGATAGGCCACGACCGGAGCGATCATGCTTAGCGTGTCGTAATCGCTTTGGCTCAGCCCGGAATAGGCGGCAAGGATTACATCGGGCCGGGACGCCGCGACCGCCTCGAAATCTATGCCGTCGCCTTCGTCGAACAGGACAGGCGTCTCGGCTCCCAATTCGTCTAACTTCGCCTCGACCCAAGGCAGCAGGCCGTCCCCGTTCTCATCTCCAAAGCCTGCCGCCGCAAAGCCGACCGGCACCACGCCAAGTGCCAGGGGCACCTCGTGATTGGCCCATGCAACCGTTGCAACACGCTCTGGACGGGTTTCGATGATTGTTTGACCGAAGGCATGATCGATGGTTACGGGAAATTCGTCTTCACCGCCCTGCGCATAAGCCGATCCGGCCAAGAAAATCACAGCGACCGCCGTCGCCATTCGCATGTATCCCGGGGAGGCTGCGTGAATCATCATTCCGCCAGATAACCAATGGTTTTTGTCGACATTTCATGGGGGGTATTATTTGTCAAGTCCGTGATCGGAACTGTTGCAAAACGTAACCAGAGACCACCGGCCGAGTTGTACCCATTCAGGCGCGATCCCCTAGCACTACTTTGGCAGATTTTTGCTGATACGACAATCTCCGGATTCACGGGAGGTGTTTTGGGTGATTCATAGGGAGCCAGCTTTGAGGGAGGCTGGCGGATTATGGAGAACTGGCGGGACGATCTGGAGACATGGCTGGCACCGTTTATTGCGGGGCTTGGGCACAAGACGCGGGGGCGGATGTGTCCGGCCTATGTTGCCGGGTTGATCGGCCCGGGTGATCGCAAGAGCGTGCAGCCGATGGCCGAGCGGGACAGGGCGGTCAGCTATGACCAACTGCATCATTTCATCGCCGACGGGGTCTGGGACAGCGCGCCGCTGGAAGCGGCCTTGCTGGCCGAGGCCGACAGGCTGGTTGGCGGCGCGGAGGCCTTTCTGGTCATCGATGATACCTGTCTGCCGAAGAAGGGCGAACGCTCGGTTGGGGTTGCGCCACAATATGCCTCCTCGCTGGGCAAGACCGCGAATTGCCAGTCGCTGGTCTCGGTAACACTGGCGTCGCGCGAGGTGCCGGTGGCGGTGGGGTTGCGGCTGTTTCTACCGGAAGTCTGGACCGACGATCCCGACCGCATGGCCCGAGCCCGGGTGCCGGAATATCGGCGAGCGGCCCTGAGTAAACCTGAGATTGCCATCGAGGAGATTGACCGGGTGAGGGATGCGGGCGTCCGCTTCGGCTGTGTGCTGGCCGATGCGGGTTACGGATCGGGCGGGCCTTTCCGCCAGTCTCTGAGCGAGCGCGGCCTTGCATGGGCGGTCGGCCTGTCGCGGCGCCAGAACGTCTATCCGGCGGATGTCGGGCTGGTCTTTCCCGAGGTGGGACGCGGTCGCCGCCGCAAATATCACCTCCCCGACCGCGTGGCCGTTTCCGCTGAACAGATGCTGAAGGACGAGAAATGGCGGAAGGTCAGCTGGAGGCGTGGGACCAAAGGCAGGTTGAATTGCCAGTTCGCCGCAATCCGTGTCCGCATCGCCGATGGCTATCGGCATCGCATGGCGGATGGCCGTGTGCAGGCTATGCCTGGTGACGAGGAGGTTTGGCTGATCGGTGAACGCCGTGCGACCGGCGAACGGAAATATTACGCCTCGAACCTGCCAGCCGACACCTGCCTCAAGACGCTCGCCGCTACCGTCAAGGCCCGATGGATCTGCGAACAGGCGCATCAACAACTCAAGGAAGAGCTTGGTCTCGATCATTTCGAGGGGCGGTCCTGGACGGGTCTTCACCGACACGCACTGATGACGATGATCGCCTACGCCTTCCTCCAATCCCGCCGCCTCAAGGCTGCGGGACGGGGGAAAAAGAGTCCCGGGACCACCCCCACAACCAACCATGCCAGCCGTCAGGCAAGCAATCCTCGATATCCTGGAGCGCCCACCGCCTATTCGATGCCCTCATTGCGAAAGGCGTATCGCAGCGGGTGAGAAAAATCTGCCAAAGTAGTGCTAGGTTCGTAGGCTCGCACAAAAGCGCATACGATCCGCATAAGGGACTCGGTGAATCAGGCGCACCGGCGAAGATTTATGGCTCACCAACTGTCCTGCCCCGACAGCGGTAATCCAATCCCGGACGGCCTTGGCAATGAAGTCAGGACCGTCGCCATTGTCGCTCGGACCAATGGCGCTCCAATGGCAACTCGGATCGAATGTGCTCCGGAACGCCGCGCAGGATGAACTGGTCGGACAGTACGTCGATGACATCGGTTGAATTGAGTTTGCGATCGACGCGGATCGACAAGCATTCCCGGGTGAACTCGTCAATAAGGTTGAGCATGCGGAACTTCCTCCCATCATGGGTCCGGCTCTCGACGACGTCGTAGGACCAGACGTGGTTCGGGCGCTCCGGCCGCAGACGGATACAGGATCGGTCATTGAGCCAGCGCCGGCCCTTCTTTGGCTGTTTCTGCGGGACCTTCAGCTTCGTCGGGAAAACAGTCCCCCGGACTGTTTCCTGATCCTCCTCAGTCCCGCCGCCAGATTCGTTCGACACGCTTCACGTTCACAGCCCATCCGGCCTGTCGCAGCAAGGCCGTGATCCGGCGGTAGCCATAGCGCCCATACTGGCTGGCGAGTGCGATGATATCCGCGGTCAACGCGTCTTCATCGGCCCGCTTACGCGGCACTTTCCGCTGTGTCGAGCGGTGCTGCCCGAGAACCCGGCAGGCAAACCGTTCCGAGACCCGAAACTTCTGCCTGACATGATCGACGCAGGCACGGCGACGGGCGGGGCTCAGAAGTTTCCCGATGCATTCGGCATGTCATTCGAACCAGTGGCATTCCATACCTCATCCCGCAGGATCAGCTTCTCAAGCGTCAGGTCGGAAACTGCCTTCCGCAACCGCTCGTTCTCTTTCTCGAGGTCCTTGAGACGCTTCACTTGGTCGGTCTTCAGGCCACCGAACTCCTTGCGCCAACGGTAATAGGTGAATTGCGTCACTCCGATCGAGCGAACTGCTTCAGCTACAGAGCGGCCTTGCGAAACCAACACATCGACTTGCCGGAGCTTGGCGACGATTTCCTCAGGTTTGTGCTTCTTCTGGGGCATTCCTTCATCCTCCATCTGGCTCAAAAGCCTACTTCAGGGAGGACCAATTTTCAGGGGGCAGACCAGTAAGGGCGCTCTTCCGGGTGAGTTTCCAGAGACACCCGAACCCGCCGCTGATGCAAGTGCGGAAAATCCCGAAGCCTATAACAATGTTTCGATCTTCACACCAATCTCCGAGCGCGACGGACAATATTTTGGTGCGCTGCACACAGCCGAAGGCGAGATGGTCGAATTTCCAATTCGGCCTTTCATGGGGCTGATGGGCGTCGCATCTGATACCTCCGAGCCGGTTCATTCGGTGCCGCCCGCCATTTATGGCGGAAATCTCGATATCAACGAGCTCGGCGCCGGTTCAACACTTTACTTGCCAGTCGAGGTGGCGGGCGCACTTTTTTATACCGGCGATCCGCACGCAGCTCAGGGCGACGGAGAGGTTGCGCTCACGGCGCTGGAGCACTCGATGCACCCCACCTTCCACCTTACCGTTCTCAAGCCCGGAGACAAGGGGCTCCCGGTTAGCGGCCATATCGCCCACCCCATGGCTGAGACCAAAGATTATTGGATCGCCATCGGACTGAACAAGGATCTTGACGAGGCATGAAAGAGGCGGTGCGTCAGTCCATTGGGCTGCTGACCGGGCGCTATCAGATGGATCGCGCTACCGCGCTGGCTTATCTTAGCGCCGACGTTGATTTCGAGGTATCGCAAGTGGTGGACAAAACAAAGGGAGTGCATGCGCTAATCCCGAAGGCGGATTTCTCTGCCCTTGCCGTCGACTGACCCTGTGCGACTGATGGGACCAGCGTTGACTGCAAATGTGGATTCGCTCCGGAATCTCCGAACAGCGTGATAAAACGTACTTCAAGATATCTGGTCGGCCGTCTTACAGCGGCCGACCAACCCGTTCTTCCTTGTCTGCTACGCGCGGGAGATGTTTCGCAACATAGGTGACTTGGGCAGGAACCGCCCGTAGCTTTGCGTGATTGGGATAGGTAGCCAAGTATGAATTCGACTCGATCTGGGACGAACTGGGGCACGGAGACGAACGGTAGTAGTAACACATCTCCAACGAATACATTGGTGCCCGGATTGATGCGCACTGATCCCCATCCGCGGTGTCGGCTAATCAGGAAACAACCGAAGACACTCAGGCACCCCCGCTGATGAAAGCTAGCCATGATCTCGACCCTCTGAGGAAGTGGTGCTTGGTTGAAGAGAGGTGATCAACCAAATCCGCAAACGCTTCGGGTAATTCGCTATGGCGCCCGCCAATGGATACCCTAGGCAACTCCGTGCCGTGAGCCAGTTCTGGGTCGGGAAGCACCCGCATGCAGCCGATCTGGCGAATGCGCCTCAAGACCCAGCACCGTCTCCAGTTCCGATACGCTTCGGGCCACGGCTATCGCTCCGGCTGCTTTCAGAATATCGCCGCGATCAGGACGGGGATCTCCGGGCGTCACGAAACCGATCGGGGCCACGCCAGCAGTCGCGGCGGCATGGATGCCGTGCGGGCTGTCGTCGATCATGACGGCGTCGCCCGCCGGGATGCCCATTCGATCAAGGCAGAGCAGAACCAGATCCGGCGCAGGCTTGGGACTCGCCACCATCTCCGCCGAATAGACGTGAGGGCCGAAATAACGCCGCAGCGGCAATAGTCCAAGTGACGCCTCCAGACGTTCGACATCACTGTTCGAGGCGACACAGGCGGGGCGGTCAAGCCGTGTCAGAAGTCGATCGATTCCCTGGACGGCCTGCAGTTTCTGCTGAAAGGCGGGGAAGAGTCTTTCCCTGTATACTTCAAGCAACTGCCCCGCATGGCAAAGCCCGTAATCCTCCCGGCAAATGCGCAGCACCTCGTCTGTCGGACAGCCGGTGAAACGCAGATGTGCCTCTTCGGACGTGATCGCGGCCCCGGCCTCGCCAAGCACGTCTGCCAGAAGCCGAGAGGCAAGCGCCTCGCTATCGATCAGGACACCGTCGCAATCGAAGATCACAAGGCCTGACGGCAAGGATGCGGACGGACAGAGCTCATTGTTCATGCCATCACCTGCTCATTCATTTCCAGCGCCAGATCCGGCCGGTCTGTCGTCAGATAGCCGATCCTGCGGGAAAGCCATGCCCGCATGTCTTCGGGATTGTTGACCGTCCAGACGCAAAGCCGTTCCAGTGGCCAGAGGGTAAGCGTGTCCTCGAATTTCTCGGCCAGGAGATCGTGACGCAGAGCGATGATCTCGACGAGCGGCGCAGCCTTTCCCACGAACGCCGGAAGCCCTCCGTGCTGGGAAAGCCAAACCGGGTCTGCCGAAACCAGCCGCGCGATTCCCGGTGCCTCCGCCTTGCATTCACGAAGGATGCCCAAGTCGAATGACGTAAGATAGGCGCGTTTGCCAAGGCCATGAGCCAAGAGCCGTTCAGCCACGCGCCCGGCAATTCCCGGATAGCCGATCCCCCGCGCATCCAGCTTGATCTCGACATGTAATTGCAGGTTCGGGACGGGCGCCAGAACGCCAAGTACGTCGTCAAGTGTCGGAATCGCTTCGGCAGAGTTCTTCAGCCGTGTCGTCGCTCTCGCCCGGGGCGAAAGGTTCCTGACTTCGCCCTCGCTTTCCGTGGTGCGGTCGAGCGTGGGATCGTGAATGACCACCAACTCCCCGGCATCGGTCAGGTGGACGTCGAATTCGATGGCTGTGCAGCCAAGGCGAACCGCCTGGCGAAAACCGGCAAGCGAGTTTTCCGCCCACAGATCGTGGGCACCGCGATGACCGATGATATATGTCACGGGATTGTCCTTATGGTTGCAATGTCAGCGGATCGTCGGGTCAAGCTTGTCACGTAGCCAATCGCCGACCAGTGAGATCGACAGCGTGGTCAGCATGATCAGAATGGCCGGAAACAGCATTATCCATGGCGCGGTGGTCAGGTATTCGCGCCCGAAACCGACCATGTTGCCAAGACTCGTTTCCGGGGGCTGCACACCAAGGCCGAGGAAGGACAGCCCCGATTCCATCAGGATGATTTCGGGAAAGGTCAGGGTCATCGAAACGATGAGGGTAGAGGCGACATTGGGCAGGATATGGCGCAGATAGACGCGGCGCGGCGTGGCACCGAGTTGCACAACCGCTTCCGCATATCCCTGTGCGCCTGCCGAGATAGCAAGGCCGCGGGCGATGCGGGCATAGCGCTCCCATCCGTAAAAACCCATCAGGCAGACCAGCAACACCATGGAAGAGCCGAAGAAGGCAAGCACCGCCAGCGACATGATCAGGAAGGGTAGCGCAGCCTGAAAATCGGCGAGCATGACGACGAAATGTTCGACCACACCCCGGAACTTGGCCGCAAGGAATCCCAGGGTGGTGCCGAAGATGGCCGAGATGATCGTCGCCCCGAACGCGATCACCAGCGAGACGCGAACCGACTGGATCAACCGCGAGAGCACGTCGCGCCCCAACTCGTCAGTGCCGAGCCAGTGGCCGGGCGTGCCGGGTGGCAAGAGTCGGGCCGACAGGTCCATCTGGGTGATGTCATAGGGGCGCAGCAAATCGACAAATACTGCGCAAAGCACGATCAGGCCAAGCCAGAACAGGCCAAAGATCACCATCCCGGGGATGGCTGTGATCCTACGGATCATCTTGCGCTGCGGTTCGATTGCCGTATCGGAAGGGTTGACGAATGCCATGGGATATCCTCGGGTCAATGAGCGGTCTGGCTGCGCAGCCGGGGATCGAGCCAGCCATAAAGCAGGTCGACGACCAGGTTGGAGACGACCATCACCGCGGCGATCAGCAGCAGGATGCACTGGACCACGGCCAGATCCCGGTTACTGACGGAAACGATCAACAGCCGTCCGATGCCTGGCCATGAGAAAATCGTCTCGACCACCACGGCCCCGGCAATAAGCGAACCAACCATGAAACCCACGATGGTCACGATGGGCACCGCCGCGTTGGGCAGGGCATGACCCCGGACCACGTCGCGCCATTTCACCCCCTTGGCCGAGGCCGTGCGGATATAGGGTTGCCCCATCACCTCGATCATCGCCGAGCGAGAGAAACGGGCGAGGATGCCGATGCCGCCGATCGAGATGGTGATGGCGGGCAGGATCGCATGCTGCCATGTGCCAAATCCGCCCGAGGGCAGTATGTTCCATGTGACGGCGAAGATCAGCACCAGCACCAGCCCCATCACGAAGGAGGGGATGGTGAACCCGAGGACGGCCAACAGGATCACGCCCCGGTCGATGCTGCTGTCACGGTGCAGCGCCGCATAGATCCCTGCGGGGATACCGATGCCCAGTTTCAGCAGCAGGGCAGGGAGGGTCAGTTGCAATGTGGCCGGCACCCGCTCCATCACCAGGTCGATCGCTGGCGAACGGTCGCGCATCGACAGGCCGAAATCTCCGGTGAAAATGGCGCCGAGATAGGAAAAATACTGTTGCCAGAGCGGAGCATCGAGTCCCCATTGGGCGCGAAATGCGTTGATGACGTCCTGCGGCACATCGGGGCCCAGCATCACTTCGGCAGGGTCTCCGGACAGGCGGAGCACCAAAAAGGCGAATGTCATGACCGCAAGCACCGTGACGGCGGCGCGCAGCAGGCGGATGGAAACGAAGCGGATCATCAGATGCTCCTCACGCTGCTTTCGAGGCGGATTGGGCGCCGTCAACGAGATGGCAGGCGGTGCTGTGGCCAGGCTCGTTTCGGCGCAGGACCGGAGTTTCGCCACGGCAGAGTGCGGTCGCATGCACGCAGCGCGGGTGGAAGGCGCAACCATCCGGGCGGCTTGCCGGGTTCGGAGGCTCGCCCTGCAGGATGATCCGCCCGTCAAGCGGGCGTCCGGGTTGGGGAACCGAAGAAATCAGCGCCTGTGTGTAGGGATGACGCGGCGAGGCAAACAAATCCTCGACGGCCCCTTCCTCGACGATGCGGCCAAGATACATCACGGCCACCCGGTCACAGAGATTGCGCACCACTTTGAGATCGTGGCTGATGAAGACCATGCTCAGCCCGTTGCGCTGCTGCAGATCGCGTAGCAGGTTCACGACCTGTGCCTGGATGGATACGTCGAGCGCCGATACCGGTTCGTCGCAAACCAGCAGATCGGGGCGTGTGGCCAGCGCTCGGGCGATCACGACTCGCTGGCGCTGCCCGCCCGAAAGTTCATGCGGATAACGGTTGGCCTGATCGGGGCGGAGCCCCACCGAGGCGATCAGGTCCGCGACACGTTCCGCCTGTTCGGGCTTGTCGCCGATACCGTGAATTTCCAGCGGTTCGGCTATTTGCGCCGCGATGGTCAGGCGCCGGTCCAGTGCCGCCAGCGGGTCCTGGTAGATCATCTGCATCCTGGCGCGAAGCGCACGCCATGCCGGTGTGCCCGGCGCGGGCATCGGCGTGCCGTCATATCGCACCTCGCCGCCTTGCGCCGGATCGACACCCAGAAGCATCCGCCCGAGCGTAGATTTTCCGGATCCGCTTTCGCCGACGATTCCAAGGGTTTCGCCGTGCCGGACGCGCAAACTGACCCCGTCCACGGCGCGAATTGGTGTGGGCTTGCCGAGAATCCCCTGGCGGCTGGAATAGATACGGACAAGGTTGTCTGCTTCGAGAAGGACGGTCATTGCAGGACCTCTTCCTTTGATCGGATTGCCGTGGCGGCTTCGGGGAGCGGATAGGCGCAGGCCAGATACCGCCCATCTCTCTGCGGAAGCAGATCGGGCTGTTCCGATTGGCAGAAATCACGCGCATGGGCACAGCGCGGCGCGAATGCGCATCCCCGAGGCATCTTGCGCGGATCCGGCACGGTGCCGGGAATTGGCGTCAACGGAATGCGTGGCCCGTCAAGCCGTGGAAGCGCGTCGAAAAGACCGCGGGTATAGGGATGCCGCGGGATCTCGAAAAGTTGGCCGACCGGCCCCTGTTCGACGATGCGGCCAGCATACATCACGCAGACCCGCTCGCAGACCTGTGCGACGGCGCCCAGATCATGGCTGATAAAGACCATCGCCATGCTCATCTCGCGCCGCAGCCGCGCCAGCAGGTCGAGGATTTGCGCCTGGATCGTGGCATCGAGCGCAGTTGTGGGTTCATCGGCGATGAGCAGGTCCGGCTCTCCGGCAAGTGCCATGGCGATCATCAGGCGCTGGCATTGCCCTCCGGAAAACTCATGCGGGAAGAGGCCGAACCGGCCACGCGCGTCAGGAATGCCGACCATATCCATGAGTTCCAGCGCAGCGGCCCTGCCTGCGCTTCCCCTCAGGCCGCGATGCAGGCGCAGCGCCTCGCAAAGCTGTTTTCCCACTCTTTGCACCGGATTCAAGGCGCTGGCGGGATCCTGAAAAATCATGGCGACACGTCCACCCCGCACTGTTTCCAGCCGCGAGCGGGACGCGCCGGCAAGTTCGGACGCCTCAAGGCGCACCGAACCCTCCACCCGCGCCTTGGCGGGCAGCAAGCTTAGCGCCGCAAGCCAGGTAACGGATTTGCCGCAACCGCTTTCCCCGACCAGCCCAAGCGCTTCGCCTGCGGCAATGTCGAGGTCGATGCCATGCAATACCGGGACGCCATCGAAAGCGACCCGAAGATCCCGGATCTCGATCAGATTGGCCATCTGCCTTCCTTTCTCGTCAAGCCACCGCCTTGCCGGCGGGAATCAGCGTCCCGGCGAGCGGCATCGCCCGCCGGGACAAGGTCGATGACGATGTCAGCTGTTCGACGGCCAGTTGGAGGCGCGGAAATCCATGGCAAAGGCCGGTGCCGCCTTCCAGTTCAGTTCAGAGCGCATGCCGGTAAAGACAGCGTTCTGGTGCAGCACCTGATAGGCGGGATCTTCGCGCTCCACGATCTCCAGCATCCGGGCGATGGCCTTCTTGCGCTTGCCGTGATCGGTCGAGGTTTCCATGACAATCGACAGGTCATTGAACTCGGCATTGGTCCAGTCCTTTTTCTGCTGAACCTCGCCGTTCGGACCATATTGCACGACCATCGGCGTGATCGGGTCGTTAATATTGTTCGAGGCCGACCAGTCGCGAACACCTTTGATACCGGACGGATCGTGGATCTGGCTCCAGTTCTCCTTCATCTCGATCTCGACATTCAGACCGACCTGTTGCCACATCTCGACCATGATCTGACCATTGGGAACCTGGTTGATGTAGTAGTTGTTCAGCAGGCGGAACGGGATCGCATCGCCCTTGTAATTGGCCTGTTTCAACAAGTCACGGGCCAGGTCCGGGTTGAATTCCGGAACGGTCCAGTTGTCGATGAACATGTCCGAGGACCGGAAGCTTTCGAATTGCAGCCCGGCAGGGATCTTGGTCATTCCACCCCAAAGCGCCTGCACGATCGCGTCGCGGTCGATGGCATGGGTCATGGCGCGGCGGACCAGGGGATCGGCGAGGATTTCGTTCTGGGTATTGAAGACCGAGATCCGGTGATTCCAGATGGTCGAGCTTTGAACCTCGAAACCGTCCGTGTCCATGACCGTGCCGATCTGATCCGGGGGCAGGTCGCAGGCGAAGTCGTATTCTCCGGACAGCAGGCCGTTGATACGGCTCGACACCTCCGGCACTTCGACGAATGTGATGCGCTCCAGCGGAGGGTGACCGCCCCAGTAATCGTCGAAAGCGACGAGGGTCAAAGAGACATCCGGGCGATATTCCTCGACCATATAGGGTCCGGTCGTCACAGGCTTGTTCGCCCATTCCGCATATGTTTCCGCTTCGTCCCATGCGCGGCGATTGGCAATCTGGCTACCGAAGGCATAGAGGCGCCCTTCCAGCGTCACATCCGGGGTCGCGTTGTGGAAGCGCACGGTATATTTGTCGACGACCTCGACACCGGCTAGGGCAGGCCACAGGCGACGACCGATTCCCGGTATGTTGGCGGGCAGATCCTTGGCGGTTTCGGGCTTGAAATTCTCGGCAAAAATGGTCTTGCCGCCTGCGGGCTGGGTCTCGCCGAATACCCGCTCGGGAGAGAACGAGAAAGCCACGTCCTCGGCCGTCATCTCGTCACCGTTGTGGAATCTCACGCCTTCACGAAGTTTCAGTTCGATAGTCTTGTCGTCGATCCGCGTCCACTCCGTCGCCAGCCCCGGCTGCGGTCCCTGGTCGCCCATCCAGTTGCGAAGGATCAGCCCTTCCCAGAGATTGGGGAAGAAGACCCGTTCGCCAACATTCGACTGCTCGTTCCAGATATCGAGAGTGTTGTTGTTGGTGATCTTCTGCACGGCGATGGTCACGGAGGGACGTGTGCCCTGTGCGCGCAGATATCCGGGCAGGATCAAGCTGCCCGTGGCTGCGCCCATCAGGCCAAGCGCATGGCGACGGTTGAGTGTGATCATCATATATCTCCTCATTCCCGGAAGGGATGGATTGTCAGGGTGAGCGGCTCTGGTTGGGCCTCCATGCGGCCCGTTAACTCCGGTTTTGTAACAAGTGGACAACCGTTTCGCGAAGTTTGGGTTACATTTGCCCAAGCTCAGGGTTTTTGCCCGAGATGTGCTGAAATCGTCATCCGGCTGTCACCGAGTCCTCCTAACCACTTCGGTGCATCCATGCATTCGCAACAACCGGAAGACCTGTTTCAATGACCAGCCTGCCACTGCTCGGAGCGGCCATGCCGCTCGATACCCTTGAAACCCTGCGCGATTGGATCATCGAGGATCAGCGCGATCTTGAACTTCAGGATTTCATTGATGCCAAGGTTCTGAATGGAGATTGGCGTCCCATCGTTGACCGGGCACGGGGGCTGCTGGACGGATACACTGGCCGGTTGGGCATCCACGGCCCGTTCTGGGGGCTGCATCTTGCCAATCCCGATCCCGATATGCGTGCCATCGTGACCCGGCGGATGGAGCAGGGTCTTGCAGTCTGCGAAGCACTTGGCGCAACCCAGATGGTCATACACAGCCCCTATTCGACCTGGGACTATAACAATCTCGACAATCTCCCGGGTGCGCGCGAGCGGATCTCCGAACTGGTTCATACGACACTCGCGCCGGTGATCCCGCGGGCCGAAGAGATTGGCGTGACCATGGTGCTGGAGAACATCGAGGACAAGGATCCCGACGCCCGGCGCCATCTGGCCGAGAGTTTCGACAGTTCCGCCGTCGCTGTCTCGATCGATACGGGTCATGCCCATTATGCGCATGGCTCGACCGGTGCGGCGCCGGTGGATTACTTCATCCACCGGGCGGGCGGTTCATTGCATCACCTGCACCTTCAGGACACTGATGGCTACGCAGACAGGCATTGGGCGATCGGCAAGGGCAGCATTAACTGGCCATCCGTTTTCAATGCTCTGGTGCCACTTGGCGACCAACCCCGGTTGATCCTGGAATTGCGGGACAAGGCGGGCATCCTGCCATCGGTGCAATATCTGCGGGAGTTAGGGCTGGCACGATAGGGGATCGCAGGAGCATGTTGGTCGGTGTTTGTCCGCGTGTCCAGCCTGCGCAATTGATGGTTTCGCAGTGCTGGGATTCGCAGTTTTATCACCGTAGGAACGTGACGGCGAAAAGCTAAGCCTCCGGACATTTGCCATGGCAGGCTGCTCGGCAAAACTGTTGCTCCAGCGTAGCTGCTGCCCTATCCCCCTTCATGAGAAACCTGAGCGAACGGCCTCTTGCGTTTTGGGCGGCATGGAGCTTGGTGTTCATGCTGCCTTTCATCCGATCGATCAGCAATACACAAACCTTTCGCCCTCAGGCTTCGGGAAGCGTTCCGAACGACCACAGGGAGAAACCACGTGATTGCTTGGCTGACGTAGCTGGAAAACGTTAGCGCCCACCAGGTTGGCACACCGATGGCCGAATATGATTTCGGTTGGCTCTGGGCAGGACCGGGCCTCACGAACGAACGCCGGTAGGACAGCTCTTCGTAATATGGTCGGCTCAGGATGCCTGCAGTGAGCCTCGTGGAGAGGCAAAAGTGCCTGCTCGGCGGTAAGGAGGGTGGGAGCCGGAACCTGCCGTCACTGACGCTTCCCTACCGCATTGGTGACTCTCGTAACGCCTGGCCATCGAACTGATGATCCGCGCGTTTACGTTTGGCAGCGCATCGACCAGGCATGATGTTTTCGTTGACTCAAAAGGACCTCCCGTTCAATCGTGTCTGGATCGGAGGGAGGAGAAAGCTGATGCAATTGGGAAGGTTGCGTCGCTTTTTTAGCGGGAGATGCCCCACGCGAGCTTCGGGAGGAGGGTCGCGTGGGGCAGACACCCGCAGGGAAGAGCGTTGCGGGCTTGGGCTTTCCCTGTTGAACGTTGGCCCTGACTGACAGACTGCCGATCAATGACCTCGCCGATCAAGCGGAATGCGCGCTGTGTGGTGTCGGCATATGAAATTGGTTCATTTGCTTGCATCCATCCAAGACGGTGCATGATCCAGGGGCAAAGAAAACCCGCGCCAAAAGGATGACGCGAGTGAGTAGTTCCCCAATGCGGCGAAAAAGGGCGACACCGCTAAATTCAGAATATTGGCGGCACGTGACAAAGTCATGAAATGACTATGCCGGAAAACGATTGTTGCTGGCGAGGTGACGATGTCGCTCAACCAGGTTGACGCAAACGCTGAAGACAATGACTGCCATACGGACGGAGTGAACTTTCGCTGCGGTTGGCATGAAGGTCCGTTTTATCTCTATACTTGCGAGAAAGTTGCTCTAAATTTTTGCTTCGAGGACTTGGGAATGCACGAGAACATAACAATCTGGACCCTCGACTGGGTGCCAATGACGAATGGCCCTGCCGGCTTCGTTCGCGACATGCGACTGAGATGGGCGTGTGAGGAGGCAGGCCTTCCTTATTCCGTCCGAACCGTGCCATTCGGGGAAGGCGGTCCAGACCATCTTGCTTGTCAGCCATTCGGGCAGGTTCCCTTCATGTCGGATGGTGATCTTAACATGTTCGAGAGCGGGGCCTGTGTTTTGCATCTGGCGGAGAAGAGCGAGGCGCTGATGCCTCGTGATCCGCAAGAGCGAGCCGAAACCCTTCAGTGGTTCATCGCCGCTCTCAATTCCATCGAGATGGTGTCTGTGCCCTGGTGGTTCCTTGAGGTGACAGGCGCGAAGGAGAACGGGCTGACCGGCTGGCTGGAAAGCCGTCTGGCCCACATGGAGCGCATCCTGAACGAGCGAGAATGGCTTGCTGCCGGTCGATTCACCATCGCGGACCTGATGATGGCGGACGTCCTGCGCGTGGCGAAGCTTCGTGCCTTCGGAGATCGACCGGCAGCGGAAGCCTATGTGGATAGGGTCATGGACCGGCCTGCTTTCAAGAAGGCCCAAGCCGACCAAATGGCGCATTTCGAGGCTGCCGACGCCGTTCGGCGTCAGGCCGAAAGCTGATCATCTGGTTTTGGTTCTCTGCCAGCTGGTAAACCATATTTTGTCCGCTGAAGCAGCCATTGGCTGCCCTACAGGAACCCGGCAATATCGGCTCGGACCGGTCATTTCCTTCGGGTGCAGGTTCGATCAGCGCTGAAGATCTACTTCATAGGAGATGAACTGAAGGAGAAGAATTTCATGAGGGCTTTGGAGTCAAGCTGAAGTGCTCAGAAGACCGCAAGATACTCCGCGGAGACATAGCCCATAGTCTTGGGCGAATCTGCCAAGGACACCCTGCACCACGTTCGGCCACCTGTGGGCTTGCAGCCCCTGCGGACCAATCTGGTTCCGTCCGGCAGGCCCATAATTATATCATGTTCCAGTCCTGGCCCGGACCGTAGTTTCAGGAGATCGTCTGGTCCAGCACCCTTGACCATCACCCTTCCATCCGAACCGGTGCTACATCCGGCGACAAGAATCAAAGCCAATATGGTGCTGAACTTGCTATTGCTCATTTTCTGTCCTCAATCGTTTTTTGTGTTTGACCTGCCGTTGCGACCTGCTCCCTAGTCGCCTCTCGTTCATAACGAGTGTCCTCGAGTTTGTTAATGTCCGGTTTGGGGTTGGGCAAGCGCGCGTGGATGCGCTCCGAAGCGGTCTCGGTTATTGGGACGGAGGATTGGCTGTCTAGAGCAACCTGGGCATCGCCTCCACCCCCATCATGTAGGTAGTTTTCCCTAGGACTTCGCAGCTCCCGACCTTGTCGCGCTAATCCCACCCGACCTCGAGCGCCCGGGTCGGTATGACTTGTCTGTGTTAAACAACAGACGAGAAGATTTATGTCCAAACCCTACGCAGGCACCCCCGCAGCCAAGCTGATTGCAGATCATGTCCATTACCTGAAGCACCGCAAGACCCAGAGCGATATCGCTGTTGAATCAGGCTTCCGGAACTCGAATTTCGTTTCGATGCTCAAGAGCGGAGCGAACAATGTTCCAATCTGTCGCGCGCCCGGCCTGGCTCGGGCGCTGGAGGTAGATCCCGCCCTTCTGATGCGGCTGTCGCTGGAACAGTCGATCGGACCGGCTGCTGCAAAGGCTGTCCTGAGCGTGTTTCGGACGCCGGTCTCCAAGAATGAGCTTCTGTGGTTGAACGAGATCCGTGATTCGTCCGATCACAACGACCCGCATATGACGGCCAAAGGGCGCGCGACGATCCGGGGTATTTCGGAAAATGCGCGAGGATATTTTCATGTTACCTCTCACCCGGCATCGATCGGGAAGTGGGAAGATCTGACGGCCAACGAGCGTGACTGGATCGTGTTTATCTGGATCATTTCCTGTGGCCAGGATCCAGCAGTAAACCCCGACCGGGTTCGCAGACTCAGGACCTTGCAAATGATTAGGACGTGTGATCGAGCTAAGTGGTCACCCGAGATCAGAGCTCGGGCGATGCGCGCTGGAAAGTTGTGGCTTGCTGTGGCTGGTGGGACCACGGGGACCGAGGGACCGCCTAACCCCCAGCTATGCAAGTCTGGCAAGCGAGCCACCTGGGCATTGCCGATGACCATTGACTCGAATAGGGATCCGGCCATGGACAGCGTGCGGTCTAGCCATTCCTCTGGGCGCGATAGTCCTGGATCGCCACACCCTTTCTCGGGGACCCTAATATGGAGCAGCTCGTTCCTATCTCATCAGGCCGCCGACATATAATCGAGCCTTCCAATGAAGCAGGCCGGGAGAGTGCTTTCATGTTCAATCAGGTCATCCAAGCGCCAACGAGTGCAGTTCCCGCCAACCCGAACCGGTCTCGGGAAATTACCCTGGCGCTTCCAACGCCAGATGCTGTCTGTGGAGACATTGTAGCGCTCGGCAACCTGCTCTACGGTCAGGAAGGGTGAGGTGATCTCGACGGATTTGCTCATAGTATTCCTCTAGTTGTGCTGCTCGAATTAGAGTTGTAGCCCTTTTATAACCAGCACGACGGAATTCCGCTCTTGGCTTCTTGCACGAATCGAGATTTTTTCGAGTGTCGGGGCTGCGATGCGTGGATGACCTACTGCGGGGCACACACAGCGGAATGTAGCCCTGAACACGGTCACTGAAGGCCTGAAATGTCAGGACGAAAATTTCTTCATTATATTTCAGGTGGATTGGTGGTAGCGGAGGAGGGACTTGAACCCCCGACACAAGGATTATGATTCCTCTGCTCTAACCAACTGAGCTACTCCGCCATGGGTGGGGGCGATGTAAGGGGTGGCGTCGGAGGCGTCAAGCGCTTTTCTGTCAGGATCGGCAAGCCGGATTACAGGGCATGCGATCCGTGCGCCGAGCCTGACTTGTCGCGACCAACTGAATGGCGCGAAACGAAGTTCACGGGGCTTGCCTATGCCTCGAGGTTGCGCCACCTTGCACAGCATGAACCCCGCGTTGACGGGACGAATTCCGACAGGGAGACTTACATGAAACATCTGCTGACTCCGCGTGCGATCCTTCTGGCATCGGCACTGGCTATCGCACCCGCGGCATATGCCGAAACGCCCGCCGATACGCTGGTCGTCGCCGCCACGATCGACGATATCATCACGCTGGATCCTGCCCAGGCATTCGAATTTTCCGGCATTGACGTAACGATCAACCTGTATGACCGGCTGGTCGATTTCGATCCCATGGATCTTGAAGCTGGTTTCCAGCCCTCGCTTGCGGAAAGCTGGGAAGTGTCAGAGGATGGCAAGTCCATCACCTTCACGATCCGTGATGGCGCGACCTTCCATTCCGGCAACCCGGTGCGGGCCGAGGATGCCGCGTGGTCGCTCCAGCGTGTTGTCAAGTTGAACAAGACACCGGCCTTTATCCTGACGCAATTCGGCTTTACGCCGGAAAATGTCGAGGAAAAGATCACGTTTGAGGGCAACAAGCTGACCCTGAACCTCGACAAGCCCTATGCACAGTCCTTTGTGCTGAACTGCCTGACCGCCGGTGTCGCCAGCATCTTGGACAAGGAAGCCGTCATGGCGAATGCCGAGGGCGAGGATATGGGCAACGCCTGGCTCAGCACCAATGCGGCCGGCTCGGGTGCATATACGTTGGGCGGTTGGCGTGCGAATGAGGCCGTTCAGCTGGCGGCCAACGAAGATTACTGGCAGGGCGCCCCCGAGATGAAGCGGGTTGTCATCCGCAATGTCGCCGAGTCGAGCGCCCAACGCCTCTTGCTCGAGCAAGGCGATATCGACGTGGCCCGGGATCTGACCCCGACCGATGTCGATGCGGTGCGGGAAGTCGACGGGCTGAAAATCCAGGAGGAACCAAAGGGCCGCATTCTCTACATGGGCCTGAACCAGAAGGATGAATTGCTGTCCAATCCTGCTGTGATCGAAGCGATGAAGCATCTGGTCGATTACGAGGGGATCTCGGACAGCTTCCTCAAGGGGATATTCGTGCCGCATCAGTCCTTCCTGCCCAAGGGATATCTTGGGGCGCTGGACGAGAACCCGTGGACCTACGATGTCGAGAAAGCCAAGCAGATCCTTGCAGATGCAGGTGTCGAAGGAGGAACCATCACCACCAAGATCCGCGATCTCCGCGAATATATCGATGTGGCGCAGACCTTGCAGGCTTCGATGGCCGAGGCCGGGCTGACGCTCGAGATCGAGCAGATGACCGGCGCACAGGTTCTGGATGCCTATCGCGCCCGTGAAGTGCCGATCTTCCTTGGCGAATGGGGCCCGGATTATTCCGATCCAAACACCAATGCGGCGACCTTCGCTTTCAATCCGGATAACAGTGACGAGGCTCAGGCCACCGGCCTGCTGGCATGGCGGAATGCCTATGCCGTTCCCGAGGAAATGGGCGCCGCGACCGAGGCCGCAACGCTCGAGCAGGACAGCGAGAAACGTGCCGAGATGTACAAGGATATCCAGCGCCAATACCAGGAAGAAGCGCCGATCATTCCGCTGTTCATCCGTGTTGCGAATACAGGCCTGCAAGAGAATGTCGAGAACTGGACAAGCGGCGGCACAGTGACCAACGCGATGTATCGAAGCGTCACCAAGGGCGAGTAAGCCTTGAGCATGATCGACGCGAATAAAGACGGAAGCGGGCAGGGGCAGACCCCGCCCGCTTCCGCATCGGATCGCCGGGCCGGTCGCAACCGCCGCTTGCGCGGGATTGCCGGAACGCTTCTGTCGCTGGCGCTTACGCTGCTCGGGCTGTTGCTGGTCACCTTCATCATCGGGCGGGTCATGCCGATCGATCCGGTGCTGAAGGTGGTCGGCGACCGGGCGACACAGGCGCAGTATGACGCCGTCTACCAGGCGATGGGCCTTGATCAGCCGCTGGTGGTGCAATTCTTCCGCTATCTCACCGAAGTCGTGACCGGCGATTTCGGGCGCTCGATCTCGACCGGCCAACCGGTGATCGAAGACATCAAGCGGGTCTTCCCCGCCACGCTGGAGCTTGCGTCTCTCGGCACGTTGATAGGCGTCAGCATCGGCGTTCCGCTGGGGGTCATTGCGGCAGCGCGGCGCGGTGGCATCATCGACCAGATCGCACGTGTCGTCGCATTGGTCGGCTACTCGATGCCGATATTCTGGCTTGGATTGATGGGGTTGTTGCTGTTCTACGGCATCCTCGGATGGGTCGGAGGACCGGGCCGGCAAGGCATCATCTATGACGGAATGGTGCCGCATGTCACCGGCATGATCCTTGTCGATTCGCTGATCGCGGGGGATTGGGCGGCCTTTCAGGACGCATTCAGCCACATCATTCTGCCCGCCAGCCTTCTGGGCTATTTCAGCCTCGCCTATATCAGCCGCATGACCCGAAGCTTCATGCTCGAACAGCTTTCGGCGGAATATATCACCACCGCCCGCGTCAAGGGCCTGAGCGAGCGCGCCGTCATCTGGCGACATGCTTTCCGTAATATCTCGATTCCGCTGGTGACGGTAATCGCCCTCAGCTTCGGCTCGCTGCTGGAGGGCTCGGTCCTGACCGAGATCATCTTCAGTTGGCCCGGTCTTGGACAATATATCACCAAGACACTTCTGGCCGGTGACATGAACGCTGTGCTGGGCGGCACGGTCGTCGTCGGTGTCTGCTTCATTGGGCTAAATCTGCTCAGCGACCTGCTGTATCGTGTGCTGGATCCGAGGTCGAAATGAGCGAGACACCCATCATTCAACCGCAATCCCGCCGCGAGTGGCTGCTGTCCGATGCACCGCAGACCCGCCGTCAGGCGCGCTTGGGGGCGATTTACCAGGGCTGGCTGACATTCCGCACCAACAAACTGGCAATGTTCGGACTGATCATCCTGATCCTGCTGATCGGCATGGCAGTATTCGCACCGTGGCTTTCGCCGCAAAACCCATTTGCCCAGAATCTTGCCGAGCGCCTGCAACCGCCCTCGGCGGAGCACTGGCTGGGCACCGATGCGCTTGGCCGCGATATCATGTCGCGCCTGATCCACGGCTCACGCATTACCCTGTTCATTGTGGGCACAGTGGCCCTGATCGCACCGATCATCGGGCTGTTCATCGGCACTGTCGCGGGCTTTGCCGGGGGCTGGGTCGACCAGGTTCTGATGCGGATCACCGACATCTTCCTGGCCTTCCCCAAGCTGATCCTCGCATTGGCTTTCGTCGCGGCACTTGGCCCAAGCATCGGCAATGCCGTTCTTGCATTGGCGCTGACCGCATGGCCGCCCTATGCACGGCTGGCACGGGCCGAGACGCTGACCATCCGTCACGCCGACTATATCGCCGCCGCCCGCCTGCAAGGTGCCGGACCGTTCAGACTACTGATCCGGCATATCTGGCCACTCTGCATCTCTTCGCTGATCGTGCGGGTTGCACTGGACATGGCCGGGATCATCCTGTCGGCGGCGGGGCTGGGCTTTCTGGGCCTTGGCGCGCAACCGCCGATGCCGGAATGGGGGGCGATGATCTCGGACGGGCGGGTCTATATCCTCGATCATTGGTGGGTGGCCGCGATGCCCGGCCTCGCGATCTTCATCGTCAGCCTTGCCTTCAACCTGCTCGGAGACGGGCTGCGCGATGTGCTGGACCCGAAAGGAGACAAGGAATGACCCAGCCTCTCCTGCAAGTCCAGAACCTTCGTGTCACCTTCCCGAGCCGCAAAGGCGATTTCCACGCCGTCCGGGGCGTCAGCTTCGATCTTGGCCGCGAAAGGCTGGGCGTGGTCGGCGAATCCGGCTCGGGGAAATCCATGACCGGCCGGGCTATCCTCGGTCTCATCCGCCCGCCGGGCCGCGTGACCGCCGACCGGCTTGAACTCGACGGGGAGTCGATCCTGAACCTGCCCGAGCGCCGGATGCGCAAGCTGCGCGGCAGCCGGATCAGCATGGTCATGCAGGATCCAAAATTCAGCCTGAACCCGGTGATGACCGTTGGCGACCAGATCATGGAAGCCTATCGCCTTCATGCCGGAGGCGGCAGGGATGTCGCGCGCCAGAAGGCGCTCGAGATGCTGAAGGCAGTCCAGATCCGTGATCCCGAGCGGGTCATGGAGACCTATCCCCATGAAGTTTCGGGCGGAATGGGCCAGCGTATCATGATCGCCATGATGCTGGCCCCCGATCCCCAGATCCTGATCGCGGACGAGCCGACCTCGGCCCTCGACGTGTCGGTCAGGGGCGAGGTACTGAATATCATGGATGGGCTGGTGCGCGATCGCGGCATGGGCCTGATTTTCATCAGCCACGACCTCAACCTCGTCTCGAAATTCTGCGATCGGGTGTTGATCATGTATGCTGGCCGTATCGTCGAGACATTGGCCGCAAGCGAGCTTCACAATGCCCGCCACCCCTATACACGGGGCCTGCTGAGCAGTCTCCCCCGCCTTGATGCGCCGGTCGAACGCCTCTCGGTTCTACAGCGCGAGGAAAGCTGGCGGGACGAGGAAATTGGGGCCACAACATCAGCGAGCACGTGACTCATGCTTCTTCTTCATCCAAATATCCCACGGGGGAGCGGGGGTGTGAAACCCCCGCTTCGGCGGTGCCTGCCATGCTGACCATCGACAATCTCGACGTCTGGTTCGGTTATCCGCCGGATCGTGTTGATGCGGTAAAAAACGCCGCGTTTTCAGTTGCCAAGAGTGAAAGCTTTGGTCTGGTTGGCGAATCCGGTTCGGGGAAATCGACCATCCTGCGCGCCGTTGCGGGGCTCATCGACAGCTGGTCCGGCAGGATCGAGGTCGATGGCCGTCCGGTTCACGCGCGGCGCCGCGACCGGGCGTTCTACAAGACCGTGCAGATGGTCTTCCAAGACCCCTATGCCAGTCTGCATCCGCGCCATTCCGTCGATGCGGTGCTGTCCGAGGCGCTGAACCTGCAGGGGATGGACGATATCGACAGGCGGATCACCAAGCTGCTCGAGGATGTCGGGCTCGGGCGCGGCTTCCGCTTTCGCTATCCACATCAGCTTTCCGGCGGGCAGCGGCAGCGTGTCGCGATTGCCCGGGCCCTTGCCGCCGAACCGAGGCTGCTGCTGCTGGACGAGCCGACCAGCGCGCTGGATGTCAGCGTGCAAGCGGAAATCCTGAACCTTCTCACGGATTTACGTGCCGAGCATGGGCTCACCTACGTGATGGTCAGCCATGATCTCGCCGTAGTCGGGCATATCTGCGACCGGTTGGCGGTGATGCAGCATGGGCGGATCGTCGAGGTGATGTCCGTGGATGCCTTGCGCAAGGGCGCGGGAGAGCAGGAATATACCCGCCACCTGATCGCCGCTTCGGGCTGAGGCGCGTACCCCTCCCTGCAACGGCAGCGTGCGTTGCAGTCGCAGCATCCGCAACAGGGGTGCGAATCAGCCAGCAAATGCTGGGTTTTTGCCTGTGACATCCGTACACCGCGCGTACACAACCTGTACACAGGCCGTACACCGGTAGTACGCTTTGTAGGGCTTCGAAGGCGATCTCGGCTGTCGAGGCAGAGAAAATAAATTCCATTTGGAGCATAATTTTTCAATTACACGCCTGATTGATGCCATAATGGAATAAATAGCAATCGATGGGATCCGGATGACGTTCTTGACCGGGCTTGCTGTCCATCCACCCAGTCTTGCGGCGTTCTGCCTGTCATCCTCAGAAGAAACGCTGCGACATGCTTGCCAAGCGGAACCAATAGCTGCACAGAAATGTTTGAAAGCGTGAGACCTTTCCAAAAAAGGAAACAATAGCCATGCAGAAACCGACCGTCATACTCTTGTGCGGCCTGATGCTGATGGCCGCTGCCTGCGGTCCGAACACCGCCACCCGCGCAACGACCGGCGCCGCGACGGGGGCCGTCGTCGCCGGTCCTGTCGGGGCGGTCGCGGGAGCAGCGATCGGGGGCAGCGGCGCAGTACGGGTCAGGTAGAGTCGACCCCGGCGGGAGCGGTATCATGCGCACCGCGCCGGTCGGAGTGAGGAGATCAGGCCGGCCGATATCCCTGCGAACAGGTGTGACGACCGGCGGCGGCAGCGGGGATCATCCCCGCGCCTTGATCACCTGCAGAAGCGGCATCAGTTCCGACATGTCCGGCCCATGCGCCTGTCCTGTCACAGCCTTGCGCAGCGGCATGAACAGCCCCTTGCCCTTGCGGCCGGTGGCATCTTTCACACGCGCGGTCCATTCGCCCCATGTCGAATCCGAATAGGGCGGCGGGGGCAGCAGCGTCATGGCTTCGGCGATGAAATCCGTATCCTCGGCGTCGATCATCGGATCGGCCCCCTCGCTGCAGATGCGCCACCAGCCCGCCAGGTCATCCAGCCTGGTGATATTCTGCGAGGCGACACGCCAGAACCGCTCGGCCTGCTCTGCGGGAACGCCAAGCGCCGCGATACGGTCCCTGACCGCCTCGAAAGGCAGTGCCTGGTTACGTTCGCGCGTCAGCGGCCACAGGTCCTCGGCATCGAACTTGGTGGGGGAGGCGCCGAAATGCGACGGATCGAATTCCGCCGCCAGCTCGTCCAGGCTCGCCAATCCCACGGGATGACCCGAACCAAGGCGCGCCATCAGCGAGATCAGCGCCTCGGGTGCGACTCCGGCCTCGCGCAAGTCCTTCAGCGACAGGGCGCCGATGCGCTTGGAGAGCTCTTCGCCCTTCGCGCCGGTGAGTAGGCTGTGATGGGCAAAGCCCGGCGGCGTGCCGCCGATTGCCCGGATGATCTGGATCTGAGTGGCGGTATTGGTCACATGGTCCGAGCCGCGCACGACATCGGTGACGCCCATATCGGTATCGTCCACGCTGCTGGCGAAGGTATAGAGCACCTGCCCATCGGCGCGGATCAGAACCGGGTCGCTGACCGAGGCCGCGTCGATCGAGATATCGCCAAGGATGCCATCGACCCATTCGATCCGCTCATGATCCAGCTTGAAGCGCCAATATCCTTCGCGCCCTTCGGCCCGCAGTTTCTCCTTGTCGGCATCGGTCAAGTTCAGCCCGGCACGGTCATAGACCGGGGGCTTGCCCATGTTGAGCTGTTTCTTGCGCTTCAGGTCCAGTTCCGTCGGGGTCTCGAACACCTCATACAGGTGGCCCGAGGCGCGCAGGTTCTCGGCAACTTCGGCATAGCGGTCGAGCCGAAGCGACTGGCGCTCGACCCGGTCCCATTGCAGGCCCAGCCATTCCAGGTCGCGCTGGATACCGTCGACATATTCCTGTTTCGAGCGTTCCCTATCCGTGTCATCGAGGCGCAGGATGAAGCTGCCGCCTGCCTTGCGGGCGATCAGGTAATTGAACAGCGCGGTGCGCAGGTTGCCGACATGGATATGGCCGGTGGGCGAGGGGGCGAAGCGGGTGGTGGTCATGGAACGTCTCCTGTTGCCTGTTGCTCTTTCACAGCCGGGCTTTTTTGTCCATATCGGGGTTGGCATGCAGGAGAAGCGAATGAGTGATTGGGACGGGATGCGCGCCCCCGACGCGGCGGCGATCGAGGCCTTGGCACGCGAGGCCTTGGCGGGGCTGCCCTCGGAATTCGCGGGACATGCGCAGGATGTGGCGATTCGGGTGGCGGAATTCGCGCCCGAAGAGATGCTGGACGAGTTACAGATCGACGATGGCTTCGAGCTGACCGGGCTGTACGATGGCATTCCGGTGACCGAGAAATCCATTGCCGATCAGCCCGGCGGGCCGGATATCGTCTGGCTGTTCCGCCGCCCGATCCTGGATGAATGGGCGGCGCGGGGGAACGTGACGCTTGGCGAACTGGTCGCGCATGTGGTGACGCATGAGCTGGCGCATCATTTCGGCTGGTCCGACGAGGATATCGCCCGTATCGACAGGTGGTGGGAATGAGCCAGCTGCCGATCCTGACGGTCACGCTGAACCCGGCGCTGGACCTGTCTACTGCCGCGGACGAGGTCTGCCCGGATCAGAAACTGCGCTGCGACAAGCCGCTGGTCGATCCGGGCGGCGGCGGGATCAATGTCAGCCGGGCGATCAAGATCATCGGCGGGCAATCCACGGCGATGGTGGCACTGGGCGGCGCAACGGGAACGCGGATCGCCGAGATGCTGAAGGCCGATGGGCTGTCCGTCATCCGGCTGACCGCGCCGGGCGA
This sequence comes from Paracoccus saliphilus, assembly GCF_028553805.1. NCBI lineage: Bacteria > Pseudomonadati > Pseudomonadota > Alphaproteobacteria > Rhodobacterales > Paracoccaceae > Paracoccus > Paracoccus saliphilus. Next base: position 4,006,784 of record NZ_CP067140.1, on the reverse strand, counting down.
GACGCGGCAATCGCTGGCGGTGACCGACCGGGCCTCGGGCAGCCAGTACCGTTTCGTCATGCCGGGGCCGGAATGGCACAAGGCGCATGTCTCGGACATGATGGCGGCAATAGCCGAGGCGGCACGTGCCGGGGGCTGGGTGGTCGTTTCCGGCTCGAACCCGCCGGGGGTGGCGCCGGGGTTCGAGCAGATGCTGACCGTCGGGCTCAAGGACGGGCGGGCCAGGCTGCTGGTCGATACCTCGGGCGATGCGCTGCGGGCGCTGGCCGGTTCGTCGACGCCGGTGGATGTGCTGCGCATGGACAGTCACGAGGCCGAGGGGCTGGCCTGCCGCGACCTGCCCCTGCGCAGCGACAGCGCGGCTTTCGCCGCCGGGCTGGTGCGGGACGGGGCGGCGAGATCGGTGATCGTGGCGCGCGGAGCGGATGGCTCGGTCATCGCCGGAGAGGATGGCGCATGGCATGCCGAGGCCGCGAAGGTGCCGGTGGTCAGTGCCGTCGGCGCGGGCGACAGCTTTGTCGCGGGGTTCGTGCTGGCGGTCTCTCGCGGGCAGCCGGTCGAAGAGGCACTGGCGCTGGGCGCGGCGGCGGCCTCGGCTGCGGTGATGACGCCCGCGACCGATCTGTGTCACGGTCACGATGTCGAACGGCTCTATGCCGAGCGGGTGGTGACGCGGTTGTAAGACCGCAGCCCCTTCTTCTTCAGGCAAGTATCCTCGGGGGAATCCGGCGTCAGCCGGATGGGGGCAGACAGCCCCGGCCAACGCCGGAAGCAGGCGCCCCGGTTCCACCCGGATCAATAGGGCAGGCCATGCTCCTTGTGCAGCCGGTCGATGGCCTTGCAGAGCTCTTCGGACGGGGTCTTCCCAAAGCCTTCGATCAGGTGCTCGAGCTGTGCTCCGGTGGTCGCGCCAATGATCGGGACATTCCTGAAGGGGCGCGTCAATTGCCATGCGATGGAAAGCTGAACCGGATCCCAGCCATGCTCTGCGGCAAGCCTGTGATAGGCCGCCACAGCCTTCAGTGCCTGCGCGGTCTTGCGGCCGCCCAGATTGCCGAGCCCGCCATGCGCCTTGTCCACTGCGGCGCGGCTGCCTTCGGGCAAGGCATCGGTTTGATACTTGCCGGTCAGAAGGCCGGCGGCGAGCGGCGAAAATGCCAGCAGGGTCACGTCCTCGGCATTCGCGGCCTCGGCCAGATCGGTGTCATGGAGCCGGTGGAGCAGCGAATATTCATTCTGGATGGCGGCGACGCGCGGCCCACCCGTCCGATCCGCTACATCGCACCAGCGGGTCAGCCCCCATGCGGTCTCGTTCGACAACCCGAATGCGCGCAGCTTGCCCGATTTTACGGCTTCGGTCATCGCGTCAAGCACATCGGCCATGTGGTCCAGGACTTGCTGTTTCGAGCGGCTCGAAGAGTCATAGGTCCAGTTGTTGCGAAATGCCCATGTGCCTCGGACCGGCCAATGCAGTTGATAGAGGTCGATCCGGTCGGTCTGCAGCCGCCGCAACGAGGCGTCGATGGTCTGCCGGATGACTACGCCGTCATAGGGCGCGTTGTCGCGGACCGCCTGGCTGGGTCCGGTGACCTTGGTTGCCACTTCCACCCGGTCGCGATTGCCGGGTCGGGACAGCCAGCGGCCGAGGATTTCTTCCGAGCCGCCGACGGTTTCGCGTCTGACCGGGTTGACCGGATAGAGTTCGGCGCAATCCAGGAATGTCAGGCCGACATCCACTGCGCGGTCCAGCTGGGCATGGGCATCTGCCTCGCTCGTCTGGTTCCCGAAGGTCATGGTGCCAAGGCAGATTTCGCTGACCTCGACATCGCTGCCGCCAAGTTTCACGCGTTTCATGTTTGCCCCTGTGCTGTCATGTCGCGCGGGAAGCTAAGGATAACGGCAGGGGATACAACCCTTTTTCACCCCAGATGGCGCAGCCGGTCCAGGGCGCCCTGCAGGATATAGCCAGCCGCGACCTGGTCGATGACCTCGGAGCGGCGCTTGCGCGAGGTATCTGCTTCGAGAAGCGCGCGTTCAGCGGCGACGGTAGAGAGCCGCTCGTCCCAGAAACCGATGGGAAGATCGGTCAGGCCGGACAGGTTCCGGGCAAAGGCACGGGTCGATTGCGCCCTTGGTCCCTCGGTCCCATCCATGTTGCGTGGCAGACCGAGGATCAGCCCGGTGATCTGCCGTTCGCCCAGGATCGCCAGAAGGTCGGCGGCGTCCAGCGTGAATTTCCGCCGCCGGATCACCTTGAGCGGAGAGGCGACCTGCCGCATTCCGTCACTGACCGCGACCCCGATGGTCTTGGTGCCCAGGTCGAGCCCGGCCAAGGCCCCCATACGGGGCAGCGTGGCCGCCATATCGGCGATATCTTCGTGGATCATTGGGTCAATCCCGCCTTTTCCGCCGCCGCCTGAATCGGGGCAATCGCCTCGGGTGTGGCGCCAAAACGCTGTTGCGCCTCTTGCCAGATTGCGTGGGCCCGTTCGGTCTGTTCCAGAACCGCCAGAGACCCGATCAGTCGCGCCCATTCCTCGGGCGAGCCGCCCTGAGTTGCCAGCCGCGATTCCAGCCCGGCGACCATGCCCTCGATCATCTCCTGCCGTTCCCCGGCGGTCATGTCCTCGGCATCGGCCATCGCATCTGCGTCAGGACCGGGCAGTGCGGGCATCCCGGTGGTTTCCGGTTCGGGCGGAACATAGTCCGGCTGCCCGGCCAGCCAGGCAAGGTCACGGATGCTGGCCCGGATCGGTGCGTTCCAGGGGGCGTCATGGGGCCCCTCTTCGAGGAGCTGGCGCCAGATTGGAAAAGCACGGTCGGGTCGGCCATTCTGCAATTGGAGCAGGCCCAGAAGATAGCGGCCCTGAGGCAGGCTGCGATCCTTCTGCAAGGCGCGGGCAAGCAATTCTTCGGCCTCGGGTGTGATAATTCCGCCTGCCGCCTCGATCATCAGGGCCGAGAGTCGCATCAGTTCGCTGGCACTGGCCTGATCGCCTCGCAGTTCGACCAGCCGCTGCTGAGCCTCTCGTGCGGCGATCATGTTGCCGAGGCGCATCTCGTTCGTGGCCAGCAAGGTCAGCCCTTGCGGATCGTCGGGTGTCCTGGCCACCGCCTCGCGCAGTTGCTCGACCAGCGTGACATATTCCTGATCGACCTCGGGCTTATCGGGTTCGGGGGCCGCCGCCTCGGCCTCGGCCTGGTTCGGACGGTTGTCATAGGCGCGTTCGGCATTCGCGATCCGCGTGGATAGCGGCAAATCCGGGGCATCCGGTGCGCCTTGATAGAGATAAAGCCCGACCGCCCCGGCCAGCAGCACCGCCAGGGTGACGACTGCCCCGGCCATCTTGCCGCCGCGGCGGGACGGGGTCGCCTCGGTCAGCTTGCGATCGGTCTCCAGCACCTTGCGGCCGATCTCGTTGCGCAGGCGTCCGGCCTCGTCCTCGCCGATCACGCCGCGTTCCAGGTCGCGTTCGACCTCGCGAAGCTGATCGCGATAGACACGCAGGTCATAGCTGGCCGCCGAAGGCGTGTCGGCATCGCGCGCCCGCATGAGCGGAGCCGCAATCGCAGCCGCAACCACCAGCGTCAGAAGCGCGCATAACAGCCAGAACATCGGATCTCCTTGGTCTTCCCGATCCGGACTAACCGGTTTCCCCGCGACGGAAAAGTGAAACCGCGATGACAAGCCCGCGATAAAGACCTTTGCATGAGGGTCTTCCTGGCGCGCGGTGTCGCATTTCGCCGCGATCTGCCGCTGGATGCGTAGTCAGGTTGCGCTTCCCTCGCCATGGTGAAACGTGATTCAGGGTGGGGTTTCCATGTCGACAGCATCGCGTTCCGGTCGTTATTCCGTCTTTGCCATAGCCCGCGAGGCGTTGCGGCAGCATCAGGGCTGGCAGCGTGCATGGACGAATCCCCAACCGCGCGACCGCTACAAGGTGGTGATCGTCGGTGCGGGCGGGCACGGGTTGGCGACCGCCTATTACCTCGGCAAGAATTTCGGCATTACCGATGTCGCCGTGATCGAGAAGGGCTGGCTGGGCGGTGGCAATACCGGGCGCAACACCACGATCATCCGTTCGAACTATCTGCAGAACCCCTCGGCGGCGATCTACAACAAGGCGTTGCAGCTATACGAGACGCTGTCGCAGGAACTGAACTACAACATCATGTTCAGCCCGCGCGGGGTGATCATGCTGGCGCAGACCGAGCACGAGGTTCGTGGCTACAAGCGCACCGCCTATGCCAACAACCTGCAGGGCGTGGCGACCGAATGGATCGAGCCTGCCCGCGTCAAGGAACTGGTTCCGATCATCAGCCTGGAAGGGCCGCGCTATCCGGTCCTCGGCGGGCTTTATCAGACGCGCGGCGGCACTGCCCGGCATGATGCGGTGGCATGGGGATATGCGCGTGCTTGCAGCGATATGGGCATGCATATCATCCAGAACTGCGAAGTGCAGGGAATCGAGACCGAAGGCGGGCAGGTGCGCGCCGTCAATACTTCCAAGGGACGGATCGGCTGCGAGAAGCTGGCGATGGCCGTGGCGGGGCATTCCAGCCAGCTGGCCGAGATGGCGGGATTCCGTCTGCCCATCGAAAGCGTGGCGCTGCAGGCGCTGGTCTCCGAGCCGATCAAGCCCTGCATGGATGTCGTGGTGATGGCCAATACCGTTCATGGCTACCTGTCGCAATCCGACAAGGGCGAGATGGTGATCGGCGGCGGCACCGACGGGTTCAACAATTTCACCCAACGCGGCTCGTGGCATCATGTCGAGGAAACCGTGCGGGCATTGGTGGAAACCTTCCCGATGATCTCGCGTCTCAAGATGCTGCGGCAATGGGGCGGTATCGTGGACATGACCGGGGACCGATCGCCGATCCTGTCGGCGACCCCGGTGGGCGGCATCTTCGTCAATTGCGGTTGGGGCACCGGCGGATTCAAGTCGATCCCCGGCTCTGGCTGGGCGATGGCCGAGCTGATCGCGAATGGCTCTCCCGGCCCGCTGGCGGCGGAATTCGGCCTGAACCGCTTTCGCGAGGGGCGGTTCATCGATGAATCCGTCGCCGCCGGCGTGGCGCATTAGGCGGGGTTCCGCGCATGAAAAAACTTGCAGGAACCTTGGCGGTTAATCATGAATTGACTTGTTGCGAACCATGTCAACGAAAGGGACAATCATGGCTGAAGGCAATAAGAACGGGCTCTACTATATCATCGGCGCCGTCGTGGTCGTCGTGGCATTGCTGTTCTTCTTCATGGGCGGCGGTGAAAGCGGTGATCCGGCTGTCGAAGAACCCGCAGCCACCGAAGCACCGGCGGATCCCGCAGCCACAGAGGCCCCGGCCGATGATGCGGCCGCTCCTGCCGACGACGCCGCGGCTGACCCGGCTGCACCTGCCGATGACGCTGCAACGGAAGAGCCGGCGAACTGATGTAGACCGCGGGGGGAAATCCCTTTCTACTTCATCTGAATATTTACTGGGTGAGGCAGGTTTTGGAAAAAGTCTGACAAGGCTTTTCCGGTGCCTCCTGCCCGGAGGAACCGGGGGCGATCCGCTCCCGGTTTCTGCTTGCACGAGGTGCAGGCCATGACGCGTGATCCCGGTCTCGAATCCCAGCTTCTCGACGATCTCGACCATCCCGAGGGCGTCGAGGGCCGCCCGATGTTCGGCGGGCTTTGCTACATGCTGAACGGACATATGCTCTGCGCCGCGCGCGAGGGCCGGGCCATGTTTCGGGTTGGCAAGCAGGCCGAGCCAGAAGCGTTGCGTTTTCCCGGCACCGAACGCATGTCGCAATCCGGTCGCGACAAGCCCGGCTTCATCTGGCTGTCTGGACCTTCGCTTGCCGATGACACGATCCGCCGGGGCCTCGCCCGCATGGCGCTGACCCATGTTTCCATATTTCCGCCCAAGGACCGCTGAATGCTGATATTGACCTGTCCCTATTGTGGTATTCAAGCCGAAGAAACCGAGCTGCATCCGGGCGGCGAAGCGCATCTGAGACGCGTCGGTCCCGATGGCGGCGACGAGGAGTTCGAGGGCTACCTGTTTGCCCGCAAGAACCCCAAGGGCGTGCATTTCGAACGCTGGCGCCATTCCTATGGCTGCGGAAAATGGTTCCATGCCGCTCGCGATACCGCCACATTGCAGGTCTTTGGCACTTACAGCGCACAGACCCCGCACCCGCCCGCCGAGATCGTCGCCGCGATCCGCGCATCCCGCCCCGACTGGCAACCCGACTGGAACTGACGCAAGATGACCTACACGCCTCCCTTCCGTCTGGCCCGTGGCGGCCGCCTCATCGACCGCGCTTTCCAGGTTCCCTTCCGTTTTGACGGCCGCCATTTGCGCGGAGTGCAGGGCGATACGCTGGCTTCGGCCATGTTGGCCAATGGCCAGATGCTCATGGGCCGGTCCTTCAAGTATCATCGCCCGCGCGGCCCAATCGCTTCGGGCGCGGAAGAGCCCAATGCCCTGTTCGGCCTTGGCCAGGGTGGACGGTTCGAGCCCAACCAGCGCGCCACCACCACCGCGCTGGTTCCCGGCATGGTGCTGGGCAGCCAGAATTGCTGGCCCTCGCTGGATGCCGATATCGGTGCGGTCAACAGCTGGCTGTCGCCGATGTTTCCGGCGGGGTTCTATTACAAGACCTTCATGCAGCCGCGCCCGTTCTGGAAACATGTGTTCGAGCCGATCATCCGCCGCAGTGCCGGGCTTGGCCGCGCACCGAAGGAGCGCGACCCCGACATGTACGAGCAGGCCTATGGCTTTGCGGATGTGGTCGTTGTCGGTGGCGGTATCGCGGGGCTGACCGCCGCGCGCGAGGCGGCAGAGCAGGGCCAGCGCGTGATCGTGCTGGAGCAGAACCCGATCTGGGGCGGTCGCAGTCCGGTCGATCACCGCGACGGAGAGGCCGCCATTGACGCGCTGCTGGCCGATCTGCGCGGGCGTGACCATGTCACCCTGCGCCGCAACTGCATGGCGACGGGGCTTTACGATCACGGCTATCTTCTGGCGCGCGAGGCGCTGGCCGATCACGATCCCGACCAAGGCATACCGCGACAGCGGCTGTGGCGTATCCGGGCGGGGCGGATTGTCACCGCGACGGGTGCGCTGGAAAGGCCGCTCAGCTTTGCCTGCAACGATGTGCCGGGCGTGATGCTGGCTTCGGCTGTGCGGGACTTCATCAGCGATTACGGCGTGGCACCGGGCCAGAGGATCGTCCTGGTCACCAATAACGACGATGCCTATCGCACGGCGCTCATCGCCTCTGATGCCGGTCTCGACGTCGTGGCGATCATCGATGCCCGCGCAGATGCCTCGGGCGAACTGCCGCAGGCAGCGCGGGCCCGCAATATCCCCATATTGCTGGGCACAGGTATCGCCAAGATCAAGGGCAACCGCCATGTCGAGGGTGTGGCATTGTGCGATCAGTCCGGCGAAGGTGCGATCAGCGGCGTGCTGGATTGCGATATTGTCGCCATGTCAGGCGGCTGGTCCCCCGTCGTCCATCTGTGGAGCCATTGCGGCGGAAAGCTGCTCTGGGACGAGGGGCAGGCCATGTTACGCCCCGACCCCGACCGCCCGCCCCTTGGGGCGGATGGCCGCGGCAATGTCCTTGCCACTGGTGCTGCGAATGGCGATCTGCGCTGTGCGGGCGATCTGGAACGTCGCGAAGGCGCGACCATGCCTGTCTGGGTGATGCCTCGGAAAGCGCCCTACAAGCTGCGCTCCAAGATGTGGCTGGATTTCCAGAACGACGTGAAGGTGAGCGACGTGGAGCTGGCCGCGCGCGAGGGTTACGCAAGCGTCGAGCATACCAAGCGCTACACCACGCTTGGCATGGCCACGGATCAGGGCAAGGTCAGCAATATCAACGGGCTCGCCGTACTGTCCAAGGCCCTGGATCAGCCGATCCCGGCGACCGGGACGACCACCTTCCGCCCGCCCTATACGCCGTTGACACTGGCCACCATCGCCGCCGATGCGCGTGGCGAGGCGTTCCAGCCCCTGCGCAAGACCCCGATGCACGGCTGGCACGAGAAGCACGGCGCGTCATGGGAACCCGTCGGGCATTGGCGTCGCCCCTATTGCTATCCCCGCACAGGCGAGGATCGGCATGATGCCGTCAATCGCGAGATCGTGGCGGTACGCGGCGGCGTGGGCACGCTGGACGCCTCGACCCTCGGCAAGATCATCGTCAAGGGGCCGGATGCCGGGCGGCTGATGGACATGCTCTATACCAACATGATGTCCAGCCTGAAGGTCGGCAAATGCCGCTATGGGCTGATGTGCAACGAGAACGGCTTTCTGATGGATGACGGCGTGGTCGCGCGGTTGTCCGAGGACACATGGCTGTGCCATACGACCACCGGCGGGGCGGATCGTATCCATGCTCATATGGAAGACTGGCTGCAATGCGAATGGTGGGACTGGCAGGTCTATACCGCCAACCTGACCGAGCAATATGCCCAGATCGCCATCGCTGGTCCCAAGGCCCGTGACCTGCTTGAGCGCCTGCCCGGCAGCATCGATCTTTCCGCCGGAACCTTCCTCTTCATGACCTGGAAAGAGGGGGATATCGCCGGTATCCCCGCCCGAATCTATCGCATCAGCTTTTCGGGCGAACTCAGCTACGAGATCGCGGTGCCCGCCTCCCGCGGCTTGGAATTGTGGAAAAAGCTGCACGAGGTAGGCAGAGATCTCGACATCACCCCTTATGGAACCGAGGCGATGCATGTCATGCGCGCGGAAAAAGGTTTCATCATGATCGGAGATGAGACGGACGGCACCATCATCCCACAGGATCTGGGGCTGAACTGGGCGATCTCGAAGAAGAAGTCCGATTATATCGGCAAGCGCGCCCAAGCCCGCAGCCATATGGCCGATCGTTCGCGCTGGCAACTTGTCGGGTTGGAAAGCCTCGACGGCCGGGTGCTGCCCGATGGCGCCTATGCAGTGGACGAGGGCACCAATTCCAATGGTCAGCGCAAGATGCAGGGACGCGTGACCTCCAGCTATCATTCGCCGACCCTGAACATGCCGATCGCGATGGCGCTGGTCCGGCATGGGCCGAACCGCATGGGACAGATACTGGAGTTCCCGCTGCCTTCGGGCGAGGTAATGAAGGCGCGGATCTGCGACCCGGTCTTCTATGACAAGGAAGGGAGCCGTCTGAATGGCTGAGGCAGTTGCTACCGTCACCCCTGTGGAAGGGCTGGGCATGATCACGATCCGCGCCGACCTGTCGTGTGCGGGCGATGCCATCGCCGAAGCCGTGGGGCTGGTCATTCCCGAGACTTTGCGGATCGTCACCGATGGCAGTCGAAGCCTCGGCTGGATGTCGCCCGACGAATTGCTTCTGGTGCTGCCCGCGCAGGAGACTGCCGAGACCCTCGTCGCACTTGAACAGGCGCTGACCGGCGAACATGCGCTGGTAGCGGATATGTCCGATGCCCGCGCGGTCTTCGACGTCACCGGCCCGCATGCTGAAGACGTGATCGCCAAGCTTTGCCCCGCCGATCCGGTCGCCCTGCCGTCCGATGGCCTGCGCCGCACCCGTGCTGCGCAGACCGCCGCCGCTTTCTGGCAGATCGAGAGCGGATTCCGCATGATCGGCTTTCGTTCGACCGCCGATTATCTGGGGCTGGTTCTGCGGAATGCGGCGATCCCCGGTAGTCAGCTTGCCCCGCGTTAAGCCGGAAAGCCGTAGTCTGGCCCATATCTTCTTCATGCAAATATCCGCAGGGGTGAATTGACCGAGAGGTCAAGAGGGGGCGGCAGCCCCTTATACGCGGTCGTTCAAGAACCTGCCTTCCCCCCTTGCGTTGCCGGGGTAAATGCGGGACTGTGCCCCCGGCTTAACGGCTCAGGCCTTTCATTCAAGGAGAGGAAAATGGCTTTCACCCTTCCCGATCTTCCCTATGCCCATGATGCGCTGGCCGCTGCGGGCATGTCGAAAGAGACGCTGGAATATCACCACGACAAGCACCATAACGCCTATGTCGACAAGCTGAACGAGCTGGTCGCGGGCACCGAATGGGAAGGCAAGTCGCTGGAGGATATCGTCAAGGGCACCTATAATGACGGTGCCGTGGCGCAAAGCGGCATCTTTAACAATGCCAGTCAGCATTGGAATCATACCCAGTTCTGGGAAATGATGGCGCCGAAATCGAGTGCCATTCCGTCGGAACTGGAAAAAGCGCTGACCGAATCCTTCGGCTCGGTTGATGACTTCAAGAAAGAGTTCTCTGCAGCAGGCGCGGGCCAGTTCGGTTCGGGCTGGGCATGGCTGGTCAAGAATACCGATGGTTCGCTGGCGGTGACCAAGACCGAGAACGGTGTGAACCCGCTATGCTTCGGTCAGACGGCCCTGCTGGGCTGCGATGTATGGGAGCATTCCTATTACATCGATTTCCGTAATGCGCGGCCGAAATACCTGTCGAACTTCCTCGACAACCTGGTGAACTGGGAAAACGTCGCCTCGCGCATGTGATCGTTGCGGTCTCGTTATATCCTGCAAGGCCCGCCGGTTTTTATCCCGGCAGGCCTTTTACTTGCCTTTCTCGTGGCAGAGAAATGTTGAAAGGCGTGACCTGCGGCTTATAGCGCCCGCTATCTTCCTTTTACTGTAAACACCGCCACGTCTTACGCCGGTGCTTGTGCGTCCTCGTTCGGAGATTCGGTCAAGGTCGCGATATCGAGCTCGTCACCCGAACCGGCTCCGACGACCCGCGCTATTTCCACGCCATCCATGAAGACAAGGCGATCTTCGCCATTCTCGGTGATTTCCTGCGTGATCTCGGGCAGATCCTGCCCTTCCTCGGGCGAGTTGATCAGCAGGGCGATTTGATCTTCATCCGCGTTATAGTCATTGATTGTCACGCTTGAGGTGATGTCATCCGAACGCCAATCGGCGATGAAGCTATCCTCGCCTTCGCCGCCCGTTCCGTTATCGCCGTCACTCAACCAAAGCTGGTCATTGCCTTCCCCGCCTTCCAATGTGTCGGGGCCATCCTGCTCGGCCTCGGCGGCGTCGCGTGGCGCGGCGCGTTCCATACGCAGCCCGCTCAGCGTGTCGTCACCGGCGCCGCCCAGCACCACATCCGAACCACCCCAACCGAACAGGTTGTCGTCGCCTTCGCCACCGGCGATGCCGTCATCCCCATGACCGCCATTTATGGTGTCGTTTCCAGCGTCGCCGAAGACGAGGTCATCGCCAAATCCGGCATGCACATTGTCATTGCCCTCGCCGGCACGAATGATGTCGTTCCCCGGTTCGCCGCGAATCCCGTCATCGCCGAAGCCGCCGAGGATGTAATCATCCAGGTTGGAGCCCTTGATGATGTCGTCATCCGCGCCTCCGGCCATGGCGGTTGGCTTGAAGGCTTCGGCAACCAGATCGTCCTGGCCGGGTGTGCCTATGGTGAAATCTTCGTATGCTTCGGGATTGAAATCCTCCAGCCCTTCGAACGGTGCGTGATCGGGATCTGGTTCCGGGCCGGAGGAATTGTCGTCGTCATCGTTGCCGAGTGAAAGGCCAAGTGCCAGCGTGGCTCCAAATAATGCCCACCAAGACCAAAGTTGCATCGTATATTCGTCAAGCATTAAAATTGCTCCGTAATCTGTTACATCACATCGGGCGTTGCCTGGAAATTCCCGCCGGCCTCGGCATTGGCAATTGCCTTCCACGCAGTATAAGACCAACGGCGAAGAAAACACGAGAGCAAGGTGCCCCATGGCTAACCAAAATGACAGCTTTATCGACGAGGTGACCGAGGACCTGCGTCGTGATCGGCTGTTTGCACTATTTCGCCGATATGGCTGGATTGCGATCGTGGTGATTTTGGGCATCGTGGGCGGGGCGATCTGGCGTGAATGGTCGCTGTCACGCGAGCGTGCCGAGGCACAGACATGGGGTGATGCCGTCATGGAGGCCGAGGCAAGGGGTGATCCGGCGTCACTGGCGCAGGTGGATTCGCAGGGTTCGGGCGAGCGCAAGGCGTTGAGCGGGCTTCTGGCGTCGGGCCAGTGGGCCGAGTCGGGCGGAACGGATGCCGCTGCCGAGGCGTTGCGTGGTGTGAGCGAAGGGGCAGCATCGGACGGCATTTTGCATGAACTGGCGCAGTTGAAGCTGGTGATGCTGGAGGGTTCCGCGATGGATCCTACACAGCGCGACGAGATCCTGGCGCATTTATCGCGCAGCGGGGCTCCATTCGAATTGCTGGCGCTGGAGCAGAAGGCGGTGGCGCTGATCGAAGCCGGCCGCAGAAATGATGCCGTCACGCTGATCCAGCAAATTCAGAAAAGGCCGGAACTGAGCGAAGCCTTGCGTCGGCGGCTTTCGGAGATGATGATCGCCTTGGGCATCGAACCCGAACCGGGCAATGCCGTGCCGGCCGAATGACGATGCGGAAAAGGTCGATAATGACAGACGAGGGAGGGGCGAGCATGACCGCCACGTTGCGACTGACCATGGCTCTTGCGACCGTAGTGATATTGTCAGCATGCGGGGATCGCGAAGTCATCCTTCCGGGGGAACGGCTTGATCCGCTGGCGGTAGCTTCGCCGGACGGTCCGGCCGTAGAAGGGCCCGCCCCTGTCAGTTCCACGGCCTTGTCGCTGGCGGCACCGCGCGGGAATGGAGAATGGACCCATCGCGGCGGCAATGCCGCCCACCAACCGGGGCATGTCGCCCTCGGGGCCGGAACCAATCGCATCTGGACCGCGAATATCGGCCAGGGCGACGGTCGGCGGCACCGTATTACTGCGGACCCGATCGTGGCCGGTGGGCGCGTATTCACGCTGGACAGCCGCGCGAGGGTGACCGCCACGGCGCTATCGGGCGGAACCGCATGGTCGACCGACATCACTCCGGCCGGGGACAGCCGCGACAGCGCCTCTGGCGGGGGGCTCGCCTATGAGGGCGGGCGCATCTATGCGACGACCGGCTTTGGCGAATTGGTCGCCCTGGATGCCGCATCCGGTGCGGTGCTGTGGCGGCAGCGGATGGACACGGCCATTGGTGGCGGTCCCGCGGTTCAGAACGGCACGGTCTATGTCGCCGCGCGAAACAATATCGGTTGGGCTGTTCGCGCTGCAGATGGCAAAGTGCTGTGGCAAAGTTCGGGCACGCCTTCATCTTCGGGAGTGATGGGTGTTTCGGTGCCCGCGGTTCAGGGTAATACCGTCGTCTTTCCTTTCACCTCGGGACAGCTTCTGGCCGTCGATACCGAAACCGGGGGGACGCTCTGGTCGGCGCAGGTGGCCGGCAAGCGAACCGGCCGCGCCATCGCGACGATTCGCGACGTAACAGGCGATCCGGTGATTTCGGGAGGAACCGTTTATGGCGGCACGTCTTCGGGACGGATTGACGCGGTCGAAATGGCCACTGGAATCCGGAACTGGTCTTCGCGCGATGGGGCCAATGGCCCGGTCGTGGTTGCCGGAGGATCGGTATTCGCGGTCAATGACCAGGCCGAGCTGATCCGGCTGGATGCCGCCACCGGAGGGGTGATCTGGAGGATCGAGTTGCCCTATTATACTGACGAGAAAACCAAGCGGCAGGATAGCATCTACGCCCATTACGGTCCTGTTCTGGCCGGGGGGCGGCTATTCGTTGCTTCGTCCGATGGTGTTCTTCGCGCCTTCGATCCCGCTTCGGGACAGTTGGTCGGGCAGGGGCAAATTCCCGGAGGTGCGGCGGCGGCTCCGGTTGTGGCGGGGCAAACGCTTTATGTTGTGGCCCGCAGCGGCCAATTGCACGCATTCCGATGAGCTTTACCCTCGCCATCGTTGGCCGTCCGAATGTCGGGAAATCGACACTGTTCAACCGATTGGTCGGCAAGCGTCTCGCGCTGGTCGACGACCAACCCGGCGTGACCCGCGATCTGCGCGAAGGGCAGGGTCGCCTGGGCGACCTGCGTTTCGTGGTAATCGATTCCGCCGGCCTGGAGATGGCCGATGACGACAGCCTTCAGGGCCGGATGCGCCGCCTTACCGAACGCGCGGTCGACGAGGCGGATATATGCCTTTTTGTCGTGGATGCGCGTGCCGGCGTCACCGCGGCGGATGAATATTTCGCCGATATCCTGCGCCGACGTGCGCGCCACGTGATCCTTGCCGCCAACAAGTCCGAGGGGCGGGCCGGAGAGTTCGGCGCGCTGGAGGCATATGCACTCGGGCTCGGAGAACCTCTCCGCCTGTCGGCCGAGCATGGAGAGGGGATGGACGATCTCTATCGTGCGCTGGTCCCGTTGTCTGAGCAGGTCGAGGCAGAGCGCCCAGCGCCCATCGAACCCGCGACGGATGTGGATATTCCTGAACAGGAGGCGGACAGCGGCGAGGGCGCTGAAGACTGGCGGCCATCCGAGGCGCGGCCTTTGCAACTTGCGGTAATCGGGCGGCCCAATGCCGGGAAATCGACACTGATCAACAAGATTATTGGCGAGGATCGGCTGCTGACGGGCCCCGAAGCCGGGATCACCCGAGATTCGATCAGCGTCACGACCGAGTTCATGGGCACGCCGATGCGGGTCTTCGACACGGCGGGGATGCGCAAACGCGCGAAGGTGACTGACAAGGTCGAGAAACTCTCCGTGGCCGATGGGCTGCGCGCCGTTCGTTTCGCCGAGGTGGTGGTCGTGTTGCTGGACGTCGCGATACCCTTCGAACAGCAGGATCTGCGCATCGCAGATTTTGCCGAAACAGAGGGGCGCGCCGTCGTGGTCGCCGCGAATAAATGGGACCTGGAAGACGACAAGCCACACAAGCTGAACGAGCTTCGCGCGAATTTCGAACGGTTGCTGCCGCAGCTGAAAGGGGCTCCGCTGGTGACGGTCTCTGCCCGGACGGGCAAGGGGCTGGACCGCCTGCATGCCGCGATCCTCAAGGCGCATGAGGTCTGGAACCGGCGTGTCTCGACGGCCAAGCTGAACCGCTGGCTGGAGGCCATGACCGAGAGCCACCCGCCCCCCGCGCCGGGCGGTCGGCGGATACGGCTGCGTTACATGACCCAGGTCAAGACGCGTCCGCCCGCCTTCATCGTGAAGGCCACCCATACCGACAAGCTGCCCGACAGCTATCAGCGTTACCTGGTCAACGGACTGCGGACGGATTTCGATATGCCCGGCACACCGATCCGGCTGTTCTTCCGCGATCAGGGGGTGAACAATCCCTACCGGGCGAAGGCGAACAAGATTAGCCAGTCCGGGGCGTTATCGAAACACAAGAACCGGCAGCGTCCCAAGGGTGACTAAGTGGAGGGGGCAGTCTGCCCCCATCCGGCTGGCGCCGGATTCCCCCGAAGGTATTTGGACAAAGAAGAAGTCTCGATTCAGGCGAGCTTGCCATCTGCACCAAGCCGGGTTGCGCCGCCAAGATAGGGATGCAGCGCAGAGGGCAGATCGACCGAGCCATCCTCTTGCTGGCCGTTTTCGAGCACGGCGATCAGGCAGCGGCCGACGGCCAGTCCCGAACCGTTCAGCGTGTGGACGAATTCCGGCTTGCCGCCGCCCTCGGGACGGTAGCGGGCATTCATGCGCCGAGCCTGGAAATCGCCGCAATAGCTGACGCTGCTGATCTCGCGATACTGGTTCTGTCCCGGCAGCCAGACCTCCAGGTCATGGGTGATGCGGGCGCCGAAGCCCATATCCCCGGTGCACAGCACGATGGTGCGATAGGGCAGTTCCAGCGCTTCCAGCACCGCTTCGGCGCAGCTGGTCATGCGGGCATGTTCCTCCATGCCGGTTTCGGTATCGGTGATTGAGACCATCTCGACCTTCTCGAACTGGTGCTGGCGCAGCATGCCGGTCGTGTCGCGGCCCGCGCTGCCCGCCTCGGAGCGGAAGCATTGGCTATGCGCGACCATGCGGCGGGGCAGTCTGGCATGATCGATCAGGTCGCCATGCACGGTATTGGTCAGCGTCACCTCGGCGGTCGGGATCAGCCACCAGCCTTCACGGGTCTGATAGCTGTCCTCGCCGAATTTTGGCAATTGCCCGGTGCCGGTCATCATGTCTTCCAGCACTAGAACAGGCGTCCAGGTCTCTTCCAGGTCGTGCCGGGTCACATGCAGGTCGATCATGAACTGCGCCAAGGCGCGATGCAGTCGCGCCACGCCACCCTTCAGCATCACGAAGCGGCTGCCCGACAGTTTCGCGGCGGTTTCGAAATCCATGCCGGGCCTGACACCCGCAATCTCGAAATGTTCGACCGGGGCAAAGCCGAAGTTGCGGGGCGTTCCCCAACGATGCAGCTCGACATTATCCTCTTCGTCCTGGCCGTCCGGAATGCTGTCCAGGGGCAGGTTGGGAATGCCCATCAAGACATCGCGAAGCTGCGCGTCCAGCTCTGCCGCTTCGGTCTGCATGCGGGCGACATCCGCTTTTTTCTTGGCAACCAACTTGCGCAGGCGCTCGAATTCGGCCTCGTCGCCGCGACCCTTCGCGGCGCCTACTTCCTTGCTAGCCTTGTTCTGTTCGGCTTGCGCGGTCTCTGCTTCGACGATCTTCGCCCGCCGCTCGGAATCCAGCGACAGGATATCTTGCGACATGGCCTCGAGCCCCCGCCGCGCCAGGGCGGTATCGAAAGCCTGTGGATTCTCGCGGATGGCCCGGATGTCATGCATATTTGTCACCGTCGAAGCTGGTTATCGAGTTTTGACTAACCCATGCGGCAGCCAGACAAAAGCCTGCTTCTTCTTCATCTTCAATATCCCGGGGAGTCGCGGATAGGCGACGGGGCAGAGCCCCTGACAGAAGGCGACCGATATTCAGTCCGCGCAGAACAAGCGATACATCACGCCCACAACCTCGGCCGCCCGTGGGTCTGCGACGGAATAGAGCCGGGCCTTGCCGTCGCGGCGGCATGTCACCAGCCCTTCGGCACGCAAGCGTGCGAGCTGTTGGCTGACAGCCGCCTGCCGCTGGTTCAAGAGCTTTTCCAACTCGGTTACCGTTTTTTCGCCAGCCGCCAGATGACAAAGGATCATCATCCGGCCCTCATGCGCGAGCGCCTTCAGGAAAGAGGCGGCCTCGGTCGCGCGCCGCATCATTTCGGTTGAACTGACCTCGTCATCGGCGGTCCGATCCCGTTTGTCGATCTGTGTCATCCGCCGGCCTTTCCGGGATTCGCTACGATCCCCGCATCGGTCAGCATCCCGTCGATGAGCGGATAGAAATACTGGTCGCCAGGATACCCCTCCAGCCGTGAAAGCTCGGCGCCATCGCGCAGGAGGATAAAGGTCGGTGTGATGGTCGGGCGTCGATCCAGCGCAATGCCATCGGGCCAGGGGCCGTCGATATCGACCCGCAACAGGGGAGCCGCCTGTCCTTCGACAGATTTAGGAAAACCTGGCCCGATCTCGCGGTCCCATGCCTCGCAATAGATGCAGCCTTCTTGTTCGACCATCATCAAACGTATGGGCGCGGCCTGCCAATCCACGGTATCGCTGCCGATCCGTGGGGCTTCGCCAGCTTGGACCGGCGCGCTGGAGTATGCGCCCCCCAAGATCAGGATGATCGCCGTAATCATGGCGACGGATTTCACGGCAATTGCCCGCATCTGCGGTATTCCTTGCGATTTCAATTATGCATATCTAATCATCTTTGCATGTTGGAACAACAATCCTGTCGAATCTGACTGGCATAATCAGCGGATTCCGCCTGTTGTCTCTGATTGCCCAAAGCCGCTGCTGTGAGAACATATAGCAAAATGTGAATTTTTTGTTGCCAAAGGGAAGAATTACCTCTTACCTTGGGCGCGATACAGGGACACCGAAGGGAGGATCGCATGCTACGCCACGCCACTTCGGCGGTACTGGCGGCGTTATTGGCGCTGGCTTCCGCTATGCCATTGGCCGCCGATACCGCGCCGCAGGACGTCGCTTTCGGGGAGTATGGCTCGATTGAGACACCGCTGTCGGATACAGCCGGAGACCCCGAGAAGGGGGCCGAGATCTATGCCGATAAAGGCAGCGGCAATTGCGTCGCCTGCCATGCGATCAGCGACCGGTCGGATGCAGAGTTTCAGGGCACCATCGGTCCGGCGTTGGACGGTGCCGGTGATCGTTGGGACGAGGCGCAGCTACGGGGGATCGTGGCAGATGCCAAGAAAACTTTCCCTGAATCGATGATGCCCGGTTTCTACAAGACCTCTGGTTTTATCCGGCCCGGTGACGCGTTTACCGGCGATGCAGGGTCGGAGCCGTTGCCGCCATTGCTGACGGCGCAGCAGGTTGAAGATGTCATCGCCTATTTGGCGACGCTGAAGGAGTAAGAAGACATGATGATTGACAGACGTGACGTTCTGGTCAGCGGCGCCTCGGCAGCCGCGCTTGGAATGTTGCCATGGGCCGCTCTGGCACAGGACGCAGAAGCCGAGAAGACGATGGACGAATTGATCGCTGAGTTCACCGGCGGTGCCGAAGTGACTGACGGCGAGGGGATTGCCATCGATGCGCCCGAGATTGCCGAGAATGGCAATACAGTGCCGGTTTCGGTCGAAGCAGAGGGAGCATCCGAGATCCTGGTGTTGGCACCGGGCAATCCGGTTGCGGCCGTCGCGACATTCAAGTTCGGCGAGCTGGCGGGCAAACATATCGCCTCGACACGGATCCGGCTCGCACAAACACAGGATGTCACTGCCATTGCCAAGCTTGCGGATGGAAAATTCGTGCGCACTGCATCCAATGTCAAAGTTACCATCGGCGGCTGCGGCGGCTGAGCGGACAGGAGGAAATTTTAAATGGCAGAAAACGTCAAACCCCGGGTCCGTGTACCGAAGACAGCTTCGGCCGGTGAGGTTATCACGATCAAGACGCTGATTTCTCATCAGATGGAATCAGGCCAGCGCAAGGACAAGGAGGGTAATGTCATCCCGCGTTCGATCATCAACCATTTCAGCGTGACCTTTAATGGCGCGCCGGTGATCGATGTCGACATGGAGCCCGCGATCAGCACGAATCCCTATTTCGAGTTCGAGGCCACTGTGCCGGAATCGGGTGAATTCGTTTTCACATGGCAGGATGACGACGGCTCCGTCTATGAAGACAAGCAGTCCATCGAGGTGTCCTGAGCGCGCTGAATAAGAGGCGAGGCAGCCCCGGTCTGTCATTTATGGCCGGGCGCCACCCAAGGGAGGAAAAACCATGACGACCCTGATCCGTCCTAATGTGCGTGCCGTGATGGCGTCGGCCCTCGTGCTTGCCCTGTCATCGCCCGCCATGGCCCAGACAGAACCCGAGCATACCGACCCGATTGTCATCAATGGCGGTGAGGTCGAAATGCAGACGGCTGTGCCCGCCCCGGATCACCTTGAGGGCGCATTCGATCAGATCTATTCGGGCTGGCTGTTCCGCGATACCGAGACGCAGGCGATGCAGCTGGATGATTTCGAGAATCCCGGTCTGATCTTTGTGGACCAGGGCATCGATGACTGGAATACCGTGGAGGGTGAGGCCGGCAAGAGCTGTGCTTCCTGCCACGAGGGAATCGAAAGCATGGAGGGTCTTCGTGCCGAGGTGCCCAAGGTCAATGCCGAAGGCGAGCTGTGGGCAATGGAAGATTACATCAACGATTGCCGCACCAACCGGATGCAGGCCGAGGCACTGGACTGGAATGGCGGCCGGATGAAGAACCTGACCGCGGCGATCTCTATGCAATCACGCGGAATGCCAATGAATGTGGCGATCGACGGCCCGGCCCAACCCTATTGGGAGCAGGGCAAGGAGATGTACTACACTCGTTTCGGTCAGTTGGAACTGGCCTGCGCGAATTGCCACGAGGATCACTATGGCGACTGGATCCGGGCCGACCATCTGAGCCAGGGCATGACCAATGGTTTCCCGGTTTATCGTCTGAAACAGGCCGCGCTGGTGTCGCAGCATAATCGCTTCCGGGGATGTATCCGGGATACGCGGGCAGAGACCTTTGCGATGGGCACCGACGAGTTTCGTGCGCTCGAGCTTTACGTCGCCTCGCGCGGCAATGGCCTGCCGGTCGAGGGTGTCAGCGTCCGTCACTGAAGATTGGCCCGCGCGGATGAGTCGCGCGGGCCTTTTCATCTCTATTACGTTCACACATATGAATATGTAGGAGCACGCCGATGTTTTCTCGCCGCGAGATGTTGCAGCTTGGACTTGCCGGTTCGGCCGCGATGACGGGGCTTGGTTTCAGCAATCTGCCCCGTGCCTTTGCTCAACAAGCACTGACGCAGGATCAGTTGTTGCAGTTCGAGGATTTCGGCAACCTGACCCTGATCCATCTGACGGACTGTCATGCGCATCTGCGGCCGATCTATTTCCGCGAGCCCGATACCAATATCGGTGTCGGTGATGCGAAGGGACGGGTGCCGCATGTCGTGGGCGAGGCGTTCCAGAAGATGTTCGGGATCGAGCCCGGCAGTCCCGGTGCTTACGCGCTGACCTGGCCCGATTTCACCGACCTTGCCCGGAGCTATGGCCGGATGGGTGGCTTCGATCGTATCGCTACGGTGGTCAAGGCGATTCGTGCTGCACGGCCTGACTCGATCCTGCTGGATGGCGGCGATACGTGGCAGGGCAGCTATACCAGTTTGCAGACCCGTGGCGAGGACATGGTGCGGGCGATGAACCTGCTGGGCAGCGAGGCGATGACCGCGCATTGGGAGTTCACCTTCGGCACCGAGCGAGTGCAGGAATTGATGGAGATGATGGACCAGCCGTTGCTGGGCGCGAACATCTTCGACGCAGAGTGGGACGAGCCTGCATTCGAACCCTCGAAGATATTCGAGAAAGGCGGTTTACGAGTCGGTGTCGTGGGGCAGGCTTTCCCCTATACGCCAATCGCCAATCCTAACTGGATGTTCCCCGAATACAGCTTTGGTATCCGCGAAGAGCGGATGCAGCAAGTGGTCGATGATCTGCGCGCCGAAGGCGTCGATCTGGTCGTCTGTCTTTCGCATAACGGTTTCGATGTCGATCACCAGATGGCAAGCCGGGTGAAGGGCATCGACGTGATCCTGTCGGGCCACACCCATGATGCGATCCCCGAACCGGTCGTCGTCGGCGATACCATCATCATTGCCAGCGGCAGCCACGGCAAATTCGTCAGCCGCGTCGATCTGGATGTGCGCGATGGCAAGATGATGGGTTTCCGCCACAAGCTGATCCCGATCTTCTCGGACGTGATCCAGCCCGATCCCGACATGGCGTCTCTGGTCGAGGAAATTCGTGCGCCCTACAAGGCGGACCTGGAAGAGGTAATCGGCAAGACCGAGGGCCTTCTTTATCGTCGCGGCAATTTCAACGGCAGTTGGGACGACCTGATCTGCGACGCGATGCTGTCCGAGCGTGATGCCGAGATCGCCCTGTCGCCCGGTGTGCGTTGGGGGGCTTCTGTCCTGCCCGGTGATATCACCCGCGAAGATATCCATTCGGTGACGTCAATGACCTACGGGCAGGTCTATCGCACCGAGATGTCGGGCGAGATGCTCAAGACTGTCATGGAGGATGTGGCCGACAATATCTTCAACACTGATCCTTACTACCAGCAGGGTGGCGACATGGTCCGTGTGGGCGGGCTTGGATATAGCATAGAACCCTATGCCGATATGGGGAGCCGCATCACCGGGATGAAGCTGCTCAAGGATGACAGCCCTATCGATCCTGCGCGCAACTATGTCGTCGCGGGCTGGGCCTCGGTCAATGAGGGCACGGAGGGACCGCAAATCTGGGACCTCGTCGAGGATTATATTCGTACGCAGGGCACAATCAGCCCCGCACCCAACAATTCCATTACCGTCAAGGAAGACTGAGGGAGGAGCTACCCAAATGTCAAAATCTGTACCGACCAGCCGCCGCGGCATTCTGCGGGCGGGGCTGGCGGCTGGTGCCTTGTTGCCTGCCGCCAGCCTGTCGGCCCGTGCTCAGGGAGGCCCCGATCCGCTGATCACCGAGGTTCAGGATTGGGCCAGCTATACCGGAGAAGGCGTGGACGAAACGCCCTATGGTCTGCCGATCCACTTTGAAGCCGACGTGATCCGCCGTAATGTCCCATGGCTGACCGCCGATCCGATCAGTTCGATTAATTTCACGCCGATCCACGCGCTGGACGGCACGATCACGCCCGCGGGCTGCGCCTTCGAGCGGCACCATTCCGGTGCCATCGAACTTGCCAAGCCCGATTACCGGCTGATGATCAACGGCCTCGTCGATCGCCCGCTGGTCTTCACCTATGCCGATCTGGAAAGGTTCCCGCGTCATTCCGGGGTCTATTTCTGCGAATGCGCGGCCAATAGCGGCATGGAATGGGCGGGGGCTCAGCTTAACGGCTCGCAATATACCCATGGCATGATCCACAACATGGAATATGTCGGCGTGTCGCTGAAAACGCTGCTGGACGAGGCTGGCATCCAACCCGAGGGCAAATGGCTTTATGTCGAGGGTGCTGATGCATCCTCGAATGGTCGTTCGATTCCGCTGGAAAAGGCGCTCGACGATTGCATGATTGCATTCAAGGCAAATGGAGAAGCCCTTCGGAAAGAACACGGCTACCCAGTCCGCCTGATCGTGCCGGGTTGGGAGGGCAATCTCTGGGTCAAATGGTTGCGCCGGATCGAAGTGACCTCCGGCCCGGTGGAAAGCCGCGAGGAAACCTCTAAATATACCGACACGCTGGATAACGGGATCAGCCGGAAATGGACATGGGTGATGGATGCCAAATCCGTCGTCACTGCTCCCAGTCCACAATCGCCCATCCAGCACGGGAAGGGGCCGCTGGTCATCACCGGTCTGGCATGGTCGGGCAGGGGGGTGATCACCCGCGTCGATGTCTCGACCGATGGTGGCAAGAATTGGCAGACGGCCCGACTTGCAGCCCCCGGTCAACGAATGGCGATGACACGTTTCTGGCTGGAGCATGACTGGAACGGCGAAGAGATGTTGCTGCAGTCCCGTGCTATCGACGAAACCGGCTATGTCCAACCGACCAAGGAGGCGCTGCGCGATATTCGTGGCGAGAATTCAGTCTACCACAATAACGGCATCCAGACATGGTGGGTGCGCGAGGATGGGAGTGCGGAAAATGTCGAAGTGTCTTGATGCCATCCTGCTGAGCGCTTTGCTGGCCACTCCCGTTTTGGCCGATCCGCTCGGTTTAGGGCGGGATGCACTGCCCGAGGAAATCGCCGCATGGGATGTGGACGTCATGCCGGACGGAACGGGTTTGCCGGAAGGCTCGGGCGACGTGATGACCGGCGAAGAGGTGTTTCTGGAAAAATGCGCTGCCTGTCACGGTGATTTCGCCGAAGGGCTGGGCAATTGGCCGCCACTTGCCGGGGGCGAAGATACATTGGACCGAAAGGACCCGGTCAAGACGGTCGGCAGCTATTGGCCCCATCTTTCTACGGTATGGGACTATGTCAATCGCTCGATGCCCTTCGGGCAGGCGCAGCTCCTGACACCCGACGAGACCTATGCGATTACCGCTTATATCCTCTATTCGAACTATCTGGTCGAGGAAGATTTCGTGCTGTCGCGTGAGAACTTCTCCGAAATCGCGATGCCCAATGCCGAGGGTTTCATCATCGATGACCGTTCGGATGCCGAATATCCGCTGTTCACGGTGGAAGCCTGCATGCAGGACTGCAAGGAGAGCGTCGAGATCACCATGCATGCCTCGGTCATCGACGTGACACCGGGTGAAGCCGCTGACGAAGAAGAGGCAAGTCCGGCCAGCAACGAGGAAGAACCAGCCGTCGATCCCGAGCTGGTCGCGGCAGGGGAAAAGCAGTTCAATAAATGCAAGGCCTGCCACATGGTCGGAGAGGATGCGCAAAACCGTGTCGGACCGGTACTTAACGGCATCATCGGTCGCGCCGCCGGAGCAGTTGATGACTACACATATTCATCTGCCATGGCTGAGGCTGAAATCATCTGGGACGACGAAGAACTCCGCGCCTTCCTGGGCGATCCGAAAGGCTTCCTGCCTGGAAACAAGATGTCCTTTCCCGGCTTGAAGGCATCCGAGGATATCGATGCGATCATCGCTTATCTGCGGGCGCATCCATAGTCTTGGCACTTTGGAATTCAGTTACATGTCCGGGATCGCGTCCCGTCAGTCGTTGATATCGCGATCCCAGATACGCACCTGTCCCTTGTTCACCCCCGCGACCCGGCGCAGGATCAGCCAGATCACGCCGGACAGAACGGCCGTCACTACCAACGTCAAGGGCAATCCCGCTGACCAGATTCCGCTGATCAGCAGCAAACCCATCAACCCGACCGCCGCAGCGATCCCCATGAAGATCCAACCCGGCGCGAACAGTTCCAACACCGCCAGAACCAGTGCCGCGATGATCCAGAGCCATCCGTTCAGCCAGATCATTGCTCCTTGCCTTTCAATAGCTTGAATGCATCGGTGAAGGATTCAAGCGCGGCCGCGGGGAGGATGACGGTCTGCTTGCCTTCACCCTTGCCTACCTCGGTCAACGCCTCTGCCTGCTTCATCGCGATCTGATATTGTGCGGCGCGCAATCCGTTCTTCGAGATCGCCTCGGCAACGGCTGAAGTCGCATAGGCCTCGGCATCGGCCAGGATGCGCCGGGCCTTGGCCTGCTGTTCGGCGGCATAGAGCTCGCCATCGGCGGCCAGTTCGACCGCGCGGCGTTTGCCTTCGGCCTCGGTCACCTGCGCGCGGCGGGCGCGTTCGGCGTTCAATTGCTGCAGCATGGCGGCCCGCGTTGCCTCGTCCAGGTTGACGTCGAGGATCTCGGCCCGCGTTACTTCGATTCCCCAGTCATCGACGACATTCACCAGGGAATCACGGATGCGCTCGATCAGCTGCGCCCGATTCGATTGCACCTGGTCCAATTCGACCGTGCCAATCTCGGACCGCACGATTCCCGCAACCGTCGTCGCGATCGCCGCGTCGATATCGCGGATGCGGTAGACGGTCTTTTCCGGCTCGATGATGCGATAGAAGACCGATGTCTCGACCTCCACCAGCACGTTGTCGGCGGTGATGGCATCTTGACGATTGGTGGGAAGTTGGCGCTCAAGGATCGAAATCTTGTGCGCCACCCGGTCCAGGAACGGCACGGTGAAATTGATGCCCGGCCCCAATACCGACCGAAGCCGCCCGAAGCGTTCCACGACGTATTTGTCGGATTGCGGAACGATGCGGACAGCGCTGCTGATCGCCAGGAAGATTACGATTGCGAGAACAATAAGGGCCAGATTCTGGCCAAGCAGATCGCCAAGGATCGTCGTCAAATCTTGCATGGGGAAAATCTCTTTCTGTTTAATGGATTAACTACTCGGCCGCGATGCTTTCATCGGAAATCGTACCTGAATCGAAGGCAGACAGCCTGCGAATCACATTTGTCATCCGTTTGGAGAAACTGGCGAATTCGGGAAGCGGCGTGATTGTGGCCTCGTCCATGTACAATGCCCGATCGATCTCGACCTGCACGACATGGATGTTCCGCCCCGGCCGTCCATAGGTCGAACAGATATAAGCTCCCGAGAATGGAGAGTTCCGGCGCACGCTCCAGCCCTCGTCCTCGATCACGCCGGCGACAAGGTCCAGAACCCGCGCCGCCGCCGACAGGCCATAGCGGTTGCCCAATACAAATTGCGGGCGTGGATCGTGCAGATGGGACAGGGCATCATGCGGCATGGAGTGCATGTCGATCAGGATTGCTTGACCGAAATTCGCCTGTGCTTCAGAGATCAGGGAGCTCAGCGCCAGGTGATAGGGGCGCCAATAGGCATCGATTCGGCGTTCTGCCTCAGTCCGGTCGATGGGGCGGTTGTGAATGGCCCGTCCCTGAGCGACAACGCGGGGAATCACCCCTAGTCCGGCAATCGTGCGCTGGTTGAGCGGATGGCGGGGAATACCGCGCACCACCAGCGGATCGATCTCGTCGGGCCCCCGGTTCAGGTCGATCAGGCAGCGCGGCATGTGGGCGGACAGGGCCACCGCACCATGTTCCGGCGCGGCATCGATAAGCCGGTCGACGAAGGCATCCTCCGACGAACGAAGGGCATTCATCGGCAACGACGTGCTCTCGAGGAACCAGTCGGGATATTCACTGCCCGAATGGGGCGAGGCGAAAATGACGCCGCTCGTCCAATGATCCGGGCGTTTCAATGAAAACGGCATGTCAGGCCTTGTCAAAAAACCATTCCCCAACGTCCAAAGTACAATTACCTTATAGACCAGAGCGCAGCTGTTCCAATAGGCCTTGAAACCTGCTTACGGCGTCTGTATAGACACGCGGACCGAGGCGGTTGCGCCTGCAATTCTTCATGAATTGCGGCAGAATCACCAAAGGTTCGGGCGGTTAGCTCAGCGGTAGAGCACTACGTTGACATCGTAGTGGCCACTGGTTCGATCCCAGTACCGCCCACCATTATTTCGCCGCCCCCGGCAAGTGTCGGGGGCATTTCGTTTTCCTGGCGGCTGCGACGCGCCGCGACGAAGGAGAAGGCCGATGAAGGTTCGTAACTCGCTCCGCTCGCTCAAGAGCCGGCATCGCGACTGTCGTGTCGTGCGCCGCAAGGGCCGCGTTTACGTGATCAACAAGACCAATCGCCGTTTCAAGGCCCGTCAGGGCTGATCGGCGGGATCACCGCGAAGACGAAATCACCCGCCCTTACCGGCGGGTTTTTTCATGTGATTGCGTTTGGGGAGAGCGATGATCGAGCGTCACCATCAGGACGGCAGGGTGCGATCTTCCGCGCTTTATTCGGAATGCGGGGCCTATCGATATGCGCTGACCCGGGAATGGGGGCAGGGCAAGAAACTGCTCTTCGTGATGCTCAACCCTTCGACAGCGGATGAGCGGCGCAACGATCCCACCGTGGAACGATGCGAGCGCCGGGCGCGTGCATTGGGTTTCGATGCGTTTCGGGTAGTGAACATATTCGCTTATCGGGCTACCCGTCCGCAGGATCTGAAACGGGCGCCCGATCCGATCGGAACAGAGAATGACCGGATATTGATCGATAGTGCTGCCTGGGCCGGTCGCGTGCTGTGTGCATGGGGCGCGCATGGCTGTCACATGAACCGTGGCCCGGCGGTCGAGCACATGCTCCGGGCGAGTGGTTGCGTTTTATGGCATCTGGGACAGACCAAGCACGGTGCGCCGCGGCATCCCTTGTATATCAGCTATGCGATGCAGCCGGTGTTGTGGTAACGAGTCCGTGATGTCGCCCACCGGTCGGCGATCATGTTACTGAACGCTTTTCTTTTATAGAAAAACCTTCTATACGCCCTCATCCGCCCGGCCATCGGTCTGGCGGCGATACTCCATGGGCCAGTGCTGGACGACATCCCGGCCTGCGCCATAACTCTCTGATACGAAAGGAGAACCCGATGTCGATTACTGTTGAGGAAAAGGCAAAGGTCATCAAGGAATACGGTACCAAGGATGGCGATACCGGTTCGCCCGAAGTGCAGGTGGCGATTCTTACATCGCGTATTTCGACTCTGACCGAGCATTTCAAGACGCACAAGAAAGACAACCACTCACGTCGTGGTTTGCTTAAGCTGGTCGCACAGCGCCGGAAGCTGTTGGACTATCTGAAGCGCAAGGAAGAAGCGCGCTACACCGACCTTATCGGTCGCTTGGGTCTGCGCCGCTGATCTTTTGAAACGCGCCCGCCGGTCGGGCGCGTTTTCTTATGGTGCCGGGCAATGGGGCCGGGCGCCGGCATGATGAAGGCGCGGCAGGGGCCGTGCCGGTAAGGAAAACGATGTTTGATGAAGTGAAGAAATCGATCCAGTGGGGTCAGGAAACCCTGACACTGGAAACGGGCAAGGTCGCCCGTCAGGCCGACGGCTCGGTCATCGCCACCCTGGGCGAGACGAGCGTAATGGCCGCTGTCACCTTCGCGAAGGAACCGAAGCCTGGTCAGGACTTCTTCCCGCTGACGGTGCATTATCAAGAGAAATTCTATGCCGCGGGTAAGGTGCCCGGCGGCTTTTTCAAGCGTGAAGCTCGTCCCTCGGAAAAAGAGACGCTGACCTCGCGCCTGATCGACCGCCCGATCCGTCCTCTATTTGCACCGGGTTTCAAGCATGAAGTTCTGGTGATCTGTACGGTTCTCAGCCACGATCTGGTCAACGATCCCGATATCGTCGCGATGATCGCCGCCTCGGCCGCGCTGACGATCTCGGGCGTGCCCTTCATGGGACCGATTGCCGCCGCACGTGTGGGTTTCGTCGATGGCGAATATGTTCTGAACCCCGAAGTGTCGGACATGGACAACCTGCGCCAGAATCCCGAGCAGCGTCTGGATCTGGTTGTCGCCGGCACCAAGGATGCGGTGATGATGGTCGAGTCGGAAGCCTATGAGCTTTCCGAGGCCGAGATGCTGGGGGCCGTGAAATTCGGCCATGAGCAGATGCAACCTGTGCTCGACCTGATCATCCAGCTCGCCGAAACCGCCGCCAAGGAGCCATTCGACTTCCAGTCGCCGGAATACTCGGCACTCTATGCCCGCGTGAAGGAATTGGGCGAGGCCGATATGCGCGCTGCCTATGCCATCCGTGACAAGAGCGAGCGGCAGGACGCGGTTCAGGCTGCCAAGACCAAGATCAAGGAAGGTCTGAGCGAAGAAGAGCTCGAGGATGCGAATCTCGGTTCGGCGCTGAAGAAACTGGAATCGGCGATCCTGCGCGGTGACATCATCGATGGCGGCGCGCGTATCGACGGTCGTGACAACAAGACCGTCCGCCCGATCGATTCCGAAGTAGGTCTACTGCCGCGGACCCATGGTTCGGCGCTGTTCACCCGTGGCGAGACGCAAGGACTGATCGTTACCACGCTCGGCACCGGCGATGACGAGCAGATCATCGATGCGCTGCACGGCAATTTCCGCTCGAACTTCCTGCTGCATTACAACTTCCCGCCCTATTCGGTCGGCGAGGTCGGTCGCTTCGGTCCTCCGGGCCGCCGCGAGATCGGTCATGGCAAGCTTGCATGGCGCGCGCTTCAGGCGGTGCTGCCGCCGCAGACGGATTTCCCCTACACCATTCGCCTGGTTTCCGAGATCACCGAGTCGAACGGCTCGAGCTCGATGGCGACGGTTTGCGGGTCTTCCCTGTCGATGATGGATGCGGGTGTGCCGCTCAAGGCTCCGGTCGCTGGCGTCGCCATGGGCCTGATCCTCGAGGATGACGGCCGTTTCGCGGTTCTGACCGATATCCTTGGTGACGAGGATCACCTTGGCGATATGGACTTCAAGGTCGCCGGGACCGAGAATGGCATCACCTCGCTGCAGATGGATATCAAGGTTGCCGGCATCACGTCGCAGATCATGGAGCAGGCGCTGGCCCAGGCCAAGGATGGCCGGATGCATATCCTTGGCGAGATGGGCAAGGCCCTGGCCGAAGGTCGCCGCGAGTTCAGCGCTCATGCCCCGCGTATCGAGACGATGAACATCCCGACCGACAAGATCCGCGAAGTGATCGGCTCGGGCGGCAAGGTCATCCGCGAGATTGTCGAGGTGTCCGGCGCCAAGGTCGATATCAATGACGAAGGCGTGATCAAGATCGCTTCGGCCAATGCCGATTCGATCAAGAAGGCCTATGACATGATCCACTCGATCGTGGCCGAACCTGAAGAGGGTCAGATTTACACCGGCAAGGTGGTGAAGCTGGTCGATTTCGGTGCTTTCGTGAACTTCTTCGGCAAGCGTGACGGGTTGGTGCATGTCAGCCAGATCGCCAATCGCCGCCTCGGCCATCCGTCTGAGGTTCTGCAGGAAGGTCAGGAAGTGAAAGTGAAGCTCCTGGGCTTTGACGACCGTGGCAAGGTGCGCCTTGGCATGAAGATGGTCGATCAGGAGACCGGCGAGGAAGTCACCGAGAAGAAAGAAGAGACCACCGAAGGGTAAGCTCTTCTCTGCCCGGCCCCGATGGTTCTATCGGGGCCGGTTCCCTGTTCCCGACATTCCACGGTGATGCGTGATGTCAGACTGGCCTATCTTTGTTCTGACGCTGCCAGGTGACGACGATCGCCGTCGTCCAATGCTCGATGCACTGGATAGGGCGGGCTTGTCGTATCAGCTTTTCATGGGTGTTGACGGGCGGTCGGGTCTTCCCGCGGAATTCGAAGACTTTGTTGACCGGGATGCGGCTTTCGCCCGGATCGGCCGTCAGATGAGCGATGGCGAACTGGCCTGCGCTTTGTCGCATCGTCAAATCTATCAGTATATCGTTACTTCGGACCTTCCGGGTGCGGTCATCCTGGAAGACGATGGCATTTTACAGCCGGGGTTCGCCGATTTCGTCCGGTCGGGTGATTTTCGGAATGTGCCGATGGTCCTGATCGATTTCGCGTATGGCCGAGCGATGCCGTTCCGTCGGATCAGGGTTCGTGACGGTGAATTGCGCCGTGCCGCAGTGCAGGCGACTATGACGAGCGCCTACAGTTGCTCACGTGAGGCGGCAGAGCGGTTATACGAGACCAGCACTCCTGTCACCCATCCCGCTGATTGGCCGGCCAAGCTATACGATCTGCAGGCGTGGTTGATGGTGCCTCGCCTTGTGATGCACGAGGTGCCGGGACAACGGGTGTCACATCTGGATCAACAGCGAAAGGCGATAGCTGCGGGCAGTCAATCCCCTACCAGACGGAAGGGATCACTGATGGATAGATTACGTCGCCGAATATCGGTACGAGTCGGTCGGGAGAAGGGGCAACGATAATGAAACCGGCAAGTGTCATTTGCATGAAATGGGGCACGCTCTACAGTTCCGAAGATGTGAACCGGCTTTATCGGCAGGTTCGTCGTCACCTGTCCCGGCCGCATCGTTTTATCTGTTTCACCGATGATGCCTCGGGACTCGATTCCGGGATCGAAGCACAGTCATTGCCGGAACTTGGCCTGCCCGAAGGGCATGGAGATACGCGCTGGCGCAAGCTGGCCTTGTTTCGCCGCGATCTGGGCGGAATGCAGGGAACTGCCTTGTTTCTGGATATCGATCTGGTCGTGGTGGATGACTTGTCACCATTTTTCGACCTCCCGGGAG
The DNA here is from genome assembly GCF_028553805.1 of Paracoccus saliphilus. NCBI lineage: Bacteria > Pseudomonadati > Pseudomonadota > Alphaproteobacteria > Rhodobacterales > Paracoccaceae > Paracoccus > Paracoccus saliphilus. The sequence goes on along the minus strand of NZ_CP067140.1, from coordinate 3,975,762 downwards.
ATTTTTTCATTATCCGTGATGATGACCTGTTCCGCCCCAAGCCACTGCGCAGGATCAATCGTGAACGTGACGCGTTCCTGCACAGTGTCGGCAATTCCAGTGTCTTCCGCTTCGAGATCGGGGCGCATGACTATATTCTCGACGCATTTCTTGCCGATCCTGCTGCCGCGACCGCGCGATACGAGATCAGTCAACAGTTCCAGTCGGCTCAACTGGCGAGCCATGGGCATCTGAACTATTGGCCCAGGGGCTGGTGTGTCAGCTTCAAGAATGATTGCGTTCCGCGGAACCTGCTCAGCTATCTCAAGGCTCCCAGCTTGCCGGAGGGCGCAAAGATCGTCCTTTTCGCGGGCGAGCCGAAAATGGCCGATGTCTTTGCCGGAGGTGGGCATCGCTGGTACCGCCGGATCGGTAATATCGATTGGCTGCGCCGCGCGTGGGAAGGTTCATGATCTCGGATGTTTTTCGCCGTCTGAAGCATCGCCAGCGGCAAAAGCGCGCAATCGCCGAAATCGACGCCCGGCCTGTCGAGCCGGGTGCCCCTCATGGCCTGCCTGCTCCACTGATCGTCTCGCTGACCAGTTATCCGGTCCGTTTCGGTACCCTTGCGATCACCTTGAAAGCGATCTTGCGGCAATCTGTCCGGCCCGACAAGGTGATCCTGTGGCTCGCCAAAGGAGACGAGGAATACCTTTCTCCAGAGATTGTCGCCCTCAAATCCGAAGGGTTGGAGGTGGCGGTCTGTTCGGATTGGCGATCCTACAAGAAGATCATCCCCACGCTATCGGCCTATCCCGAGGCCTGTATCGTCACTGCGGATGATGACGTCTATTATCCGCGGGATTGGCTGGCCGAACTTGTGCGGGCCGCATCGGGCCGGGCACAGGTCGTTTGCAACCGCGCACATCGGATCAACCTGAACGGTGATCTTGGGCCTGCAGCTTACGAGGAATGGCAGCACAATATCGCCCGCCCCGAGCAGTCGGCGCTAGTCTTTCTGACCGGGGTCATGGGGGTGCTGTATGCGCCCGGAAGTTTCCACGAGGATGTTCTGCGCGACGATCTGTTTACTCAATTAAGCCCCGGTAGCGACGATGTCTGGTTGTACTGGATGCATCGCATGGCCGGAATCGAAGCGCAGAAGATCGGTGGGCGCGCCAGGATCGTCGAATGGGCGGGCAGTCAGGCGACAAGCCTACGGACCGAGAATGTTACTGGCAGCGGCAATGACCGTGCGGTGCAGGCGATGTTGCGCAAATATGGATGGCCCGGCTGACAAGCCCCGGCAGGTTGGCCGGGGCTTGTCGTGAATGCGTCACGCCGGATCCTTGGCAAAGCGCAGATAGGGCAGCTTGAAATCCAGCTTGCCATATTTCTCTTCGGCTGCCTTGTCGTCCAGGGCCAACGCGACGATCACATCCTGACCCGGCACCCAGTTGGCCGGGGTCGCCAGCGGAGCGCCGTCGGTTTTCTGCACCGCGTCCAGCGCCCGCAGGATCTCGGCAAAGTTCCGGCCGACCGACATCGGGTAGGTCATGGTCAGGCGCACCTTCTTGTCCGGGCCGATGATGAATACGGTGCGAACCGTGGCCGAATGCTGGGGCGTGCGCCCTTCGGTCGGCAGATAGTAATCCGCGGGAAGCATGTCATAGGCTTTGGCCACGGTCAGCGTACTGTCGTCGATGATCGCGAAATTCGCGGGCGTGCCGGCAACCTGTTCTATGTCGCGTTGCCATCTCTGGTGGTCCCCGACGGAGTCGACCGAGACGCCGACAACCTTGGTGCCGCGCTTTTCGAACTCGCTTGCCAATTGCGCGACGACACCGAATTCGGTCGTGCAGACCGGGGTGAAATCGCGTGGATGGCTGAAGACGATGGCATAGCTGTCGCCGAGCCATTCGTGAAAGCGGATTTCTCCCTGGGTCGAGTTGGCGGTGAAATCCGGAGCGGTGTCATTGATGCGCAGAGACATGGGCCGTCCTTTCGTTTGATTGCGTTGCCATCAACATAAGTGCCCGGGCGGGGATTGCCAGCCCGTTGGCATGTCGCAGATTGACAAGTCCGCGGGCAGATCGCCCACCATACGCCCCTTGCAGAGGCCGGGGTGCGGTGTCACCTTCTGACCGACATATCTCAGGAGGACATGATGGGCACACTGCTTGATAAACGCAAATTCTATATCGACGGTCAGTGGGTCGCTCCGGCCAAGACCAATGATCTGGAGGTCGTTGATCCATCGAACGAGGAAGCGGCCGCCGTGATCAGTCTTGGCGGTCAGGAAGACACGGATGCCGCTGTGGCGGCCGCGAAGGCGGCCTTTCCGGCTTGGTCGCGAATCTCTGCGGCCGAACGGTTGGGCTATGTCGAGAAGATCCTCGAGATTTACGAACGCCGCGCCGATGACATGGCATGGGCGATCAGTCACGAGATGGGCGCACCCCAGGATATGTCGCTGGCGGCCCAGGTCGGGGCCGGACGTGGGCATATCAAGAATTTCATCAAGGCATTCAAGGATTTCGAGTTCATTCGGCCGCTTGGGGATCACGCGCCCACGACCATGGTGACCTGGGAGCCGATCGGCGTCGTCGGGCTGATTACACCCTGGAACTGGCCGATGAACCAGGTGACGCTCAAGGTGATTCCCGCCCTGCTGGCCGGCAATACGGTAGTTCTGAAGCCGTCCGAAATCGCGCCTTTGTCCTCGATGGTCTTTGCCGAATATCTGGACGAGGCGGGCTTGCCGAAGGGGGTTTTCAACCTCGTGAATGGCGATGGCGCGGGCGTGGGCACGCAATTGTCGACCCATGACGATGTCGAGATGATCAGTTTCACCGGCTCGACCCGTGCCGGGATCGCGATCAGCAAGGCGGCGGCGGATACGCTGAAGAAGGTCGTGCTGGAACTGGGCGGCAAGGGTGCGAATATCGTCTTTGCCGACGCCGACGACAAGGCGGTGATCCGTGGTGCGCAGCATTGCTTCAACAACAGCGGCCAGTCCTGCAACGCGCCGACCCGGATGCTGGTCGAACGGTCAGCCTATGACCGCGCGGTCGAGACGGCGGTGAAGGTTGCGGAAGAGACATCGGTCGCGACCGCTCATCAACCCGGCAAGCATATCGGGCCAGTGGTTAGCAAGCAGCAATGGGACAAGATCCAGGATCTGATCCAGGCGGGTATTGACGAAGGCGCACGCCTGGCTGCTGGCGGCCCCGGCCTGCCCGAAGGCGTCAATCGCGGCTATTTCGTGCGTCCGACGGTCTTTGCCGATGTCCGCAATGACATGACCATCGCGCAACAGGAAATTTTTGGCCCGGTTCTGTCGATCATTCCTTTCGACGATGAGGAACAGGCCGTCGAGATCGCTAATGACACGCCTTACGGGCTGACCAATTACGTCCAGACGCAGGACGGTGCCAAGCGTAATCGGGTCGCGCGTCAGCTACGCTCGGGCATGGTCGAGATGAATGGCGAGCCGCGCGGGCCGGGATCGGCATTCGGCGGGGTCAAGATGTCGGGTCGGGCGCGTGAGGGCGGCGTGATGGGACTCGAGGAATTCATGGATTCCAAGTTCATCAGCGGTTGGGATTGCGACGCCAGCTAACTTGCCCAATGGCATTGTAAGGAAAAGCAGCCCGGCGGGCTGCTTTTCGATCGTATCACCAAGTTCTGGTGCCCGGTTTTTGGGAAATGCTTTACTCATTCGACACTCTTACCACGGTTCCCTGAGCCGTTGCGCAGAGGGTCTTCTCTTCGTCGTCGATGGCGAAGATGTCGCATCGACAGACCGCCTGACGTCCCGAAACGGATATTGCGCTGGCCTCGGCTCGTATCAATGCCGCTTTTGCTGGCCGAAGGTAGTTTATCTTGAATTCGGATGTGAGGGCGTCGCCCTTCAGTGCCATCCCCCCGGCGAATGTGAGCGTGTTGTCGGCGAGATATGACAACGCCCCGCCATGGGCATATCCGTGCTGCTGCCGAAGCTCGTCGCGCAAGGGCAATTCTATGATCGCGGCGTTCTCTGAGAGGTCTACCAGTTCCGCGCCCAGATACCGGGTGAAGGCTTGCTTCGTGAAAATCGAACGCGCCAGGTCGAGCATCGCATCCTGATTCATGTCGGGCTCCCGAATTCCTTGCAGCGGCAGTATCGACGCCTCTCGATAAACAAGCCAGTATGACGTCGCGTCCGGGAAATGGGCGCGCATCAGGGAATCCGCTCCCGAACGGGGCCGTGCGGATAGCTGCGATATCAGCTGATCTCCGCCAGGAATATGTAGCCCGCGCCGTAGATCGTCTTGATCAGCCGCGGATTTTTCGGATCTTCGCCCAGCTTGGTGCGCAAGCGCGAAATTCGGACATCCATGGCGCGGTCGAAGCTGTCGCCTGCCGTGCCGCCGAGTGTGTCGAGCATCTGGCTGCGGGTGATCAGGCGACGCGGATTGTCGATGAACATGCGTAGAACCTCGGCCTCCGCATGGCTGAGAGGTGCTTCGGTGCCATCCGGGGCTATCAGCATGTAGCGGTCGAAATCGGCGGTCCAATCGGCGAAACGGACCGTCTGGCCGCTGCGGCCCGGTACCTGGGCAGGACGGCGCAGGCGGGCGCGGATGCGGGCGACGACCTCGGCGGGTTCGAATGGTTTGATGATGTAGTCATCGGCCCCGAGTTCCAGTCCGGTCACCTTGTCCTGAACCTGCGCGCGGCCGGAAATGATGATGATCGCAGCGCCGGATTCCGTGGCGAGGCGATGGACCAGTGCCAATCCGTCGCGGTCGGGGAGGCCGAGATCGATCAGGCAGGCCTCGGGAGTGATGCGCCGCAATGCCGCTTCGAACTCTAGGGCACGGGCAAAACTCTGGGTCCGGAACCCGGCCTCTTCCAGTGCCGAGGACAATAGGCGTCGGATCTCGGGTTCATCGTCGAGGATCGCGATCAGCGGAGCATCGGTCATACGGGTTCCTTGCTTGCCTCGGCCAGCGCGGCGGCGAGACGGGAGGTGGTAAAGGGCTTGGTCAGTACCGGCCCCGGCGCGTCATTACGCAGGGGATCGCCCGGAGGCACGGAAGTCATCAGCACGACCGGCAGTCTGTCAGTTGCAAGCTCCAGTCCCAATCCGTCGCCAAGCTGGATATCGGACAGGATCATTGTCAGCCCCGGCAGATCGGTCATCGCCTTCGCTTCGCTCAGGCTGGCGGCTTCGATGACCGCATGGCCCAAGCCGGTCAGCTGGCTGCGGATATCCGTGCGGATAGTATTGTCATCTTCGACCAGCAGAACCATCTGGCGGGTCACGGGACGGTGGGGCAGGCGCAGGGTGACGCGTGCGCCGCCAGCAGTGTTGTCCAGCCGCATCGTCCCACCGATCAGTTTGGTCTGATCATAGACCATCGACAATCCGAGGCCGGAGCCCTGACCCTTCTTGGTGCTGAAGAAGGGCTCGGTCGCGCGGGTCAGTGCTTCGTCTGAAAAGCCGGGCCCGGTGTCGGTGACGGTGATCTCTATCCACTCGCCGCTGGTGGATGCGGTCAGGGCAATATGGCCCGGTCCGGCCATGGCGGCATCGGCATTCAGGATCAGGTTTAGAAGCGAATCCTGCAAGGCGCCGGAATCGAGAAGCAGAGGCTTCTCGGGCAGATCGACGGATACCCCGAGTGTCACTCCATCGCCAAGCGATGGGCGGGCAAGTGCCACGACCTCGCGCAGAAGAGGGGGGAGTTCAACGGGTTGCAGCGACACTTCCCGTCCACCACTGATCTTGGACAATCGTTCGAGCAATGCGGCGCCTCTGCGGGCTGCGGCCAGGGTGGCCTGCACGTCCTCGGCGGCCCCAGTGGGCAGGGGCATCGCGGCCAACCGTCCCTGCAGCCCGAGGATGATCGTCAGCAGATTGCCGAAATCATGCGCCATGCCCGAAGTGAGCTGTGCTGCGAGACTCCGCTTGCTGGCATGGCTCAGCGCTTCGCGGGCCTGCACCTCTGCACTGACATCGGTTGAGAGCACATAGGCCCCTTTGCCCACCCGGTCCGGAGTCAGGGCGATGCGGATACGCCGCCCCGAGGGCTTGTGGGTCATCTCGAAGACCTGCGATTCCCCCGCCAATGCGCGATCTATCCAGGGACGCAGGGTGGCGAAGGTCTGGGCTCCCAAAGCCTCCGCGACGGTGTTGCCGATAACGTTGCCGATGCTGCCGGGGAAGACCATCGGCTGCTGGCGATTCGAGAAGGTATAGCGGTAATCGGTGTCCAGATGGGCGATATGGGCGGGGACCATTTCGGTCACCTGCCGCGTGCGGGCCTCGGTACGTGTCAGGACCCGCTGCGCCTCTTGCAGGGCGGCATTGGTGGCGGCGAGTTCGCGGTTGGCGGCGGCCAGCCGTTCGGCATGATCGAGCACCTGTTCGGACAGCTCCTCGGAACGCGCCCGAAGCAGCGCTTCCTGCTGCTTGATATCGGTGATGTCGGTATAGACCGTGATCCAGCCGCCCTGCGACAGCGGGGCGCCTTCCACGGCGATCCATTTTCCATTAGCGCGCTGGCGCTCGAAATAATGCGGCTGGAAGGTGCGGGCCTGTTCGACGCGCGAGGCCACGGCGGCCTCGGGGTCGTCCTGCGGTCCGTATTCGCCGCGATGGACGATGTGGCGGATCGTATCCTCGAAGCTGGTGCCGGGTTGGACCAATGCGTCGGGCAGGTCGAACATCGCCTGATATTGCCGATTCGAGACGGCGAGCCGCAGATCGGCATCAAAGATCGACAAGGCCTGACCGATGAGGTTGAGGCCCGAATGGGTCAGATCGGCACGAAGTTCCTCGGGCGTCATGACCTGCTCGTGTTTCCGTGATCTGTCATTTGCCCTCCTCCGCCCTCTGCTCTCGGATAGCACCGCTTTGGAATTTGCGGAAGTGCTGTAACATTTCGTAGGATTCGCGCAAAACTACGGCAAAGATTGGCGGCAAATGTGATCGCTATCCGGAGCGGAGGAGGTTTCGGGTAACGCGCAAAAAAAACGCGCGGACCAGGGAGGAGACATGACGGACCAGCATGCGCCTAAGGGTGAGTTGCATTCTGTTCCCGCGCTGTTGGCGCGGAATGCGGCCCGTTTCGGTGACAGGCCCGCCTATCGCGAAAAGGAATTCGGCATCTGGCAAAGCTGGAGCTGGACAGAGGCGGCAGAGGAAATCCGGACGCTGGCGCTCGGATTTCTGGTACTCGGCCTGAAGCCTGGCGATTACGTTGCGATCATCGGACGCAACCGCCCGGCCCATTACTGGAGCATGATCGCGGCGCAGATGTGCGGGGCGATCCCCGTGCCCCTGTACCAGGACGCGGTGGCCGAAGAGATGGCCTATGTGCTGGATCACTGCGGCGCACGTTTTGTGATTTGCGGCGATCAAGAGCAGGTCGACAAAGTTTTGGAAATCGAAGAAACGGTGAAGGGGATCGAGCAGATCGTCTACACCGATAAGCGGGGCATGAGGAAATACGACCATTCCCGCATGAACGCTCTGGCCGATGTGCAGGAAGAAGGACGGGCTGCAGCAACGCGGTTGGGGCCTGAGTTGGACAGCCGGATTTCCGGGTTGGATTACGACACTACCTGCGTGATGCTTTATACATCGGGCACCACAGGCAAGCCCAAGGGCGTGGTGCTGTCGAACCGCAATATCATCGAGACAGCGAAGAACAGTTGCGATTTCGACCACCTGACGCAGCGTGAAGAGATTGTCGCCTATCTGCCGATGGCATGGGTCGGCGATTTCATCTTCTCGATGGGACAGGCGCTATGGGCTGGCTTTACCGTGAATTGCCCCGAGGGCGCCCATACCATGATGACGGATATGCGCGAGATCGGACCAAGCTATTTCTTCGCGCCGCCCCGCGTTTTCGAAGGCCAGTTGACCACTGTGATGATCCGGATGGAGGATGCGAGCCGATTCAAGCGCTGGCTGTTCCATCGATTCATGGCGGTGGCGCGCCGGGTCGGTCCGGCGATGCTTGACGGTGAGAACGTCGGTTTCATGGACCGGATGGCTTACAACTTGGGCAATCTCTTGGTCTATGGCCCGCTGAAGAACACTCTTGGCTATAGCCGCATCCGTGTGGGCTATACAGCGGGCGAGGCGATCGGCCCCGAAATTTTCGATTTCTACCGCTCGCTTGGGATCAACCTGAAACAGCTTTACGGCCAGACCGAGGCTTCTGTGTTCATCACCCAACAGCCCGACGGGCAGGTGCGTTCCGATACGGTGGGTGTGCCTTCTCCCGGTGTCGAGGTTAAGATCGCTGAGAATGGCGAGGTTTTCTATCGCAGCCCCGGCACTTTCGTCGAATATTACAAGAATGCCGATAGCACTGCCTCGACCAAGGATGCAGAAGGCTGGGTGGCTACGGGAGATGCGGGGTTCTTCGAGGAATCCACGGGTCATCTGAGGATCATCGATCGGGCCAAGGATGTCGGCAAGATGGCCGATGGCGGTATGTTCGCGCCCAAATATGTCGAGAATAAGCTGAAATTCTATCCGAATATCCTTGAAGCCGTGGTGCTTGGGAATGGACGTGACTATTGCACCGCGATGATCAATATCGATCTGAGCGCGGTCGGCAATTGGGCCGAGCGGAACAATATCGCCTATGCTTCCTACCAAGAACTTGCTGGTCATCCGCAAGTCTATGCGACGATAAAGGCGCATGTCGAAGAGGCCAACAAGTCCGTCGCCGAAGACGAGATGCTGTCCGGCTGCCAGATCCATCGTTTCCTCGTTCTGCACAAGGAGTTGGATCCAGATGATGGCGAGATGACCCGGACACGCAAGGTCCGCCGCGCCGTGATCGGCGACAAGTTCGGTGATCTCGTGGACGCACTCTATGACGGTTCGGACAGCATCTATACCGAAACCGAGGTCACTTATGAGGATGGCCGCAAGGGCAAGATCAAGGCGACGCTGAAGATCGAGGATGTGCAGGTCTTCGGTGCGGCGCGGCAGCAGAAGGTGGCGGCGCAATGAACCGGATGAGCGAAACCACGACCACCGCGGATGGCCGCCAGACCGGCGGCGTGCTGATGGAGATGAAAGGCATTATCTTGCGCTTCGGCGGCGTCGAGGCAATCAAGGACATCAGCTTTGACATCCGCGAGGGCGAGATCCGTGCGATCATCGGACCCAATGGCGCGGGCAAATCCTCGATGCTGAACGTGATCTCGGGTTTCTATGTCCCGCAGGAGGGCGAGGTTTGGTTCAAGGGCCAGCGCCGCGGGCCGATGAAACCTTACGAGGTGGCGCGCCTCGGTATCGCACGGACGTTCCAGAACATCGCGCTGTTTGATGGCATGACGGTGCTGGACAACATCATGACTGGGCGGCTGAACAGGATGAAATCCGGGTTGCTGTCGCAGGCACTGTGGTGGGGAGCGGCTGAACGCGAAGAGATCAAGAACCGCGAGCATGTCGAGCGAGTCATCGATTTCCTCGAGATTCAGAACATTCGAAAGACGCCGGTCGGGCGCTTGCCTTACGGGCTGAAAAAACGCGTCGAACTGGCGCGGGCGCTGGCCGCCGAGCCGCAGATCCTGCTGCTGGACGAGCCGATGGCGGGAATGAATGTCGAGGAAAAGGAGGACATGTCCCGCTTCGTTCTCGACGTGAATGATGAATTCGGCACGACGATTGCGCTGATTGAGCACGATATGGGCGTGGTCATGGACTTGTCCGACAGGGTGGTCGTGATGGATTACGGCCGCAAGATCGGCGACGGAACGCCTGATGAGGTGCGCAACAACCAGGAGGTCATCGATGCCTATCTGGGGGTGGCGCATGACTGATCTATGCCCATGGGAGGCAATCTGATGGACCAGATGTATTTTGCCGCCGAAGTCTTTCTGAACGGGTTGATGACCGGGGTCATGTATGCGCTGGTCGCGCTTGGCTTCGTGCTGATCTTCAAGGCCTCGGGCGTGTTCAACTATGCACAGGGCGTGCTGGCGCTGTTCGCGGCCCTGACGCTGGTCGGCATCCAGCAGGGGCAGGTGCCCTTCGCTCATATGATCAATGCCATGTTTGGGACACATATCGAACATTTCGGCTGGACCGTGCCGTCGGTGCTGGCGATTTTGCTGACCGGTGCGGTGATGGTGTTGCTGGCCTTCCTGATCGAAAAGCTGGTGCTTCAGCATCTGATCGGGCAGGCACCCATCATTCTCTTCATGGCGACCATCGGTCTCGCCTATTTCCTCGAAGGTCTGGGCGACGTGATGTGGGGAGCCGATATCAAGAACCTGGATGTCGGGTTGCCGCAGGGAATCTCGGAAACCATCGAGACCGCGACGGCAGAATGGTTCGGTTATGGCCTTTTCATCGACCGGCTGGATATCTGGGCCACCCTGATCGCGGCGTTGCTGGTCGCCGCCCTTGTCGCCTTCGCGCAATATACCAAGCAGGGCCGTGCCATGCGAGCGGTGGCCGACGACCATCAGGCGGCGCTGTCTGTGGGCATTTCGCTGCGCTTCATCTGGGTCATGGTCTGGTCGATCGCGGGCTTCGTCGCACTGGTTGCGGGCATCATGTGGGGCACCAAGTCGGGTGTGCAATTCAGCCTCTCGCTGATCGCGCTCAAGGCCTTGCCGGTGCTGATGCTGGGTGGCTTCACCTCGATCCCCGGAGCCATCGTCGGCGGTTTGATCATCGGAGTGGGCGAAAAGCTGTTCGAATTCTTCATCGGCCCCATGATCGGCGGCGCGACCGAGAACTGGTTTGCGTATGTTCTCGCGCTGCTTTTCCTGGTGTTCCGTCCGCAAGGGCTGTTCGGCGAGCGGATCATCGAAAGAGTTTGATGATGGAAAGGTTTTATGCCTCCGGCGGGGATATTTGTATGAAGAAGACGATGGGCTTTCTTCTTCACGGAAATATCCCGCGGGGGTGCGGGGGCGCGAAGCCCCCGCTGCAACGGCTACAAGAGGAGCGCCGCGATGCTGTATCGTGAAGCAGGCGATTTCAAGACCAGCTACCGTGACGACGGGCAGACCTTTCCGATCCGGTTGGACAGGTGGGCCTATTACGCCGCGCTTGTAGTGGCCTTCCTGGTCGTGCCATTCGTAATCAATGACTATTGGGCGAATGCGGTTTTCGTGCCCTTCCTGATTTATGCCATCGCGGCATTGGGGTTGAATATCCTGACCGGCTATGCCGGGCAGGTCAGTCTCGGGACCGGGGGGTTCATGGCGGTCGGCGCCTATGCAGTCTACAAGCTGATGACGGCTTTCCCCGAGATCAGCATCGTCATTCACATCCTGTTGGCCGGTGGGATCACCGCGATTGTCGGCATGCTGTTCGGGTTACCCTCGCTCAGGATCAAGGGCTTCTACCTGGCCGTCGCCACACTGGCCGCACAGTTCTTTCTCGTCTGGCTCTTCAACAAGGTGCCGTGGTTCTACAATTATTCTGCCTCGGGCCAGATCAACGCGCCCGAGCGGACCATACTGGGCTATGCTGTCACCGGTCCAGCCACCAGCGCTCCGGCGAAATACCTGATATGCTTAGTCTTCGCCTTCGTTCTCGCGTGGGTGGCACGTAACCTGACACGCGGCATGTCAGGAAGGAAATGGATGGCGATCCGGGACATGGATATCGCTGCCGAGATCATTGGGGTGAACCCGTTGACCGCCAAACTGTCGGCCTTTGCCATGTCCAGTTTCTTCGTGGGTGTTGCGGGGGCGCTCTTGTTCGCCGTCTATCTTGGGGCGGCAGAGGTTGGCGAAGCCTTCGGAATCAACAAGAGCTTCCTAGTCCTGTTCATGATCATCATCGGCGGTCTTGGCAGCATCTTCGGCAGCTTTGCGGGGGCGGCGTTCATGGTGCTGCTACCGGTCTTGTTGAAGAACGTTCTGGTTGGCGGCCTTGGATGGCCGACCGATCTGGCAGCGCATATCGAGCTGATGATCGTGGGTGGCCTGATCGTGTTTTTCCTGATCGCCGAACCGCATGGTCTGGCACGGCTCTGGGCCTTGACCAAGGAGAAGCTGCGCCTCTGGCCGTTCCCACACTGATTTCAAATGGAAAGACCGGAAAACCGGCAATGTTCAACTTTGGGGAGGAGACCCGAATGAAAATGAAACTCACCGCACTTGTCGCAGCCGGAATGATGGCAGCGGCGCCCGCAATGGCCGATCTGATCGTGCCGAACCTGTCCTATCGCACCGGAGCCTATGGCGCGAACGGCACTCAATATGCCGACGGTTTCAACGACTATTTCACTCTGCTGAACGAACGCGACGGCGGTATTGGTGGCGAGATGGTCCAGGTGCCCGAATGCGAAACGGCCTATAATACCGAGAAGGGTGTCGAGTGTTACGAGGCGACCAAGGATACCGGGGCGTTGATCTATAACCCGCTCTCGACCGGCATCACCTACCAGTTGATTCCAAAGGTCTCGGTCGACAAGAAGGTGCTTTACACGCCGGGCTACGGGCGGACCTCGGCCAAGAACGGCAAGGTGTTCGAGTGGGTGTTCAACGCGCCGGCGAATTACTGGGACGGCGCCTCGGTCGCGGTCAAATATCTTCTGGACGAGAATGGCGGCGATCTGAACGGCAAGAAGATCGCGCTGGTCTATCACAACTCGGCCTATGGCAAGGAACCAATCCGGACCTTGCAGGGATTGGCCGAGAAGCACGGCTTCACCTTATCCGAGATCCCGATCGACGCGCCGGGCCAGGAGCAGAAAAGCCAATGGCTGCAGATCCGCCGGGATCAGCCTGACTACGTCATCATGTATGGCTGGGGCGTGATGAACCAGGCCGCGATCCAGGAGGCCTCCAATATTCGCTTCCCGATGGAGAATTTCATCGGCATCTGGTGGTCTGGTTCCGAGGTCGATGTGACGCCGGTGGGCGCAAAGGCCGATGGTTACAAGGCGCTGACCTTCCACGGCGTTGGCATGGATTACCCAGTCTATGACGATCTGCAGGAATTCGTCATCGAGCCAGGCAACGCCTCGCAGGGTGGCGAGCATGTCGGCTCGGTGCTGTATTCGCGCGGCCTCTATGCGGCCTTGGTGATCTCAGAGGCGATCCGCAAGGCGCAGGATATCGCGGGAGCTTCCCAGATCGATGCTGAACAGCTTCGCAATGGTTTCGAACAATTGGAAATCACACCTGAACGTTTGACCGAGCTGGGACTTCCCGATTTCGGCCCCGAGATCAAAATGAGCTGCGACAACCATGGCGGTAGCGGCATGGCCCGTTTGCAGCAATGGGATGCCGAGGCAAAGGCATGGAACCTGATCACCGAATTTACCGAGCCGGATCAGGAAATCATCGCCCCGCTGATCGCCGAGGACAGCGAAGCCTATGCCAAGGAATCCGGGATCACCCCACGCGATTGCTGATGCCATTCCCGGCGGCGGTCATCGCCGCCGGGGGTCGATACAGGCCCGGAGAACCGCCATGCTTGATGCCGAAAACGACGACACTCTGTTGGAAGTCAATAATGTCGAGGTGATCTATAACCATGTCATCCTGGTGCTGAAGGGCGTCAGCCTTTCGGTGCCCAAGGGCGGAATTACCGCGCTTCTTGGCGGGAACGGGGCGGGTAAGACAACCACGCTGAAGGCGATCTCGAACCTGCTCGCGAGCGAACGGGGCGAGGTCACCAAGGGAAGCATTCTCTATCGTGGCGAGAAGGTGGCCGCCCGGAACCCTGCAGAACTGGTGACCAAGGGCGTCATCCAGGTGATGGAGGGGCGGCATTGTTTCGAGCATCTGACGGTTGAAGAAAATCTTCTGACGGGCGCATATACGCGCCGTGACGGGGCGGCGGCAATCAGGCGCGATCTCGAGATGGTTTATGAATATTTTCCGCGTCTGCGTGAGCGGCGGAAATCGCAGGCCGGTTACACATCGGGCGGCGAACAGCAGATGACGGCGATGGGGCGCGCATTGATGTCCCGCCCCGAGATGATCCTGCTGGACGAACCGTCGATGGGGTTGGCACCGCAACTGGTCGAACAGATTTTCCAGATCGTGAAGGCGGTGAACGAGGGTGAAGGGGTGACTTTCCTGTTGGCCGAGCAGAACACCAATGTGGCTCTGCGATATGCGCATTACGGCTACATCCTTGAGAATGGCCGGGTGGTGATGGACGGACCCGCCACCGCGCTGTGCGAAAACCCTGATGTCAAGGAATTCTACCTGGGCATGTCGGACGAAGGCCGCAAATCCTTCCGCGACGTGCGCAGCTATCGCCGCCGCAAACGCTGGCTGGCCTGAGGAGCGATTATGACCGGCTATTATGATGATCTGGAAACCCGTGACCACGAGATACGGGAGGCCGCACTGGCCGAGGCATTGCCGCTCGTGATCGCGCGTGCCAAGACCGCGCCTGCCCTTGCGCGGCTGCTGCGCGATGTCGAGCCAGAGGATATCGCCGACCTTGCGGCGCTCGCTCGGCTGCCGGTGATCCGCAAGGCTGAACTTTCCGACGCGCAGAAGAAATCTCCGCCATTTGGAGGCTATACTACCCGGCCTGCCAACGAGTTCGATCAGATCTTTCAGAGCCCCGGTCCGATCTATGAACCGGGTCGGCATTCCGGGGACTGGTGGCGATTGGGCCGGTTCCTGCATGCATCGGGGGTCGGGGCTGGCGATATCGTGCAGAATTGTTTCGGATATCACCTGACGCCTGCCGGAATGATGTTCGAATCCGGGGCACGGGCGGTGGACGCCGCTGTGTTGCCCGCCGGCACCGGGCAGACCGAATTGCAGGTATCAGCTGCCGTCGATATCGGCACGACCTGCTATGCTGGCACCCCGGATTTTCTGAAGGTCATCCTCGATCGCGCGGACGAGATGGGTAAACGACTGTCAATCTCCAAGGCTGTCGTCGGTGGAGGTGCCTTGTTTCCATCCCTGCGGCAGGGCTATTCTGATCGTGGGATCGTCACACGGCAATGCTATGCCACCGCGGATCTGGGGAATATCGCTTATGAGAGCGATGCGCTCGATGGCATGATCGTCGATGAGGGGGTTATCGTCGAGATCGTGCGTCCCGGCACCGGTGATCCGCTTCCTGCGGGTGAGGTGGGCGAGGTCGTGGTGACGACGCTGAACCCCGATTATCCGCTGTTGCGCTTTGCCACCGGGGATCTGTCGGCGGTGATGCCTGGCATCTCGCCCTGTGGCCGAACCAATATGCGGATCAAGGGCTGGCTGGGCCGTGCCGATCAGACGACCAAGATCAAGGGGATGTTCGTGCGCCCCGAGCAGGTGGCCGCTTTGATGGCCCGCCATCCCGAGATTGCCCGTGCCCGTGTGATTGCCGAGCGCGACGGGGAGAGGGATGTCATGACCGTGCAACTGGAATCACGAGCCGTTTCCACCGAGGCATATGCCGCTTCGGTCGCGGATATGCTGAAGCTGAAAGGGCGGGTCGAGATCGTGCCGCCAGGAAGCCTGCCCAATGATGGCAAGGTGATCGAGGACAGGCGCAACTACGAATGAAGAAACCTTTAAATATTCGTATTTGAGAGGTTAACTTGTTTTAGCGCTTTGTTGCCCGGATGTTCTCGTTGATGAAACATTAATTCGGGTGGCGAAATGGCGGCGAACAAGGGAGCTGCAGGGGCGGTACTTATTATCAAGCGCGATGTCGGGACCGCCGAAGCAGGGCATCACGGTGGCGCATGGAAGGTGGCCTATGCGGATTTCGTCACCGCGATGATGGCTTTTTTCCTTTTGATGTGGTTGCTGAATGCCACGACCGAACAGCAAAGATCAGGTCTCGCCGATTACTTCAATCCGACAATTGTCCAGAGATCCGGGGCAGATGGCGACGATACCGAGGAAGGTGTTCGCCACGCCATATCCGACAATCTGCCGGACTCGGAGAAGGCTGGCGATTTCGAGCAGGTGGCGAAGCAGGTTCAGGATGAGCTGACTGGGTCCGGGGCCGAGTCCATGCAGATGACCAATCTCCTGCGTCATGTCGTGACCCGGATGACGGATGAAGGGTTGGTGATCGAATTGACCGACCTGACGGATCAGCCTCTATTTGTTGACGACACGGCCCAGCCACAACCAGTATTGAAGGAACTGGCCTCGCTATTGGCGCGTGTTCTGAAACAGACCCGGAATGATTTGGCGATTTCCGGCCATGTCCGTTCTTATCCAGAGGTCTTGGTCTCTTCGCCGGTATGGGCACTATCAGATGCGCGGGCTCATTCGATGCGCAATCTGCTTGATCAGGCGGGACAGCCGGACCGGCGTGTGCAGCGCGTCACAGGCTACGCCGACAGAAAGAATCGTGAAGGCAACCCGATGGCTCCTGCGAACAACCGCATTGAAGTGATTTTACTGAGATAGGCCGGAACGAGCCTGCCCGTTAGGCGGATCTTAAGCTGTCCCTCCGATGCTGTCGACAATACGTCAAAGAGAGGACTCAAATCATGTCCATGACTTCAGCGATGGGCGCGGGTGTGGCCGGCCTTATGGCAAATTCAACGCGACTTGCTTCCATATCGGATAATATCGCTAATACCGGGACCCATGGGTACAAGCGGGTCGCGACGGAGTTCGATTCCCTTGTGCTGAACCAATCGGGTGGCGGAACCTATTCAGCAGGTGGCGTCCGGGCATCATCGAAGCGTGAAATCGATCAAACCGGTACACTGATCTCAACCTCCAACTCCATGGATATTGCTATCGCCGGTGCCGGCATGTTGCCAGTGACATCTATCAACGACGTTACTGGCGGTTCGTCACAACTGCCGATGCTTATGACGCGTACAGGGGGCTTCAATCCCGACGCCAACGGGTTCCTTCGCACGGATTCTGGGCTTGTGCTGATGGGATGGCCTGCGTCGAAGGAGGGTACCGTCCCGACCTTTTCTCGAGATACGATGAAGGGGCTTGAACCTGTGCGGATTGCAGGGGACAGAACCGTCAGTGATCCGACCACACAGATAAAGCTGGGCATAACCCTGCCTGCAAGTGAAACATTGCCGACAGCATCAGGCGATCCGATTGTTTATCCTATCGAATATTTTGGCAATCTCGGCATCAGCAATCAGCTGGAGCTGACCTTTACACCAGATGTTTCGAACCCTGACGGGATGTCGCTCACTTGGCAGGTCGACATTCGAGATCTTGCCTCGGATCCTACGGAAAATCTTATTGGTTCATATCGGATCGCTTTTGATGGCAGTGCTGAACTTGCCGGAGGAATTGCAAATGTGACCAGGCTTTCGGGTGGTGAATATGACCCGGATACGGGGGTATTGGCACTACAGGTAGCCGACGGTGATATGGAAATCGAAATTGGCAAACTTGGTAGTCTCGATGGTTATCTCAGGCAAATCGGAGAAGATTATGCCCCGACCAATGTCCACAAAAACGGTGCGGCGGCAGGGAGGTTGACTTCGACGGAAATCGACGAAAGCGGCTTCATCAAGGCCACCTATGACACGGGTATCGTGAAGACCCTGTATCAGATTCCGCTGGTATCCGTTCCGAATGTTAATGGCCTACAGACTGGCAGTGCGCAAACATTCAGCATTTCGCAGACCTCGGGAAGCTTTTTTCTTTGGAATGCCGGTGATGGGCCAACGGGATCGATTCAGGGCTACGCCCGTGAGGCGTCAACCACCGATATCGCCGAAGAACTGACGCATATGATTCAGACGCAGCGGGCCTATTCGTCAAACGCGAAAGTGATCCAAACGGTGGATGAGATGCTACAGGAAACCACGAATATCAAGCGCTGAACGTTGACGCATTGATGCGGTCAGGAAAGGAATGACAGCGATGAGTCTCGCCAAAGCACTCTCCAATGCAGTATCCGGACTTACTGCTACAACCCGTGGAACAGAGGTTGTCGCCGACAATCTGGCAAATATGCAGACATCTGGATATGCGCGCCGTGAAATTGTTCTCAGTGCGCGGGGTCTGGGCGGGAGTGGAGGTGGGGTCCGTATCGACAGTATCTCTCGCGTCGTAAATGCGGGGCTTCTGGCGGAGCAGCGCATTGCTGGCGCCGCAAAGGCAGAGTCATCAAAGCGCTTGGATTTTTTTCAGAAAATGGAAGAGGTGATCGGGCTTCCCGGCTCTACGGGAGGACTTGGCAGTGCGTTGACAGCCTTTCAGGCGAGCCTGCTCGATGCAAGCGGCCGGCCAGAAGATAAGAACCGGTTGTTAAAACTTGCTCAATCAGCGAAGGAATTGGCTACCCGCCTCAACAGCGCCTCGGATGCCGTTCAAACTGCCAGGACGAATGCGGATTCAGCCATTGCTTTGGATGTGAGCTTGTTGAATGACGGCCTTGCTCAGGTTGCTTATTTAAACCGTCGGATTTCAATCATCTCCAACCAGGGAAAAGACCCATCGCCGCTGATCGATGAGCGTCAAGCGACGATCGATCAGATCAATAGTATCGTTCCGGTGCAAGAGATCGCACGAAAGGCCGGAAAAGTGGCGCTTTTCACGACAGAGGGGGCGCCCTTACTGGATGGCACTGTGCCCAGCCAGATTGCATTTGAGCCCGCGTCGCGTTTGTCGGCGGAACGATCGGTGGATGACAGGTCAGTTGGGCGTCTGATCGTGGATGGGAAAGAGCTTTCAGCGGCTCGGATGCGTTTTTTCTCTGGTGGCACGCTTTCGGCCAATTTTGAAATTCGCGATTATTTTGGCCCCCAGATCCAGCAAGAACTCGATTCATTCGTATTGGAACTACATGATCGTTTTGCCGATCCGGCGGTCGATTCTACGATAACCGCCAATGTTCCGGGGTTATTTGTCGATGGCCGAGATCGGGCGATCCCCGAGAAAATGCCCGGACTGGCTACCCGTATAGCTCTTAATCCTGTTGTTGATCCGTCGGCCGGTGGCGAACTGTGGCGCTTGCGAGACGGGTTGGGGGCCTCGACGGCAGGTCCCGCCGGAGATTCGGGTCTCCTTGTCGAACTGGAAAAAGCCATGCTTCGCCGGAGCGATCCCCCAGCCGGAAGCGTGTTTGGAGAGAAAGCGTCACTGGGTCGTCGCTTGGCAATTCTCGAATCACGCGTGATATCCCGTCGGAATACCGCCGAGGCAGACAGCGCACTAAAGAACAGTCAGGCAGATACGATATCTGGGCGGTTTTTTTCCGAAGGGGTGAACAGCGACGTCGAGTTGCAGCGACTGCTTGAATACGAGCAAGCCTACGCGGCCAACGCACGGGTCATCCAGGCAATCGATGAAATGATGGATCAGGTTCTAAGGTGGTGACTATGTTGACAAACTCGATAGGAGATCAGGCTAGAGCCTTTGCGATGCGATCCAACACTGCGCGTCTCAGGTCAGCACTGCATGTGCTGACCCAAGAGATAGCCAGCGGTGAGGTGGCAGATCTTGGACAGCGTTTGCGGGGAAATTCAGGCATACTGAACGATATAGAAACACGGCTGACCCTGACCGAGCAATATCAGCGGAATGTGAAGGAAGCGGCGGTCCAAACCAATGAACAGCAAGAGGCACTCGGTGTGGTGCACGACGTGACAAGCAAGCTTGCAGCCACAATTTTGGCATCGCCCGTACCAGCAAATCCAAAGGCTCTCGATGCATATGTGATGGAAGCCGAACAGGCATTGACGACCATGGTGTCACGGTTGAACCTTGAATATGGTGGGCAGTATTTGTTTTCGGGGCTCGCAATCGATCAACCTCCCTTGATTTCTGCTGAGGAGATTCTGGATAAGCTTGAGGAACTCACGGAGGGTTTGGCTTCAGCCGACGAGGTCTCTGGTAAAGTATTTGATTGGTTCGACGCTCTGCCCGGAAGTGGCGGGTTTAGCGATGTCGCGTATAAAGGAACCTTGGATGATGTCCGTCGGCTCAGGGTATCCGGAAGCCATTATATAGAGCTGGGGGCAAGTGCTGCGGATCCGGCGATCCGTAATTTGCTAAAAGGCGTGGCTTTGACAGCATTGGCCGGAAGAGGCGTCGCCGAAGATCAATATGACAAAAAGCTTACGATGATGCGCAGGGGAGGGGAGATCGCGTCCGGCAATGAACCTGCATTAGTTGCTTACATGGCGAGGATTGGCATCAGGCAAAAGGGCCTTGAAGTACAAGGCATTAAAAATACTACGTCTCTCTCGATATTGCAGAGGACAAGAAATGACATAAGGCAGGTCGATCCCTACGAGACATCGGTTGCGTTGACCGAGACTGAAAGCCAATTGGAAACTCTTTATACTTTAACAGCGCGCCTGTCTAAGCTGAACCTGACGGAATATTTGCGGTGAAACAGCTTGTCGCGTTGTTCATGTTGCTGGTGTTGTCCACGGCATCTGCCGCTGCGCCGGTTCGCATCAAGGATATAGCGGATTTCGATGGTGTTCGCGGCAATGATCTGGTCGGCTATGGCCTCGTAGTTGGCCTGGACGGTACTGGAGACAGTTTTCGCAACGCTCCCTTTACCGAAGTAATGCTTGCCGGGCTTCTGGAACGATTGGGAATCAATGTGACGGATGATGCCCTACGATCCAAAAACGTTGCGGCTGTGGTGGTGACTGCAGCCTTGCCGCCCTTCGC
Organism: Paracoccus saliphilus; assembly: GCF_028553805.1. NCBI lineage: Bacteria > Pseudomonadati > Pseudomonadota > Alphaproteobacteria > Rhodobacterales > Paracoccaceae > Paracoccus > Paracoccus saliphilus. The sequence continues at coordinate 3,955,209 of NZ_CP067140.1, read as the reverse complement.
ACGATCCGGCAGCCGTATTGATGTCAGTGTGTCAGCCATCGGTGATGCGCAAAGTTTGCTGGGTGGCACGCTTGTCATGACACCCTTGAAAGCCGCTGATGGCGACATCTATGCGGTTGCGCAAGGGCCGATCATTTCGGGTGGAGTGGCCGTTGCGGGCGAGGCGTCGCGCGTTGTCGAGGGAGTCCCGACGGGAGGTAAAATCCTGGGGGGTGCACGGGTAGAGCGTGAGGTGGCTTTTGACTTCTCGCAAATCCAAAACATTCGAATTGCTCTACGAAACGCGGATTTTACAACAGCGGCGCGGATCGAGGATATAATCAACCGCGATTTCAGTCATCGTATCGCGGTGATGCAAGATAGTGGAACTATCATAGTCGAGTTTCGCAAGCTTGGTCAGATCAATCCTGCGCGGGTTCTGGGCAGGATCGAAAACCTGAAGATCGAACCGGAGGATCGTGCGAAAGTGGTGATCGATCACAAGGCCGGTACGATCGTCATGGGCGAGCATGTCCGCATTTCACATGTGGCGGTATCGCAAGGTAACTTGACCTTGCGAGTCAGCGAAGCTCCGCAGGCGTCTCAACCGAACCCTTTTGCTGATGGTGAAACCGTCACGTTGCCAAGATCATTTGCCGAATTGAGAGAAGAGCCCGGGATAGGATTTGCTGAAGTGGGTGGCGAGGCTTCACTTAGCGATTTGATTGATGGTCTCAATGCGCTCGGGGTGCCTCCGCGAGGAATGATCGATATTCTGAAATCCATACATGCTGCGGGCGCTTTGCATGCAGATTTGATCGTCGAGTAGAATATTTGTGGTGCCTTGGATCATGGGGCCAGATCATGCCTTAGCCACGATCGTAATCCGTATCCTGTTGCGATCCTTGGACATCCCACATGATTTCCTCGGTCTATTCGTGACGTTCGTTCGTCATCTCAGATGATCCGTTTTCCTGAATGTTGCGGTGAACCGGCCTGGTGAGTGGCATCAGCAAAATGTCCCGGCCGTGCCAAGGCTTGTTGAATCCCACTCTCAACATGGTCTCAGATGATATTCAATTCCCTCCCAAAATACCGTTTAGTGCCCGGCTCAGCGCGTCATCTGAACTGGATGAAGTCGAGGAACCTTCGTTTTGAGGTGCATTTCCGGTGACCTCGGTAGGTGCCGTGACGACCCGTCCTCCCTGATCTTCCCCCTGCTGCCGGCTTTCGGCATCCTGCATTGCCCCGGCCAAGGCGGCTGCCAATGGGTCATCGGGCGAACCGGAGGTTATCACCTTGGGCGTATTGCCGCCGCTGGAGACGATAATGCCGCTACCATCGGGCGAAACGGTGGACAGTGGAAGCACAGGCAGGCCCTCGTGAATATCCGACATCACCGCTTGCCAGATTTCCGTTGGAAGCCCACCCCCGGTCACTCCGGACAACGGCGTGTTATCGTCGTAGCCCATCCAGACGCCGGCGACATACTGTTCGGTGAACCCGACAAACCAAGCATCGCGATAACTGCTGGTCGTGCCGGTTTTCCCTGCGACCGGCCGATCGCCCAGCTTGGCCCGTGTGCCGGTCCCCGACTGAACCACTTGTTGCAGCATATAGATCAACTGACCGGCCGCGCGTTGACTGACGACACGTTCGCCGAAGCCACCAAGCTGTCCCATGAGCGGTTGCTCATCGCCCCTGATGTTCAATTCGATCAGACCATAAGGCGCGACCGATGTACCGCCGTTACGAATTCCCGCATAGGCGCCGGTCAATTCGAGCAAGGTTGCCTCGGACGCCCCGAGACCAAGCGAAGGGCTGGTCGTCAGGTTGCTGACAATGCCGAAATCATGTGCCACGCGCCTGACCGCGTCGCGTCCGACCGCCTCTTGCAGGCGGATCGTCGCCGTGTTCAGCGAGCGCTTTAGCGCGTCGGTCAATGTCACGGACCCATAGTAGCGGCGGGTGTAGTTCTTTGGCGACCATGGCTTACCGCCGGGAATGCGGATGGTCAGCGGTCCGTCCTGTACGATGTCGGATGGCGAGTAACCGGCTTCCAGCGCGGCGGCATAGACGAATGGCTTGAAACTGGAGCCAGTCTGCCGTTTGGCTTGAATGGCCCGGTTGAAGGCGCCATTTACGGTTGTGTCGCGTCCACCGATCATTGCCCGGACAGCGCCATCGGCCGACATGATCACGACAGCGGCCTCGGCCTTGCTGCCGTCTTTTACCTTCTCGTCGAAAATGCGCTTCAGCGCCTGCTCAGCGGCTTTTTGGATGCGCTGGTCGAATGTGGTCTTGAGCGTGACATCCTCGGTCGTTTCACTGGTCAGAAAACCGGGGCCGGTATCCATTACCCAATCGGCGAAATATCCCCCTGCACGCTCGGCTGCGGCCTGTGACAGCACGGCAGGATGCGCCTTTGCCTCGGCGAATTGCTCGTCGTCCAGATAGCCCTGCTCATGCATCAGATCCAGAACCAGCCCGGCCCGGCCCTGGCTACGTTCGAGATTCGCTGTGGGCGCGAAATAGCTGGGCGCCTTCAGCAACCCGGCCAGCATCGCGGATTCCGCAGCATTCACGTCCGATGCAGGCTTGTTGAAGTACCGCTGGCTGGCCGCCTCGAAACCGCGCGCTCCGGCACCCAGGTAAGAGCGGTTCATATAGATGTTGAGGATGTCGTCCTTCGAGTATTTCGCTTCGAGCGCAAACGCGAAGGGAACCTCCTTGACCTTCCGCCACAGGCTGGAGACCCGGCAATCCTGTTCGAACTCGGCTTCGTTTTCCCACCGGATCGGGTCAAAGGATTCACCAAGGCAAAGAAGTTTTGCGACCTGCTGCGTGATGGTCGAGCCGCCATTGCCTTCAAGCGGGCCTCGGCCCTCGGCGAGGTTGATCTTGACGGCGCCCGCAATGCCACGGGGGCTGACCCCAAAATGGCCATAGAAACGGCGATCCTCGGTCGCGATGACCGAGTGCTTCAGCACCGGGGCGATCTGGTCGCTGTTGACAGTACCGAAAGTTTCGCCGCGCCATGCGAATACCTTGCCGTTGCGGTCAAGCATCGTGACCGAGCCGCGTGCCCGTGCATCGAAGAGATCTTCAGGTTCGGGCAGGCCACTATAATAATAGGCTGTCGCAGCGCCCATGATGAGCACCATGACCATGGCGAGTCGCCACATGGAACCCCATAGCACTCGCCAGATCAGGCTGACTGTGCCGGCAATACCGCGCAGCAGGACATTCCCCTTCCGAGTCTGACGTCCACGCTTTCCAGTCTTGCGGCGCACCTTGGATGGTGCGCTGGCCGGGGGCTGGTTACGCTTGTCGGCAACCGGGCTGCGGCCCGTGCGCTTTGGAGTGCCGGTTGGTCTTTTCATACCTGCTTTTGCCTGCTCGCTGTGCGGCCGATTGATCGCGGCCAATTAAGCTGACAGCATACATGAGAAGTTTTGAACATGGAATTGTGCTGACCAATCCGTGATCGATTGCTTGTGGCTTTATCAACCCGGAGCCTGCGACTATTGCAAAACGATCGAGCAGTACACCGTGCTTGGAAAATGAATCCTGCATAATTCGGGCGCATATCGGGATATTTATGCCTTTAAAATAGGCATTTCCCGTATCTACTGGCCATAAAATGTCCACAGCCTTGTCGAAACGGCGTCAGATTGTCGATCACGATGCGGAAGGCAGCCGGTCCGGCGGCTTTAAACGCAGACAGGTGAATGACATGAGAAAAACTCCCCCGTTAATCGCGGCATTGGCAATGTCGATTGCCCTGCCTGCCGTCGCGCAGGATACCGTCGCCGCGGATGCAGTTCCCGCGGTCAGCGCGGATGTGAGCTATATATTCAACACATTGCTATTTCTGATCGGGGGGTTCCTCGTCATGTGGATGGCGGCGGGCTTTGCGATGCTGGAGGCCGGGCTTGTCCGATCCAGGAATGTGACGACACAGCTTTTCAAGAATGTTTCGCTCTTCGCTATTGCTGGCATCATGTATTGGCTGATCGGCTACAACCTGATGTATCCGGGGGATGGCTGGACCGTGTCGGGAGTAATCGGATCGATCTTCAGCCCAGTGACACTTGACCCGGTCGGTGCCGGCGATGTGTCCGCAGGCTACTCAGCCGGATCCGATTTTCTCTTTCAATTGATGTTCTGCGCAACCACGGCATCGATCGTATCGGGCACGCTGGCCGAGCGGGTGAAGCTATGGCCCTTCATGATCTTCACCGCATTGCTGACAGGCATAATTTATCCTATCGAAGCAAGCTGGCAGTGGGGCGGTGGCTTCCTCAGCGAGATGGGGTTCTCGGATTTCGCGGGCTCCACGCTGGTTCACGCCACCGGCGGGTTCGCCGCTCTGGCAGGTGCGATCATCCTGGGCGCGCGTGACGGAAAATACCGCGCCGACGGACGCATGCAGCCGATGCCGGGCTCGAACCTGGCTCTTGCGACCTTGGGAACTTTTATCCTGTGGTTGGGCTGGTTCGGTTTCAACGGCGGTTCCCAGCTGGCTCTGGGCACGGTCAATGATGCAGCGGATGTTAGCCGCATCTTCGTGAATACCAATATGGCCGCCTCGGCCGGTGCGCTCGCTGCAATCGCCGTCACGCAGATCATGTATCGCAAGATCGATCTTACGATGGTGCTGAACGGAGCCCTCGCCGGGCTGGTCGCGATCACTGCCGAGCCGCTTTTCCCGTCGATCTTCGGCTCGATCCTGATCGGGGCCGTCGGTGGCGCAATTGCGGTCTTCGTGGTGCCGCTACTGGACAAGTTCAAGATCGATGACGTGGTCGGCGCGATCCCGGTCCACCTCGTTGCCGGTGTCTGGGGCACGCTGATCGTTCCGGCCTCGAATCCTGATGCCAGCTATATCACCCAGCTTATCGGTATCGTCGTCATCGGCGTTTTCACCTTCGTGATCAGTTTCGTGATCTGGACGATCCTCAAGATGACGATGGGTATCCGCGTTGACCGGGAAGCCGAAATCACCGGGCTCGATATTTCGGAAATGGGGATGGAAGCCTATCCGGACTTCGTACAGGCAAAATAACGGGTATCAACAGTCTCTTCCCGGAGAGGGGCGGGCCGAGAAATCGGCCCGCCCTTCCGTTTGGATATAACGAAAGCGGTGGAAAGGTCAGGCGACCCGGCTGACGACGAAATCGGTCAGATCCGACAGCATCTCGCGGATCGGATTGTCCGGCAGCACCGCAAGCGCGGCTTTGGCGCGTCCAGCCCAACCCAATGCATCCGCCCGTGCCGCTTCCATCGCGCCATGCCGGGCAAGCAGTGTCAGCGCGTGTTCCAGATCCCCATCCCGCTGATCTCCAGCCTCGATGGCGCGCGACCAGAACGCGCGTTCCTCGGCATCGGCTTTCGCGACGGCCTTGATGACCGGAAGCGTCAATTTCCGTTCGCGGAAATCGTCACCGATATTCTTCCCGATGGTTTCGGTCGCGCCGCCATAATCCAGCAGGTCATCGACGATCTGAAACGCGATTCCCAAGGCATCGCCATAGTCGAACAGCGCCTGCACCTGATCTTGCGGAGCGCCCGCGATAACGCCGCCCACCTCGGTCGCGGCGGAAAACAGGGCCGCCGTCTTGCCCCGGACCACTTGCAGATAGATCTCTTCATCCGTCGCCAGATCCTGGGCAGCGGTCAATTGCAGAACCTCGCCCTCGGCAATCGTCGCACTGGCATTGGCCAGAATTTCCAGCGTCCGCAGATTGCCGGGCTCGACCATCAACTGAAAGCTGCGGGCAAACAGATAATCACCGACCAATACCGACGACTTGTTGTCCCACAGCAGGTTGGCCGTGGGGCGCCCGCGCCGCTGACGACTTTCATCGACAACATCGTCATGCAGCAGCGTGGCGGTATGGATGAACTCGACCGTCGCGGCGAGGTGGATGTGATACTCACCCGGATAATCCAGCATTTTCGCCGCCGCCAGCGTCAGCATAGGGCGCAACCGTTTGCCCCCGGCCTCGATCAAGTGAGCGGTGACTTCGGGGATGCGCGGCGCATGGCGGCTGGACATCCGCTCACTGATCAGCGCGTTCACCGCTTCCATCTCGGCCGATAATGTCGACGCAAGCCGGTCCAGCGGCTTCAGAACGTTTTCGTTCACACCCATGGCCATACCCCAATTTCTGGACCAACGCATTGCCATGCCATCGACAATTGCGCAACCGCCACATATCCTTTTAACGATGAAGGAGCTTTTTCGCAGCACCGATCCCGTCCGAATATCCAGTGCCGTCAGCTTGCTGGAGCATGAAGGCATAGCTGCCTTCGAGTTGGATCGGCATATGAGCGTTCTGGATGGCTCGATCGGCATCCTGCCGCGGCGGCTGATGGTTGCGGACCGCGACGAATTCATGGCCCGCAGCATCTTGCGTGATGCGGGACTGGATGAGTGAACTGCGTGAAGATGGGTTCCTTGGCGGGCGCTTGCGGATTACGCAACCCGCCCACGGTTATCGTTCGGGGGCCGATGCGGTTATGTTGGCCGCAGCCTGTCCCGCTGAACCGGGGGAGGCTGTGCTGGAACTGGGCTGCGGCGCAGGAGTTGCCAGTCTTTGCCTGGGCTGGCGGGTTCCGTCCGTGCGCCTGACCGGGCTGGAGCGGCAAGGGGATTATGCGAAGCTGGCGCGTCGGAACGCTGCGCATAATGATGTCCCGCTTCATGTCTTGACTGGAGAGCTTGCTACCATGCCCGCCGAGTTGCGGCAGCAAAGTTTCGATCACGTGATCGCCAACCCGCCCTATTTCATGACGGGAACTCGGGCCGCCGATGCCGGCCGCAATCTGTCGCGGCAAGAGGACACTCCTTTGGCTGAGTGGATCGATACGGCGCTTCGCCGACTGAACCCGGGTGGAATGATGACAATCATCCAGCGTGCGGATCGGCTGGACGCTATTGTAATGGCCCTGTCGGGGCGTGCGGGTGCGGTCACAATCCTGCCCATCGCTGCCCGCAAGGACCGCGAGGCTGGACGCATTATCCTGACTGCGCGGAAGGGTGCCCGCACGCCGCTACGCCTGTTGGCGCCCTTCGTGATGCATGGCGGCGACCGCCACATGAGGGATGGAGAGGATTTTTCCGATGCAGCATCGGCTGTTCTCCGCGAGGGAGCGTCGATGGTTCAGTATTTTGCGAAAGATTCGTGACAGAATCAGAGTTCTGTGCTGCAATCCCAGATGTTCGACACACATATAGAGGAGGACGCGATGTCGGTTGCTTCCCACGTTCAAGAACTTCGCAAAAAACACCAGGTTCTGTCAGATGCCGTCGAGAAGGCACAGAAGAGCCCGGGGACCAGTGATCTGGAGATCACCGCGATGAAACGTGAAAAGCTTCGCCTCAAAGAGGAAATTTCCCGGCTGTCGCACTGATCCTGCCAAGCAGTGACGCTGAAATGAAAACGGCCCGCGCCATTGGCGCGGGCCTTGCTGATTGACCGATACCGGCTTGCAGATCAAACGTAGAACTGACCGCCATTCGCGCTGATGGTTGAGCCCGTGATGAAGCCCGCATCGTCGGAGGCCAGGAAAACCACGGCACGGGCGATCTCTTCAGGTTCGCCCAAACGGCCCACCGGGATTTGCGGGATGATACGCTCGTTCAGCACCTTCTCGTCGATGGCGCGAACCATCTCGGTCCCGATATAGCCGGGGCAGATCGCGTTGACAGTGATGCCCGCCCGGGCACCTTCCTGGGCGAGCGCCTTGGTAAAGCCCAGGTCTCCCGCTTTGGCCGCAGAGTAATTCGCTTGCCCGGCCTGACCTTTCTGCCCGTTGATAGAACTGATATTGATGACCCGGCCGAACTTGCGCTCACGCATGCCGCCCCAGATCGTGTGAGTCATGTTGAAGACCCCGGTCAGGTTCGTATCGATAACCTCTTTCCATTGCTGCGGGGTCATCTTGTGGAACATCGCGTCGCGGGTGATGCCGGCATTGTTGACCAGCACATCAACCGGTCCCAGTTCTTCCTCGATCTGCTTGATGCCCGCGGCGCAGGCATCGTAATCGGCGACCGACCATTTATAGGTCTTGATCCCGGTTTCCGCAGTGAAGCCATTTGCCGCGTCGTCATTGCCAGCATAATTGGCCGCAACGGTATATCCTGCCGCTTTCAATGCTTTTGAAATCGCCGCGCCGATGCCGCGTGATCCCCCGGTAACCAATGCAACTTTTGCCATTCATCCCCCCTGTATCTCGAGTTTGCTTGAAATATTGCTATCGAACTGAAGTCATGCGCGCAAGATGATTGCGCGCAGAATTTTCACCATTAACGTTCGAGGCACATGGCAACACCCATGCCACCACCGATACAGAGCGTGGCGAGACCTTTCTTGGCGTCCCGACGCTTCATTTCGAACAGAAGGGTATTGAGGATGCGGCAGCCCGATGCGCCGATAGGGTGACCGATTGCAATGGCACCGCCATTCACGTTCACGATGTCGGGATTCCAGCCCATGTCCTTGTTTACAGCACAGGCTTGTGCGGCAAAGGCTTCGTTGGCCTCAACCAGGTCCAGGTCGTCGACTTTCCAGCCGGCCTTTTCCAGTGCCTTCCGGCTCGAGGGGATCGGGCCGGTACCCATGATGGCGGGATCAAGGCCCGCCGTCGCGTAGGATGCGATCCGGGCCAGAGGCGTCAGACCCCGGCGATTCGCTTCTTCTTCAGTCATCACCATTACGGCGGCGGCGCCGTCATTCAGCCCCGAGGCGTTCGCTGCTGTGACCGAACCGTCGCGGGCGAAGGCCGGGCGCAGTTTCTGCATCGCGTCCAGCGTCGCGCCGTGGCGGATATACTCATCCTTGTCCACGACCGTATCGCCCTTGCGCGTCTTGACCGTGTAGGCGACGATTTCGTCGTCGAATTTCCCAGCCTGTTGGGCCGCTTCGGCCTTGTTTTGCGATGCGACGGCAAATTCGTCCTGCTGATCGCGATTGATGGACCATTTCTCCGCCACATTCTCGGCCGTTTGACCCATGTGGTAATTATTGAAGGCGTCCCAGAGCCCGTCGCGGATCATGGTGTCGATCATTTTCATATCGCCCATCTTCTGACCTGAACGAAGATAGGCCGCATGGGTCGCCAACGACATGCTTTCCTGACCGCCAGCCAGGACGATATCGGCATCGCCGAGGATTACCTGTTGTGCCGCTAGAGCGACAGCACGGAGGCCGGAACCACAGACCTGATTGATCAACCACGCCGCGGATTCAGTGGGCAGACCGGCGTTGATATGCGCTTGGCGCGCCGGGTTCTGACCCTGAGCGGCCGTCAGGACTTGGCCGAGGATGGTTTCGCTGACTTCTGCCGGATCGACGCCAGCGCGGGCAACGACCTCTTTAAGGACGGCTGCCCCCAGATCATGTGCGGGCACATTGGCGAACGAGCCGAGGAAACTGCCCACCGGTGTACGGGCGGCGGATACGATTACGGCTTTGGTCATGTCGGGCTCCTTCCGATCGTTGCCGGGGTTTCGGCGAATCGGACTTAGAATGCGGTTTCATGCCTTGGCGTCAAGTTAATCAACCAGATGCTCATTCCGCTAGTATCCGAGGCTTGCCCAAATCTCTTTGTGATCAACGCTGTGCCATCGAGGGCGGTGCTTTCCATGGCGGGGCGATGGTTGGAGCACCGAAATAATATCCCTGCAGGCAATCGATCCCCATTTCGATCAGGAAGGCAGCATCGTCCGCAGTTTCCACCGATTCTGCGACAGTGAACATGTCGAAATGATATGCGATAGATTGCAGCGCACGTGTCAGCACCTGATTATCGGGATGTTCGGAAATTCGGCGTATGAACTGACCGTCGATCTTGATCATGTCGAAACAAAAATCCCGCAAATAGCGGAAAGACGTATAGCCGGCCCCGAAATCATCGAGAGCCATGCTGACGCCGCGCAATTGAATTTCCCGCATGAATTCAGCTACCTGTTGAGGCAGCTCCATTGCCGAACTTTCGGTGATTTCAAGAATCAGCCTCTCTGCGACATGCGGATCGCTATTCATGCCTTCGCGTAGGATGCGGTTCCATTCAGGGTAGCCGATAGATCTTGCGGACATGTTTACAGCAAGTCGCAGCGTTGGAACCTCGGACAGTGCTTGTAGGCCCAGGGAGAGCGACAGGCAGTCAATCTGCCGTCCCAATTCGGTCGTTTCCGCAGTTGGCATGAAATCTTTGAGCGGCACGATACGACCGCTATCGTCGATGATTCGGATCAGCCCCTCGTAATATGCGACCTGTCGCGATTGCCTGGTCTGGACGATCGGCTGATAGGCAAGCAGGCCACGACCCTTTTCGACTGCGGTATGTACCGAGGAAAGGGTGATGCGGTCCTGCTGGCTGATCACATAGTCCAGTGGTGAACCTTTGGGGGAGATCGCGTCACTCACGTCTGCCTCTTCTTCCAGATAGATTGTCTTGCACTCGCGCCATCTTCGCCTAACTTGGCGCAAACGGGCAGAAAATCTGGACTCGGGGTTAATAACGCATGGATACGAGATGTAGCTGGTGCGGCGAGGACCCGCTTTATGTCACCTATCACGATACGGAATGGGGTGTACCGGAATATGATGCCCGCGCCCTTTGGGAAAAACTGGTGCTGGACGGTTTTCAGGCGGGCCTCAGCTGGATCACCATATTGCGCAAGCGTGACGGGTTCCGCGAGGAATTCGAGGATTTCGATCCCGAGCGGGTGGCCCGGTGGGATGAGGCGCGAATAGGAAAGGCGCTGCAGAATCCGGGAATCATCCGCCATCGCGGCAAGGTTGCCGCAACGGTCCGCGGAGCGCGGCTCTTTCTTGAAATCGAGGAAGGCGAGGGGTTCTCACCGTTCCTGTGGTCGTTCGTAGGCGGCACCCCCGTTCAGAATCGTTTTGCGACGATGGCAGAGGTGCCGACCGATACTGTCGAATCGGCGTCCATGTCCAAGGCGCTGAAAAAGCGTGGGTTCAATTTCTGTGGGCCGGTCATCACCTATGCATTCATGCAGGCCACTGGGATGGTGAATGACCATATCACCACCTGCCCGCGGCATGCCGATGTCAGGGCGCTATCACCTGGCGGATGACCTCTGTTGCGGCATCGCTCGACCAATTCGCATCGCCCACGAGGCGGGCGATTTCCTTGCCCTCGCGGTCGATCAGCACGCTGACCGGAAGACCGACAACGCCCATGTCACGTGCCAGCTTTTGCTTGGGGTCCAGCAGGACAGGCAGGTTCTCGACACCTGTTTCCGTGAAGAATTTATCTATTTTCTCGGGCGGGTTTCGGCCGGTCGCGATGGTCACGACCTGAAAGTCCTCTCCGCCCAGTTCGGTCTGGAGGGCATCCAACGAGGGCATTTCCTCACGGCATGGATAGCACCATGTGGCCCAGAAGTTCACCAGAATGACCTTGCCCTCGTAATCGGCCAGGCTGTGAGTGTTGCCATTCGGATCCGTAAAAGTCGTATCGGGCAAGGCGGGCGCATCTTCGGAAGGCACCAGCTTGGCCAGCCCGCCCTCTTTGACAGCGTCCCAATCGACTTCGCCCGCGAAGGCGGCGTTTGCACCTAAAACCAGTGCCGTATAAAGCAGAACAGAACGCAGCATTTGACCTCCGAAGGACTGACAATGACCGACCGGCCCGAAAACAAGGATGCCGCCAACAGCATGTGGGGCGGGCGCTTCGCCGCCGGGCCCGATGCGATCATGGAGGCGATCAACGCCTCGATCGGATTCGACCGGCGGCTCTACGCCCAGGATATCCGGGGCAGCCGGGCCCACGCCGCGATGCTCGCCGCGCAAGGCATCATCAGCGATAACGATGCAAGCGCGATCGGGGAAGGGCTCCTCACGGTCTTGTCAGAGATCGACGCCGGCAATTTTCCGTTCCAGACGGCGCTGGAAGACATCCACATGAATGTCGAGGCGCGGCTGAAGGAGATCATCGGAGAACCGGCGGGGCGCCTGCATACGGGGCGTTCGCGCAATGATCAGGTGGCAACGGATTTCCGGCTATGGGTGCGCGACCAATGTGATGCGGCAATCGAAGGGCTGGGTGCGCTGATCCGCGCTGCATTGTCGCAGGCAGAGGCGGGGGCGGATTGGGTCATGCCGGGCTTTACCCATCTGCAGACTGCGCAACCGGTCACATGGGGCCATCACATGATGGCCTATGTCGAGATGTTCGGGCGCGACCTGTCGCGGTTCCAGGACGCCCGCCGTCGGATGAACGAATCTCCCCTGGGTGCTGCCGCCTTGGCCGGGACGGGCTATCCCATAGACCGCGACGCCACGGCGCAGGAGCTTGGCTTTGACCGGCCCATGGCCAACAGCCTCGACGCCGTCAGTGACCGCGACTTCGCGCTGGAATTCCTGTCTGCGGCCTCGATCTGCGCGGTGCATCTGTCGCGATTGTCCGAAGAACTGGTGATCTGGTCCTCGGCGCAGTTCCGTTTCGTGTCGATGTCGGATAAATGGTCCACCGGGTCCAGCATCATGCCGCAAAAGCGCAATCCCGACGCCGCCGAATTGATCCGCGCCAAGATCGGTCGGATCCTGGGGGCGACGGTGGCGCTGTTCACGGTGATGAAGGGGCTGCCCTTGGCCTATTCCAAGGACATGCAGGAGGACAAGGAACAGGTATTCGACGCGGCCGACCACCTGATGCTGGCACTGGCCGCGATGGCCGGGATGCTGTCGGATCTGAGCGCCAATCGCGAGAACATGGAGGCGGCGGCATCAAGCGGCTTCTCGACCGCGACCGATCTGGCCGACTGGCTGGTGCGTGAGGCCGGGCTGCCCTTTCGTGAGGCGCATCATGTGACCGGTTCGCTCGTTGCGCTGGCCGAGAAAAAGGGCTGCGATCTGGACGATCTGTCGCTGACCGAGATGCAGTCGGTCAATCCGGCGATAAATCAATCGGTCTACTCTGTTCTTGGTGTTCACAATTCCGTCGCTTCGCGGCAAAGCTATGGCGGGACAGCACCCGATCAGGTTCGCGCGCAGATTGCGCGTTGGAAGGAGAAACTGGCATGAAATTCTTGGCATTGTTTGCGATACTCGCCGTGACCGCTTGCGGCGTTGATGGTCCGCCCGAACGCCCGGTCGAAAAGAACCCCAATCTATCCATTAGCGGTCATGCGACGGTCGGAGCCGTCACCGAACTCTGATGGATCACTTTAATTACCACGACGGCGCTTTGCATGCCGAAGAGGTGCCTCTGTCGCGTATTGCGGCAGAGGTAGGCACCCCGGTCTATGTCTATTCGGCAGCAACCCTGACGCGGCATTTCGGGCTGTTCCGGCAGGCGCTGGACTGGACCGGTCATCTGGTCTGTTTCGCGGTCAAGGCGAATTCAAACCTCGCCGTTCTCAAGCTGATGGGCGATATGGGCGCCGGGATGGATGTCGTCTCGGGCGGGGAATACGCGCGGGCGCGGGCGGCGGGCGTTCCGGGAGAGCGGATCGTGTTCTCGGGCATCGGCAAGACACTGGTCGAGATGCGGCAGGCCATCGAGGGTGGTATCCGCCAGTTCAACATCGAAAGCGAGCCCGAGATGCGGGCCCTGTCGGAGCTGGCCGTCTCGATGGGGGTCGAGGTTCCGGTGGCGATCCGGGTGAACCCGGATGTGGATGCCAAGACTCATGAAAAGATTGCTACGGGTAAATCCGAGAACAAGTTCGGCATCCCTATTTCTCGCGCTCACGAGGTTTATGCCGAGGCGGCAGGTCTGCCCGGCTTGCGCGTAGTTGGCGTTGACGTCCATATTGGCAGCCAACTAACCGATCTGGAACCCTACCGGCTGGCCTATCGCAAGGTCGCGGAACTGACCCGTGCCTTGCGTGCCGAAGGTCATTCCATCACGCGGCTGGATCTGGGCGGCGGATTGGGGATTCCCTATCGCCGCGACAACAATGCCCCTCCCTTGCCGCTCGAATACGGGCAGGTGATCCGCGATACCGTGGGGGATCTGGGCTGCGAGATCGAGATCGAACCGGGCCGCAATATCGTCGGCAATGCCGGGGTTCTGCTGACCTCGGTGATCTATTTGAAAGAGGGTGAGGGTCGCGATTTCCTGATCGTGGATGCGGCGATGAACGACCTGCTGCGCCCGTCCATGTATGGCGCGCATCATGATATCGTGCCAGTGACCGAACCTGCCCTTGGGGCCGATGTCCGCGCTTTCGACGTGGTCGGGCCGGTATGCGAATCGGGGGATACCTTCCAGAAGGGCACTCAACTGCCCGCCTTGGCCTCCGGGGACCTGGTCGCATTCCGCTCGGCTGGTGCCTATGGTGCGGTCATGGCGTCGGAATACAATTCCCGACCCCTTGTGCCCGAAATTCTGGTCAGTGGCGATCAATTCGCCGTCATCAGGGCAAGACCGACATTTGAGGAAATGCTGGCGCGCGATACCATCCCGGAATGGCTTTGACGCGGCGCAGGGATCGGATGTCACAGCCGGGGGCTGTCTGCCCCCGGACCCCCGAGGATATTTTTCTGAAGAAGAACGGGCGGGTTTTCCTTGCCCTCCGATTGACCCGTTGGGGCATGGTCTGGGAGCGTGCCGCACGGGCTTTCTGGCCATTGGCCGGGCTGCTGGCCTGTCTCTTCGCGGCATTCGCCTTTGGCGGAGTCGCTGCGGTGCCGTCTGCCGTTTTGCCATGGTTGGCGGGGGTAGCATTGGCTGCCTTGCTTGCCGCGGCAATATGGGGGGGGCTGCGTTACCGCCGGGTGGGTGAGGCCGAAGCGATCGGACGGTTGGATCGAACCATGCCGGGGCGTCCCCTGGCGGCGCTGCGGGACCGGGCGGCGATCGGCGGCGAGGGGGCCCTGTGGCAGGCGCATCTGGTGCAGATGCAGCTGCGGGCGGCCGAGGCGAGGGCGGTGCGGCCCGATGCGGACCTGGCGCGACGTGACCCTTTTGCCCTGCGGTTGGCTTCACTTGTCGCGCTGGTCATGGCGCTGCTTTTCGGTGGTGCCGCGCAGATGGGGCAGGGGATCTCGGCCATTGCGGCTACCATCAACCGGCCATTGGCGGAGAGTGAAGCGGGGGCAGACGGTCCCGGTTGGGAGGGCTGGGCCGAGCCGCCCGCCTATACGCGCCGTCCGACGATCTATCTTAATGCCCTGCCCGAAGGCGAGATGCTGGAATTGCCCAAGGGCAGCGTTGTAAGTTTCCGGTTATATGCCGAGACGACGAACCTGACGCATGATATCGGGCCGGAGCAGGGCGAGGATGCGCGCGCACCTGAAATCCGGGCCGAGCAATCGGGAATGATCGAAGTCTCCGGACGGCGCTTCGATGTGACCGTCCTACCGGATCGGCCACCTGTCATCCGTGCCGGATCGGTGGAGGCGCGTCGTGCCGATGGGCGGATGGTGCAGCCATTCGAGGCCGAGGACGATCACGGAATTGTCTCGGCCAACGCCCGGATCGAACTGGACTTGCCGCAAGTGACACGGCAATTCGGGCTTGCGGTGGCGCCCGAGCCGCGCGAGGCCCTGTCTCTTGATCTGCCCTTGCCGCGGTCGGGCAATCGCAGCGATGTGCAGGGCCGGCTGGTCGAGGACCTGTCTCGCCACCCCTGGGCCAACATGCCGGTCAAACTGACCTTGCGGGCAATCGATGGGATCGATCAGGAAGGGCAGGCTGCTCCGACGCAGTTGGTTCTGCCGGGCCGGCGGTTCTTTGACCCGCTGGCCGCCGCATTGATCGAACTGCGCCGCGACTTGTTGTGGTCGCGTCAGAATGCGGGGCGGAGCGCCGAGATCCTGCGTGCGGTCACCTGGCAGCCGGAGGGCTTCGTTGAGGAACCTCTATATCTGCAATTACGGGGTGCGGTGCGGATGCTGGAATCCGACTCGCTGAGCGAGGAAGCGCGCGACAAGCTGGCCGAGGCCTTGTGGAAGGCGGCCGTGCTGATCGAGGATGGTGGGCTGACTGACGCCCTGGAACGGATGAAGCAGGCGCAGGAGAAGCTGTCCGAGGCGATCCGCAACGGCGCCAGCCCAGACGAGATCCAGCGGCTGATGAACGAGTTGAAGGAAGCCACCGACGCCTATACCCAGATGTTGGCCGAGCAGGGCAAGGAGGACCCGTCCGAGAGATTTACCCAAAACCAGCAGCGGCAGGAAATCACCGGAGATCAGATCCAGCAGATGATGGACGAGATCCAGAGGTTGATGAACGAGGGTCGGATGGCCGAAGCCCAGCAATTGCTGGAGCAGTTCAACCGCATGATGGAAAATCTGCAGGTAACGCAGGGTCAAGGTGGCGAGGGCCGGCAAGGCAGCGGTCAGGGTAATCAATCGATGAACGGTCTCGCCGATACCTTGCGTGAACAGCAACGCCTGTCGGATGAAGCTTTCCGCGAGATGCAGGAACAATTCGGGCAAGGTGAGCTTGGAAATACCCCTGAAAATGCCGACGAGCTGGCGCGGCGTCAGCGCGAGCTTCGGGAGGAGCTGGGCCAACAGCGGGGCCTGCTGCCGGGGCAGGGCTCCGAGCCGGGCGATGACGCACGTCAGCGGCTGGACGATGCCGGGCGCGCCATGGAAGATGCCGAACAGGCCTTGCGCGACGGCGATCTGGGCGGGGCGTTGCAGCGACAGGCCGATGCGATCCAATCGATGCGCGAGGGTATGCGGGCGCTTGGCGACCTGCTGGGTCAGGACGGACAGCGCCGCCGCGCAGGCGATGATCGGGAAGGGCAGCAGGATCAGCCCGGTCAGCCATCCGGACCGTCCGGAGAGCAGGATCGGCAGAGCGGGTCGGCAACACCCCGCGATGGCCGCCCGATGCTGGACCCGTTGGGACGCCAGCAGCCTGGAAATGGCAACGTGATTACCTCGGGCGATCCTCTGTCCGAGGGGACCGATCCAGCGGCGCGGGCACGCGATCTACTGGATGAAATCCGGCGCCGCAGCGGCGAGCGTGAACGGTCGCAGGATGAACGTGACTATCTGGGGCGGTTGCTGGACCGGTTCTGATATTTTCTGGTCCGCGATATGCCTCAATCGCGCCGGATCAGGGCCGAGCCCTGTTGCTGCAACCATTGCCGCCCGGCATCCACATGCTGGCGATATTGCATCAACTGCTTGCCGAAATTCCCGTTCCCGGCCATCCCCGGCGCCATGACATACAGGGCAAGCGCGACTGCGGCGATCGCCGCCGCCAGTCCGAAACCAGCGAAATAGCCGCTGCCGGTTTTTCGGGATGGTTCGGCCTTGTCCTGTGCGACTGGCACGGGAATGTCGGTTGCGGGCCTGGATGCGGAAGGTGCAGCCACGGAAGGCGCCACGCCCGGATCGGTATGCGCACCCGTTGCGATATCCCCTGTGGGCAGGCTGTGGGGTAGGTCGCGAATGTCCGGGGTGATCCCGGGATCGGTTACGGTCGTCGCGGGCCAGTCTGGATCGGGAGCTTCCGATGAACTCTGCGTGATATTCTGTCCCTGCCGGGCACGGCGTTCGTATTCCACCTCCTCGCGGAGGATGTTGAGGACATTGTCGGGAAGGCGGCGCCTGAGTGGCGGAATATCGCCGGGAACGGGAGAGCGGCTCTCGTCGTCATCCGTCGTGGGAGGGGGGGCAGAGGGCGCGTGCCGCACGACAGTGGGGCTTTCTGATTCGGAAGTCGTTCCGGAGGTGGGAATGGTCGCCAGCCAGACCCGACCGCAGGCAGTGCATTCCACCTCTCGCCCGGTTTCGGGGATCGCATGTTCGGGCAGGCGGTATTCGGTTCCGCATTTCGGACAACCCAACCGTATTTCACCCATGCCACCCTCTCGCATTCGCTGTGCGCCTGTTCTATCAAGCGCGAGGCCGGCTTCCAAGCGGAAGACCGAGGGACAGGAATGGGAGAGCGCGCTTGATCGAGATGCAGGATGTGAGCTTTGGCTATCGTGCCGGCTCCGAACTGTTGTCGGGGATGACGCTGAGTTTGCAGCCGGGCATGTTTCATTTCCTGACCGGACCGTCGGGATCGGGCAAGACCACGCTGCTGCGGCTGTGCTATGCCGATCTCTTGCCGACGACCGGGCGACTGAGTGCTTTCGGCCAGGATGTCGCGGGGCTCTCGCGCGATGACATCGCCATGCTGCGCCGCCGGGTGGGGGTGGTTCACCAGGACACGCAGTTTCTGGACCACCTGCCGGTGGCCGAGAATGTCGCATTGCCTCTGAGCGTTTCGGGACAGGCAGTGGACATGGCTGCGCTGCGCGATCTGCTTGGCTGGGTCCAGCTTGCGCAACATGCCCGCGCGCTGCCGCCATCGCTCTCGGGCGGGGAACGGCAGAGGGCGGCCCTGGCGCGGGCGGTGATCCTGTCGCCCGATGTGGTGCTGGCCGACGAGCCGACGGGGAATCTGGATTGGGACATGTCGATGCGGCTGATGCAATTGCTGATCGAGTTGAACAAGACGGGCAAGGCCGTGCTGGTCGCAACCCATGATCTGAACCTGATTCGTGCCGTCAAGGCGCAGGTCTCGGCACGGGTTTTACGGATCGCGGGCGGTACGTTGCAACTGGCGGGGGCGGATCTGTGAAACGCGGTGAATTCCGGACGCTGAACATCAAGGCCCTGTGGCAGGGACTGGTCGGGCGCGATGGCGGGGCGGGAAACCGCATCGTCCCGCCGACCGGGTTCACTGCCCACCTGACCCTGTTCTCAGCCGGTGCGATGGCATTTCTGGCGGTGTTCGCCCTGGCCCTGGCGCTGGCGACGGGGCGGCTGGCCGAGCGCTGGTCGTCGGAACTGGCCCAGTCCGTGACGGTGCGAGTCAGCGCGTCGGAAGGAAACCAGGACACGCTGACTCAATCCGTCATGCAGATCCTGCAGACCACACCGGGGATCGATCAGCCCAAGCTCTTGCCCGATGAAGAGGTGGCGGAACTGCTCACGCCATGGTTCGGCCCGGACATGCCGGTAGATGCCCTGCCGGTGCCCGATCTCATCGAGGTACCGATCGCCAGCCCGGATTTCGATTCGGAGGGGCTGCGGCTACGGCTGGAGGCCGAGGCCCCGGGGGCGATCCTGGACGATCATACCGAATGGCGGCGACCGTTGGTGTCGGCCGCGCAACGCCTGCGGGCCCTGGGCGTGATATCGCTGATATTGATCGCGGCGGCTTCGGCGGCGATGATCACCCTTGCCGCCAAGGCTGCGCTGGCCGCGAACGGGCAGGTGATCCAGGTGCTGAGACTGATCGGTGCGCGTGACATCACCATCGCCATCGCTTTCGTGCGCCGCTTTACCCATCGTGCTGCCATCGGTGCCGGGGCGGGAACCGTATTGGGCATGGGCGCGATGGCATTAATGCCGAGTATGAGTGCTGCCGGAGGATTCCTGACGGGACTTGGGTTTCATGGCTGGGGCTGGCTGATGCCGCTGCTGATTCCTGTTGTGGCTGCCGCTGTGGGCTTTTTTGCGACCAAATGGGCGGCATTGAAAATGCTGGAATCGGTGCGATGAGCCGCAGGGATATGCCGCAGCCGGGCCCCTTGGGGCCGTGGCAATATCTGCAGAACCTGCTGTTCTATCTGCATGTGGGCGTGGCAACCCTGCTGATGGGGCTGGCCGGTATTCCCGAGGTGATGCGGCATGGCCGAACCGGGGCGAACCGGGTGGCGACGCGCTGGATCGGCTATGTGCTTTGGGCAGCGCGGATACATATGGGTGTCACTTGCGAATTGCGGGGCACGCCGCCGACCGGCGATTGCATCGTCGCTGCCAAGCATCAGTGTTTCCTCGATATCCTGGCTCTTGCCCATGCCCTGCCCGAGCGCAATTTCATCATGAAACGCGAGGTGATGCGGGTGCCGGTGATGGGCTGGTATGCCTACAAGGTGGGCTGCATCCCCATCGACCGGGCGCGTGGCCGCGATGCGATGCGCGCGATCGGTGCGACGATCAACAAGCGGATGGCGGGCGAGGGTCTCGGGCAGCTGATCATCTATCCCGAGGGTACGCGCACCCGTCCGGGCGAGCGCAGATCCTACAAGCATGGAGCCGGTACTATTCGTGGTGCGACCGGTTTGCCGGTGGTACCTGTCGCGGTGAATGCCGGATTGTTCTGGCCGCGCAAGGGCTGGGGCGTGCGTCCGGGGCGCGCGGTGATCGAGTTCCTGCCTGTCATTGGGCCGGAATTACCAACGGCGGCCTTCATGGCGGAATTGTCGACGCGGATCGAGGACAATTCCGACCGCCTGATGGCAGAGGCGGGGTTTCGTGCATGAACTGGCTTGAAGAGACTGATCTTGCAGGAATTTACGGCACTCCTGGTCCGGCGTCGACGCGCAAGGTGGCGGACCGGCTGACCCCGGATTACGCGCGCTTCATCGCGGCGGCGCGGTTCTGTGTCCTGGCGACGGTCGGGCCCGAGGGAACCGATGCCAGTCCTCGCGGCGATGGTGGGTCGGTGACGCGGGCGTTGGACGAGCGGCACTTGGCGATTCCCGATTGGCGCGGCAATGACCGGATCGACTCGATCCGTAATATCGTCCGCGACGGACGGGTCAGCCTGATGTTTCTGGTGCGCGGCTCTGGAAATGCTATCAGGATCAACGGGACGGCGCGGCTGACCGATGATGCGGAACTGCGCGATAGCTTTGCGCATCGGGGCAAGTTGCCTCGTACGGTGATCGTGGTGCGGGTGGCCGAGATATATTTCCAATGCGCGCGGGCGGTCATTCGCTCCGGGCTGTGGGAAGATCGCGACGATAGCAACGGGCTGCCGACGCCGGGGCAAATCCTTGCGAATATGACCGAAGGCGAAGTCGGTGGTGCGTCCTATGATGCCGAATGGCCACAGCGGGCGGCCAAGACCATGTGGTGAATTCGTTCAACTATCTGCTTTTCAACGATTTGATTCGCGAGGCCAGTGACCGGCCCCGCGATTCTTCATCGCGACCTGTTACGCCCGATTATCTCAGCTCGTAATATTTCGGCACATGCGGCGGTTCTGGAGGGATGCCGATGTCGCGCCGCAGATGCGGGCTGAGATGGTAGGGGTCGGGCGGCCTCGGCCGCCTTTTCCGTGGCATCAGGAGTGCCCGGATTGTGGCCCATAAGACGGGCATCGCACCATAACGATGGATCAGGCGCTCGATGGTGGGGCGCGGCGTCAGCACGCGTGCGGGAAGTTGCGCAATCATTGCGGTCTCCATATTTACCCATGCCGGGGCATGAGTTGCAGCTTGTTGAGATTGTTGAGAAATTGACATGAAGAGGCGCCGCGCAGGACGCGGTGAGTCAGATCATGTCAGTTCGGAATCTGCCCTTGCGGGACGGTTCAGCCTTGTCGGTTTACCGACAGGAAATCCGCCATGGGAAGGGTGTATGCGATGAAGCATTTAGTCATGCAGGCCCCTCCTTTTCAGCTTGAACAATGGGCAGGGTTATTGAGTGCCGCAGAGAGGGGAATACGGCAAGCTTTCAAGGCAAGGTTGAGATGAAAGAGCGAAAACTGTTGCCAGAATGTCGCAGCCGGATATTTAACCGGCTGCGCAACGCTTGCGTACGCCGCACGGTGCAACAGGGGGCCTGCAACGGCGTCGGGGCCAGCATTTTCCGGAGATTCCGGCTGCACAGCGCGTACACCGGATGTGCACAGACCGTACACCGCGCGTACACAGCTGTTGCGTCCCGCGAGGACGGGGATTTCGCACTTCGTCCCCGTATGACTCACGAAGCACCGCCGCGACCTGACGGCGAAGCCCGAAAGGTATTTGGGCAAAGAAGAAGAGCGCTTCGAAGCGGCGAACGGATTGCCCGAGAATGACGGCCAGTCTCAGGCCAGCGATTTCGAGCCCATCGACAGGAATTTCTGGCGGCGATCCTTGATCAGCTCGGCGGGTTTCTTCCCTGACAGGTCTTTCAGCATCGCGGCGATGCCTTCCCCGACGGATTTGATCGCGTCTTCGGGCTTGCGCTGTGCCCCGCCCAAGGGCTCGGGGATGATGCGGTCGATCACCTCGAGCTTCTTCAAATCTTGCGCGGTCAGGCGCAGGGCAGAGGCAGCGTCGCGCATCTTGTCGGAATCCTTCCACAGGATCGAGGCGCAGCCTTCGGGCGAGATCACCGAATAGATGGAATGTTCCAGCATCGCGATGCGGTTGGCGGTCGCGAAAGCCACTGCGCCGCCCGAGCCGCCTTCGCCGACGATCACGCTGACCAGCGGCACGCCGATTTCCAGGCATTTCTGGGTGCAGCGTGCGATGGCCTCGGATTGGCCACGCTCTTCGGCGCCCTTGCCGGGATAAGCGCCGGGTGTGTCGACGATCGAGATGACCGGCAGGCCGAACCTGTGCGCCATGTCCATCAGGCGAATCGCCTTGCGATACCCCTCGGGGCGGGCCATGCCGAAATTATGATCGATTCGGGACTTGGTATCGTGCCCCTTTTCATGACCGATCACCACGCATGGCGCGTCGTTGAACCGGGCAAGGCCGCCCATCACGGCATGGTCGTCGCCAAAGGCGCGGTCGCCAGCCAATGGGGTGTATTCGGTGAACAGCCCGTCGATATAGTTGCGGCAATGCGGCCGGTCGGGATGGCGGGCGACCTGCGTTTTCCGCCAGGGATCGAGATTCTTGTACAGGTCCTTGAGGAGATCGCCGGCCTTCTTGTCCAGCGCCGCCGCTTCCTTGTCGACATCGACCGCGTCTTCGGATTTCCGGGCCATGACGCGGAGTTCCTCGGCCTTGCCTTCGACATCGGCCAGCGGTTTTTCGAAGTCCAGATAAACCATACGCGAGATGCTCCGGGCTTGTTCGCTTTGGGCCTCTATATGCTTGTCTGCGACACGGATTGCAACGTGGGTCGCTTCACGGCCGGATCTCGACCTCGGTGCCGATGGCGGTGGCGGCGAAAAGTTCGCCGATCTCGGCATTCGAGATCGCGATGCAGCCTGCCGTCCAGTCTCCGGGCAATAAAATCCCGCGCGGCAACTGGTTGGGCTGGCCGTGGATGAAGATGTCGCCGCCGGGGTCGATGTCCTCGGCGGCGGCGCGGGCGCGATCCTCGGCTTGCGGATAGTCGATGCCGAGCGACAGATGATAGGCGCTGGCGTCATTGCGGCGGTCGATGCGGAAAATGCCTTCGGGGGTCTTGCCGTCGCCCTGCTGGCTCTTGTCGCCCTCGGGGGCGAAGCCAAGGGCGATACGGTAGGTTTTCAGTGCAGCGCCATCGCGGAAGGCGGTCATCTTGCGGGCGGATTTCTCGATCAGGATGCGGTCCACCGGCCCGGTCAGTGTTGTTTGATCGGAAGGGAGGCGATCCGGCGTGGTAGGGCGCTGAGGAAGCAGCGCAACCCAGATGGCACAGATCAGCGCCACCAGCGTCAGTGCCGAGAAAAGTCGGGCGAGCAGGTTCATTGCAGGTCGGAGAATGCGTCCTGAAGCCGTTTGACCGCCTCGGTCACGCGGGCACGGGGCGTGGCGATGTTGAAGCGCAGGAAGCTTTCTCCGCCCTTGCCGAAGCTCGTGCCGTGATTGACGGCGATGCGGGCGGTCTTTTCGACGCGGGCAGTGAACTCGGCGGTGCTCATCCCGGTGCCGGAGAAATCGACCCATGACAGGTAGGTCGCCTGCAGCGGCATCGAGCGCAGGCCGGGAATGGCGTTCAAGCCCTCGTCGAAGAGGCGGCGGTTGCCGTCGAGATATTCGACCAGTGCATCGACCCATGCCGCGCCCTCGAGGGAATAGGCGGCCGCGACCATATCCATGCCGAACAGGCCCGGAGAGACGCCGCGCGCCATCAGCGCGCCCTTGAATTTTGCGCGAAGGTCGTCATCGGCGATGATCGCGTTGCCGATATGGGCGCCGGCGATGTTGAATGTCTTGGTGGCGGCGGTCAGTGTCACCAGCCGGTCGCGGATATCCGGCACGACATTGGCGATCATGCGATGGCGCTGGCCGGGCATGAGCAGGTCGCAATGGATATCGTCCGAGACCAGGATCAGCTCGTGGCGGGTGCAGAAATCGGCTACCTCGCGCAGTTCCTCCTCGGTCCAGACGCGGCCGCCGGGATTATGCGGCGAGCACAGGATCAGCAGCCGCTCACCACCCGTCAGCATGGTTTCCCATTGAGACCAGTCCATGCGGTAGCCGCCATCCTCGATGGCCAGGGGCAGCTCGATCAGCTCGCGCCCGCTGGCGCGGATGACGCGGCCGAAGGCGTGATAGACCGGGCTCATCACGATCACACCGTCACCGGGGCTGGTATAGGCGTCCAGTGCCATCGCCACGCCATTGACCAGGCCGGCGCAGGTCAGGAGCCATTCGCGCTCGATCTGCCAGCCATGCCGGTTCGCCATCCACCACTGGATGGAGTCGAGATAGGGGGCATTCGCGCCCGGATAGCCATAGACGCCATGCGCCGCGGTCGCCTCGACGGCGCGCTGGACGGCGGGGGGGGGGCGGAAATCCATATCGGCTACCCACATCGCCAGCCCGCCCTGGCTGGGCGAGACGCCATAGGCGCCCTCCATGTCGTCCCATTTCGAGCAATGCGTGCCGATGCGGTCGATCACCTCGTCGAAATCGGGTTGGGTCATGGCGGGCTCCCTCGTTTTCGCGTTTCGTCATATGCATACGCTGCTTGTTGCGTAAGGTGAAGCCATCGCCTAAATCGCTGTCATGAACATTAGACCGATCCTGATCCATCCCGATCCGCGCCTGAAAAAACTGGCGGAGCCCATCGCAAGCGTCACGCCCGAGATCGAGGCGCTGGCCGATGACATGCTGGCGACGATGTATGATGCGCCGGGGGTCGGGCTGGCCGGGCCGCAGGTGGGCGTGCTCAAGCGGATTTTCGTGATGGATGCGAATCGCGATCCGGATGCAGAGCGCCAGCCGATGGTGCTGATCAATCCCGAGGTGACGTGGGCGTCGGAAGAGGCCAACACCCATGACGAGGGCTGCCTGTCCATCCCCGAGCAATATGCCGAGGTGACCCGTCCCGCGCAGGTGAAGATGCGCTGGCTGGGGCTGGACGGCAAGACGCATGAGCAGGAGTTCGACGGGCTTTGGGCGACCTGTGCGCAGCATGAGCTGGACCACCTGAACGGGGTGCTGTTCATCGATCACCTGTCGGCCATCAAGCGGCAGATGATCACCCGCAAGATGGTCAAGCTGAAGCGCGAGATGGCGCGTGGCTGAGGCGTGGGGCCGGGAATGACGGCCCGCCCCTTCCTTCCCTATGCCGACCGCCGGTTGCATATCTCTGCCGATCCGGTCGAGGCGGTGACCGAGACCGTGCGGATGATCTGGGACGACATGATCGACACGATGGAGGCGATGCCCGGTGTAGGGCTGGCCGCGCCGCAGATCGGCATCATGTTGCGGCTGGCGGTGGTGGATGCGTCCGAGGCGCGGGGGCAGGTGGTGCGGATGGCCAATCCCGAATTGCTGCATGCCAGCGTGAAAATGCGCAGCCACGAGGAGGCCAGCCCGAATCTGCCCGGCGTGTCTGCGCGGATCGAGCGGCCCCGTGCGGTGACGGTGCGGTTCCTCAACATGGACGGAGAGATCGAGGATCGCGATTTCGTCGGGCTCTGGGCGACCAGCGTGCAGCACCAGATCGACCATCTCGACGGGCGGATATATGTCGATCGCCTGTCGCCGCTGCGGCGCAAGATGCTGGTCCAGAAATCGGCCAAGTTGGCACGGCGGGGGTAATCAGGCCGGGGGGGAGCGCCCCGTCGTCGGCTGGTCGCCCGAACCAGTGGCGCGACTTGCTGGCGGGCCCCAAGGTATTTGGACAAAGAAGAAGGAGGCGGGCATGCGCGTTGTATTCATGGGAACTCCGGATTTTTCGGTTGCTGCCCTGCGGGCGGTGGCCGCAGCACATGAGGTCGTTGCCGTGTATTCGCAGCCCCCGCGCGCAGCGGGACGGGGCCAGAAGCTGCGACCCTCACCGGTACATGCCGAGGCGGGACGCTTGGGGATCGAGGTTCGGACGCCGTTGCAGTTGCGCGACCCTGAGGCGCAAGAGGCCTTTGCCGCATTAAAGGCGGATGTCGCGGTCGTGGTGGCCTATGGGCTGATCCTGCCGCAGGCGGTTTTGGACATGCCGAATTTCGGTTGCCTGAATATCCACGCATCGCTGCTGCCACGCTGGCGCGGTGCGGCGCCGATCCATCGCGCGGTGATGGCCGGCGATGCCGAAACGGGCGTCGCGATCATGCAGATGGAGGCCGGGCTGGATACCGGACCCGTGCTGGCTGAGGCGCGGACTCCGATTGGAGCGGGAGAGACAACCGCCGATCTGCATGACCGGTTGGCGGAAATGGGAGCTGACCTTGTCGTCGAGGTGCTGGCCGGACTGCCCATGCAGGCGCGCGCGCAATCCGAGCAGGGCGTGACCTATGCGGCCAAGATCGACAAGGCCGAGGCGCGTATCGACTGGAACCGCCCCGCGACAGAGCTGGATCGCCAGATCCGGGGCCTCTCACCTTTTCCGGGGGCATGGTGCGAGATCGACGGAGAGCGGGTCAAGCTGCTGCGCAGCCGGTTATCCGAAGGACAGGGCGCACCAGGGCAGGTTCTGCCCGGCTTCCGGATTGCCTGCGGCGAAGGTTCCATCGAAATCCTGCAGGCGCAGCGGTCAGGCAAGAAACCGATGGATGCTGCCGAATTGCTGCGCGGTTGGGAATTGCCTGACCGGCTTGATTGAACGCGGTCTGCCTGCAGTTGATCTGCGGGCCACGCGGTTTGATTCTCGGCAGCTATTTTGGCGCGGATGGTCCTGTCTTGCTCCCAACAAGATCAGGAGCACCGAATTTCTTCTTCACGTAAATATCCTCTGGGGGTCCGGGGGGCGAAGCGCCCCCGGCTATCGCGCGACGCAATCAAGCTTTGTCGCGTTTCGCCTCATATGCGCCGACATTCCTGATGCAAGCATTGCTGTCCGGCAATCTCAGGCCAGCTCCCGATGCCTGACGGCGCGGCGCAGGATGTCGGTCACATGCGCGCTGAGTGGTATATCCCCGTCAAGGACATCCGCGATTCTCCACCATCCGGCGTCCAGCGCGTCATCGGCGGCCACCGGCTCGCCCGAGACATAGTCGCATAGCACTGCCGCCAGCAGAAAATGAAACTCGATCTCACCGTCGGGACCGCGCCGGATCAGGTCGACATTGTCGAGATACAGTCGGGGAATCGCGGTGATGCCGGTTTCCTCGGCAAGTTCGCGGGCGGCGGCGGCCAACGCGGTCTCTCCCGGATCGACATGGCCGCCGGGAAAGCCCCACATCCCGGCATCGGGCGGGTTGCGCCGACGCGCGAGAAGAACCTGGTCACCGCGAAGCATGACGGCGAGTGCAGCCAGCCGGGGAAAACCGGGCATCGGATCAGCGACGGCGGTCGCGGCGCGAGCTCATCGGCTGGAAGGCAACCCCGACATGCGCCTCGCAATAGGGTTTGCCGGGCTGGCTCGGCAGGCCGCAAAACCAGAACTTGTCGGTTGCGGGGTCGCCGATCGGCCATTTGCAGGTCCGCTCGGTCAGCTCCATCAGCGACAGTTTGCGGGCCTTCTTCTCGACTTCGCGCACCGATGCCAGCGCCTCGGGGCTGATCTCGTTGGCCGAGGGCTGCGGCGGCAAGGGCTGGCCCGCCGGAACGATGGGACGGCGCGGCGAAGGGGTGAAGGCGGGCTGCGGCGCCTCCTCTTTCGGGGTGGCGGCAGGCTCGGGTTTGGCAGCAGCCGGTTCTGGCGCGGGCTCAGGCTTGGCCGCCGCCGGCTTTTTCTCGGGCCTTTTCTCGGCCGCCGGGGCAGGGGCGGGCTTGACCTCGGCCTCGTCATTGCGGTTCGACAGGCCAAGGCGATGCACCTTGCCGATCACGGCATTGCGGGTCACCCCGCCCAATTCCTTGGCGATGGCACTGGCCGACTGGCCTTCGGCCCACATGCGCTTCAGTGTCTCGACACGTTCATCCGTCCAGGACATGGTTGCCTTTCCGGGCGGACTCATCTGCCGCCCCATCTTGAAACCCGCGATTGACCCCGTCACAAACGGGATGCCGAGATTTAGCCTTCACGCGACGGGAATTCAAGGACAGCAGCATGAGCGGAATGATGTCAGAAAAGCAAACCGCCATGGGCGTGCGCAGATTCGGCCGGGTAAACTGGTTGGGGCTGCGCACGCTGGCGACCCGCGAGGTGATGAGATTCGTGGCGGTGTGGCAGCAGACGGTCTTTGCGCCGCTGATGACGGCGGGGCTGTTTGTACTGGTTTTCGCCCTCGCCCTTGGCCGCGGCCGGAGCGAGGTGATGGGGTTGCCCTACCTGCAATTCCTGGGTCCGGGCATCCTGATGATGACGGTGATCCAGAACGCCTTCGCCAATACCTCATCGTCGATCACCGGGGCCAAGGTGCAGGGCAATATCATCGATACGCTGATGCCGCCCCTGTCGGCGGGCGAGCTGCTGGCCGGTTACCTTGCTGGTTCAGTCGCGCGGGCCGGGCTTGTCGCCGTTGTGATCGGGACGGGCATGATGCTGGTGACCGGAGCGGGAATCACACATCCCCTCTGGGCGGTGACTTTCGTGCTGCTGGCGGCCCTGCTGTTGGGAGGGCTTGGTATCCTGGCCGGGATCATGGCGCAGAAATTCGACCAGATGGCGGCGATCACCAATTTCGTCATCACCCCGCTATCCTTCCTGTCGGGCACCTTCTATTCGGTCGAGGCGCTGCCCGAGCCCTTCCGCAGCTTGTCGCATTGGAACCCGATCTTCTACCTGATCGACGGGGCGCGCTATGGCGTGACCGGCGTCAGCGATGCGTCGCCATTGCGGGGGCTGCTGATCTGCCTGCTGGTGGTGGTGGCGGTGTTGTATCTGTGCTGGCGCTGGCTGAAATCGGGCTATCGGATGAAACCGTGATTGCAAGACCGGCAAAAGCACGCTATTGGCGTTGCCATGATCGCATGGACCGCCAGTTTTGCTCGCTCCCGACGTTGACGCTTCGTCACCGTCCGATCACTCCTGCCCTTCCTAAAATCTGTCATGCCATCCGGGGAATCCGCCATGATTTCGCATGTTCTGCCGACCTATAACCGTGCCCCCCTTGCGTTCGAGCGGGGGGAAGGAGCTTGGGCTATCGCCACGGACGGGACCCGATATCTTGATCTTGGCGCCGGGATCGCGGTGAATGTGCTGGGTCACGCCAATCCCGACCTGGTGGCCGCGCTGACCGAACAGGCGGGACGGATCTGGCATGTTTCGAATCTCTACCAGATCCCGGAACAGGAAAAGCTGGCCGGTCTGCTGGTTGAGAAAACCTTTGCCGACACGGTCTTCTTCACCAATTCCGGCACCGAGGCGGCGGAACTGGCGATCAAGATGGTGCGCAAGTTCTGGAGCGATGAGGGCGATCCCGAGCGCATCGAGATCCTGACCTTCGACGGCGCCTTCCACGGCCGCTCGACCGGGGCCATCGCGGCGGCCGGATCGGAAAAGATGGTCAAGGGTTTCGGCCCGCTCATGCCCGGTTTCCGACAATTTCCCTGGGGCGATATCGAGGTGCTGAAAGCCGCCATCACCGACCGCACCGCCGCGGTGATGCTGGAACCGATCCAGGGAGAGGGCGGCATCCGCCCGCTGGACGATGCGGAACTGCGCGAGATCAGGCAGCTTTGCGACCGGACCGGCACCCTGCTGGTCCTGGACGAGGTGCAATGCGGCATGGGCCGGACTGGACGGCTCTTCGCACATGAATATTCGGGGATCACGCCCGATATCATGATGGTCGCCAAGGGCATCGGCGGAGGGTTCCCCTTGGGTGCGGTTCTGGCGACCGAAAAAGCGGCGGCGGGGATGGTCGCGGGCACGCATGGTTCGACCTATGGCGGCAATCCACTGGCCTGCGCGGTCGGCGCTCGGGTGATGGAGATTGTCGCCGATGATGCCTTCCTCGCCGAGGTGAACCGCAAGGCCGCCCTGTTCCGGCAAAAGCTGGAAGGACTGGTCGCCGCGCATCCCGACCTGTTCGAATCCGTGCGCGGACAGGGATTGATGCTGGGCCTGAAATGCAAATCCGCGCCTGCCGATCTGGTCAAGGCGGGCTATGACCAGCATATCCTGACTGTGCCCGCCGGTGACAACACGCTGCGCCTGCTGCCGCCGCTTAACATCTCGGAGGAGGAAATCGCCGAAGCCGTGGCAAGGCTCGACAAGGCGGCGGAAAGTCTCGATGCCTGATTATGGCTTCAGGCCGGTGCGTCGTGACGACCTGCCGATGCTGGCCGAATGGTTGCGCGATCCGCTGGTCGCCGAATGGTGGACGACTCCCGATCACCAGCTGGCACTGGTGACCGAGGATCTGGATAATCCCGCGATGCGGCAACTGATTGCGCTGCACGGTGAAACCCCCATCGGCTATGCCCAGCATAGTCCGGCGCATGAGTGGAAAGCCCCGCATTTCCACGACCTTCCAAAAGATGCCATCGCCATCGATGTCTTTACCGCGCCTGAAGGACAGGGCCATGGCGGCGCATGGCTGCGCGCGCTCGGAGATCTGCTGCTGCGCGAGGTCTCGCTTCTGGTCATCGATCCTTCCCCGGAAAATCTCCGCGCCATCCGCGCCTATGAAAAGGCCGGCTTCGCGGGCGATACCATCCGTCTCGATTCCGAGGGGCAGCCCGCCAGGATCATGACCCGCCTCCGATGACACCCCTTCTTCTTCATGCCTTCTTCTTCATGAAAATATCCCGGGGGGGCCGCCGGAACGGCGGCGGGGGCAGCGCCCCCTTGACCCCGCTGCCACAAGCGGGCTTGTTGGCCCAAATCGCTGAAAGACATCCAGATGAAACATTTTCTAGACATCCACGCGACTTCCAAGGACGAACTCCGCTCGATCATCGATCAGGCCCATGCCATGAAGACAGCCCGCAACGGGCGGCCCAAGGGTACGCCGGATGACGAATTGCCGCTGGCGGGACGCATGGTCGCGCTGATCTTCGAGAAGCCCTCGACCCGTACGCGCGTCAGCTTCGATGTCGGCGTGCGGCAGATGGGCGGGCAGACCATGGTGCTGTCGGGCTCGGAAATGCAGCTTGGCCATGGCGAGACCATCGCCGACACGGCGCGGGTGCTGTCGCGCTATGTCGATCTGATCATGATCCGCACCTTTGAAGAGGCGACCTTGCAGGAGATGGCCGAATATGCGGATGTGCCGGTCATCAACGGGCTGACCAACCGCACCCATCCCTGCCAGATCATGGCCGATGTGATGACATTCGAGGAACATCGCGGCCCGATCCGGGGCCGCAAAGTGGTCTGGGTGGGCGATGGCAACAATGTCTGCGCCAGCGTCATCCATGCCGCCGGGCAATTCGGCTTCGACTTCACCTTCACCGGCCCTCCGCCCTTGGACCCCGAGGGCGGGGCGCTCGAATTCGCGCGGAAACAAGGGGTTGGCGTCACGATCGAGCGCGATCCGCAGAAGGCGGTCGAGGGCGCCGACCTGGTCTTTGCCGATACATGGGTCAGCATGCACGATCCTCAATCCGCCAGGGAGCGTCGCCACAACCAGCTTCGCGGCTACCAGGTGAACGAAGAGCTGATGGCGGGTGCCAAGCCCGATGCGCTGTTCATGCATTGCCTGCCCGCTCATCGCGAGGACGAGGTGACCAGCGCCGTCATGGACGGTCCTCATTCGGTGATCTGGGACGAGGCCGAGAACCGGCTGCATGCGCAGAAGGCGGTGATGCGGCACTGTCTCGGACTGTAAACCGGAGCCAAATAAACGGCCGCAACGGGAGCGTGCGTTGCGCGGTGCAACACCTGCCCGCGCGACGCGATTCCAGCCAGCAAATGCTGGGTTTTAACCTGCACAGCGCGTACACAACCCGTACACAGCCTGTACACAGGGCGTACACAGACAACGCGCGCTGCGATAGGGTTTGGGAAAGACTGGGCTGTCTGAGGAGGCGAACATGACCGTCAAACGCATCGTTTCCAACATTGCCGCAGATTCCGTCGAGGAGTTGCGCAAGTTCTATTCTGACCTGTTCGATCTGGATGTCGTCATGGATCATGGCTGGATCGTGACCCTGGCGTCGGGCGAGACGGCGCTGACCCAGGTCAGCATTGCCAGCGAGGGCGGCTCTGGCACAGCGGTCCCTGATCTTTCGATCGAGGTCGACAACGTTGATGCAGTTTACAGGCGCGCCAAGGACCTGGGCCATCGCATAGAATACGATCTGACGGACGAGCCATGGGGTGTTCGTCGCTTTTATCTGCTGGATCCGACCGGGAAGCTGATCAATATCCTCTCTCACGGCACCGGGTAAACTTGCTTCGGTCGCGCGATCCAAGGCGCCTTCAGGCCGGGCGCGGCACCGGCCAGGGCAAGGAACTCGAATACGCCATCTCCGTCACAAATCCTTCACGCGATATTTGCGGTCATGTTACATCGCGCCCCTAACTCTCTGGCGAGCGGCCCGCTTTGCGGGCCTGTTTTCCGTCAGCCAGGAGAGCGCCATGAGCGATCGCGAGCCTTCCCGTCATGTGTTCCGGACCAGCCAGCTTGAAGAAGCCGACGGTCCCGGCCTGAACCCCACCAATAACCGCACCATGGGCGAGATCATCGCCGCCCGTTTCTCGCGCCGCGGATTCCTGCGCGGCTCGATGGCGGCGACGGCGATCTCGGCCACGGTCAGCCCGATGGCGCTGCTGGCCGCCGATGATGCCCATGCGCAGGGCGCGGTCGAGGGTTCTGTCTTCAACTTCCCCGAGGTCAAGGCGGGGGTCGATGCCGATCACCATGTCGCCGAGGGCTATGACGCCGATGTGCTGCTGCGTTGGGGTGACAAGGTCTTTGCCGATGCACCGGATTTCGACCCGGCGAACCAGTCCGAGGCCGCGCAGGAACGCCAGTTCGGCTATAACAACGATTTCGTCGGATTCATCCCGCTGGAGGGGGCCGACGATCACGGGCTCTTGGTGGTCAATCACGAATATACCAACGAGCACCTGATGTTCCCCGGCATCGTGACCGTCCGCGATGGCGAGATCACCGTGAGCGAGGCGACCGAGGATCGCGTGAATATCGAGATGGCCGCGCATGGCGGTACGGTCATCGAGATCCGCAAGGAAGGTGGCAAATGGCAGCCGATTCTGGATGGCAAGCTGAACCGCCGGATCACCGCCAAGACCCCGATGACCATCAGCGGCCCCGCCGCCGGTCATGCCCGCCTGCAGACCAAGGCCGATCCGACCGGGACAGAGGTCCTGGGCACGATCAACAATTGCGCCGGGGGTGTGACGCCCTGGGGCACCTACATCATGGCCGAGGAAAACTTCCACGGCTATTTCACCGGCACCCTTCCCGAAGGCCATGGCGAGACGCAGAATTACCAGCGTTTCGGTGTGCCGGGCGGAAGCTATGACTGGGGCAAATACCACGATCGCTTCGACCTCTCGAAGGATCCGAACGAACCGAACCGCTTTGGCTGGGTCGTCGAGGTTGACGTGAATGACCCGAACTCCAAGCCGAAAAAGCGCACCGCGCTTGGCCGCTTCAAGCATGAAGGCGCGGAAAGCGCCTTGGCCAAGGATGGCCGTGTCGTCTTCTACCTCGGCGATGACGAGCGTTTCGACTATGCCTATAAATTCGTGACTTCGGGGACATACAATCCCGATGACCGCGCCGCGAATATGGATCTGCTGGATGAAGGCACGCTTTATGTCGCCCGTTTCCACGAAGATGGCTCGGTCGAATGGCTGCCGCTGGTGCATGGCGAGGGCCCGCTGACTGCCGAGAACGGTTTCGAGTCCCAGGCCGATGTGCTGATCGAAACCCGCCGCGCTGCCGATCTGCTGGAAGCGACGCCGATGGATCGCCCCGAGGATATCCAGCCGGATTCCGAGACGGGCCGCGCCTATGTCATGCTGACCAACAATACCAGGCGCGAAGAGGCCAATGCCGCCAATCCGCGCGTCGAGAACGCCTTCGGCCATATCATCGAGATCACCGAGGATGGTGGAGACCTCGCCGCGACCAAGGGCACATGGGAAATCCTGGTGCAATGCGGCGACCCTGCGATTGCCGATGTCGGCGCGACCTTCTCGACCGCGACCAGCGAGGACGGCTGGTTCGGCATGCCGGACAATTGCGCCATCGACAGCGACGGGCGGCTATGGGTCTCGACCGATGGCAATTCGGTGTCCAAGACCGGGCGTACCGATGGGCTGTGGGCGATGGATACTGAAGGCGCGGCCCGCGGAACTTCGCGGCTGTTCTATCGCGTGCCGGTTGGGGCCGAGATGTGCGGACCTTGTCCGACGCCGGACTTGACCACCTTTTTCTTGGCGGTGCAGCATCCGGCCGACGGTGGCGAGGATTGGGAAGAGTTCGGACGTCCGTCCTATTACGAAGATCTGTCGACCCGCTGGCCGGATTTCGACGATGCGATGCCGGTGCGCCCCTCGGTGGTGGCGATCACCAAGCAGGGCGGCGGGAAGATCGGCGCCTGAGCCGCATCCGGTTCATTCGTCACGTTGGAAACAAGCGAGGCCCGCGCAACGTCGCGGGCCTCGTGGTTCAAGGGGAGGGGACTCGGCTTGACCAGGTTCCGCAGCCCAATGCCCCTTCTTCTTCATGTAAATATCCCCGGGGGGTGCCGGGGGGCAGGCAGCCCCCCGGTCGTCGCGGGACGCAATAGGGACCGTCAGCCGATGGCCGCCGCACGGACCTCGTCATCGATACCGGGCAGATACTGCGCGAAATTGTCGCTGAACATCTGCACCAGTTTCCGGGCCTGTTCGTCATATGCTTCCGGGTCGTCCCAGGTCTTGCGCGGATCGAGCAGGACATCCGAGACATTCGGCACGCTGACCGGAACCTCGAAGCCGAAATTCGGATCGCGACGGAACTCGACACCGTTCAGGCTGCCATCCAGAGCAGCGGCCAGCAGGGCGCGGGTCGCCTGGATCGGCATGCGCGAGCCGGTGCCGAAGGCGCCGCCGGTCCAGCCGGTATTGACCAGCCAGCAGCTTGAACCGTGCTTGGCGATCTTTTCCTGCAGCAGCTTGCCGTAAACCTCGGGGCGGCGCGGCATGAAGGGGGCGCCGAAGCAGGTGGAGAAGGTCGGGATAGGTTCTTTCACGCCAACCTCGGTGCCCGGCGTCTTCGAGGTGAAGCCCGAAAGGAAATGATACATCGCCTGCGCCGGGGTCAGCCGGGAGATGGGGGGCAGCACGCCGAAGGCATCGCAGGTCAGCATGATGATGTTCTTCGGATGCCCGCCAAGACTGGTTTTCGAGGCATTCGAGATCGCGTCGAGCGGATAGGCGCAGCGCATGTTGTCGGTGATCGAGTTGTCCTCGAAATCCAGCTCCAGGCTGTCCTCGTCATAAACCATGTTCTCGATCACGGTGCCGAAGCGCGAGGTGGTGGCGTAGATCTCGGGTTCGGCCTTGGGCGACAGGCTGATGGTCTTGGCATAGCAGCCGCCCTCGAAATTGAAGATGCCGCGATCGGACCAGCCATGTTCGTCATCGCCGATCAGCACCCGCGACGGATCGGCCGAGAGAGTCGTCTTGCCGGTGCCCGAAAGGCCGAAGAAAACGGCGCTGTCATCGGGATTGCCCGGGGCGTGGTTGGCGCTGCAATGCATGGCCATGATGTTCTTGGTCGGCAGGAAGTAGTTGAGCAGCGTGAAGACGGATTTCTTGTTCTCGCCCGCATAGGCCGAATTGCCGATCAGGATCAGCTTCTTCTCGAAATTCAGCGCGATCACCGTTTCGCTGCGGCAGCCATGACGCTCGGGATCGGCCTTGAAGCTGGGGCAGTTGATGATGGTGAATTCGGGAGTGAAACCGGCCAGTTCGTCGGCTTCGGGACGGCGTAGCATGTGGCGGATGAACAGGCCGTGCCAAGCCAGTTCGTTCACGACCCGGACATCCAGCCGTTCCTCGGGATCGGCGCCGCCGAAGAGATCCTGCACGAAATAGTCGCGCCCCTTCATATGGTCCAGCATGTCGGCATGTAGCCGGTCGAAGGCTTCGGGTGTCATCGGCTTGTTGTTTTCCCACCAGATCGAATCCTCGACGGCGGGGGTGCGGACGACGAACTTGTCCTTGGGTGAACGGCCAGTATGCGCGCCAGTCGTGACGAGAAAGGTGCCGCCAAGGCCGATCTTGCCCTCGTCGCGGGCGACGGCCTCGGTCATCAGGGCAGGTTCCAGCAGGTTGTAATAAACCCGGCCGAGTCCCTCGATTCCCTGATCCTCCAACCGGCAATTCGGGTTTACGCGCGTGGTCATGTGATGTTGCTCCTGACTTACTGGGCGCCTGCAAGGAAATGTGACGCAGTAATTCGGGCCTATAGCACAGGGTTCCCATGAAAAAAGAAGCTAGCGATCCCAGTTAGCGCAAACTTTAAATGTTAACGCCATCATATGGCTTGCAGAGTGGTTAAAGCTGGAAAAGCTGGCAAGCTCGCCGATGATCGGAGGCAATGTGATTCGGACCGAGCAGCTACATGGAACCGCGGTCGCGCTGGACGGCAGGGGGCTTTTGATCCTCGGCCCGTCCGGTTCGGGGAAATCCACACTCGCGATGCAGCTCATGGCCGTAGGGGCCGCGCTGGTGAGTGACGATCGGACCGATCTGCACAGGGAGGGGGACAGGATCATCGCCGAGGCCCCCGCTACGCTGTCCGGCCGGATCGAGGCGCGAGGGGTGGGAATCCTGCACGCCACGGCCGCGGGGCCGGTGGCGTTGTCGCTTGTGGTGGACCTGGGGCAGAGCGAGGATATGCGTCTGCCGCTTCCCAGGTACTACGATTTGTTGGGAACCCGGCTGCCACTTGCACTGGGCCCCTATCGGTCGCATCTTTATGCCGCATTGCGGCAGTGTTTGCTGGCGGGACGCGCCGAATAGCAACGAGCGGAAGGAGACTGGATCGCATGGCCGAAAACCGGATGGTTCGCGAGGGTGACCGAAACGATCTCGACCCGACGGCGATGCAGCGCGTTGTCCTGGTGACGGGGCCGTCAGGTGCAGGACGTTCGACGGCTATCAATGTTCTGGAAGACCTGGGTTTCGAGGCGATCGACAACTTGCCCCTGTCGCTGGTTCCGCGCCTCTTGGACGGGCCGTCGCGTCCGGGTCCGCTGGCCCTGGGGCTGGATGTGCGCAACCGGGATTTCTCGGCGACGAACGTGATCGAGTTGATCGACCGCCTGACCCGCGATCCGCATTATGCGCCCGAGGTGCTGTATCTCGACTGTGCGCCGGACACCTTGCTGCGCCGCTATAACGAGACGCGGCGCAGGCATCCGCTGGCCCCTGACGGATCGCCGCTGATGGGGGTCACGAGCGAAATCGATCTTCTGGCACCGATCAAGGGGCGGGCGGATGTGCTGGTCGATACGACCGAATTGTCGCCGCATGATCTCAAGGCCGAACTTGCACGGTGGTTCGACACGCGCCCCGACCGGCGGCTGAGCGTTTCGGTTCATTCCTTTTCCTACAAGCGGGGCGTGCCGCGTGGTCTGGACCTGATGTTCGATTGCCGCTTTCTGGCTAACCCGCATTGGGAGGCGGGGCTACGTGAACTGAACGGAACGCAGGCCGAGGTCCAGGACTTCGTCTGTGCCGATTCGCGCTACGAGGAATTCTTCTCTCGGATACGCGATCTGATTCTCTTTTTGCTCCCGGCGCATATCGAGGAAGGCAAGACTCACCTCGCAATTGGCTTCGGGTGTACCGGAGGGCAACACCGTTCGGTTACTTTGGTTGAAAAAATGGCAGTAGCGCTTGCAGATGCGGCATGGCCGGTGTCAATAAGGCACAGGGAACTCGAACGCCGCATGACGGTGCCCTCGGCTATTGGCGATAACATGCCTGTCAGCAAGGCAGGTCAGGTGCCCAGTAACCCGGGGAACGCGTCGTGATGCATGGCTTTAGTACTGGTGGAACGCGTTGATCGGAATTGTCATCGTCGCACATGGTGGACTTGCACGGGAATATCTGTCCGCGGTCGAGCATGTGGTGGGGCCGCAAAGCGGCATCGCCGCGGTTTCGATCGAGGATGATCACGACCGGGCGGTAAAGACGGCCGAGATCCAGGCCGCCGCGAATGCCGTCGATCATGGCGATGGTGTGATCGTGGTGACGGATCTGTTCGGTGGCTCGCCCTCGAACCTGTCTGTGCCTGCTTGCGCGATGCGAAATCGTACGATCCTTTACGGCGCCAATCTGCCTATGCTGGTCAAACTGGCCAAGTCGCGGCATTTGCCTGTGCCCGACGCGGTGACTTTCGCCAAGGAGGCGGGCCGTAAATATATCAACTCCTACAACGTCCCGATCGAGGCCTTGCTCAACACGGGAACCCATGCAAGATGAGTTCTTCCGTTACCCGTGACCTGTCCATCATCAACGTCAAGGGTCTGCATGCGCGGGCCAGTGCGAAATTCGTCGATGTGGTCGAGCGTTTCGATGCGCAGGCCACGGTGGAAAAGGACGGGATGAGCGTATCGGGTGATTCGATCATGGGGCTCTTGATGTTGACCGCTCCGCGCGGCAGCGAGATCACCGTGACGACAATCGGACCCGATGCGGCGGCGCTGGCCGATGCACTTGAGGAACTGGTGGCCGATTATTTCGGCGAAGGCATGTAGGGCGGCAGTGAATTGGCTGACCGCAAGAGCTATCATCACGGAAATCTGCGGCAAGCGCTGGTCGAGGCGACTGCCGCGCTGATCGAGGAACTGGGCTCGCAGGCCTTCACCATGTCCGAGGCGGCGCGCCGGGCGGGGGTATCGCCTGCCGCACCTTATCGGCATTTCAAGGGGCGCGATGATCTGATCGAAGAGGTCGCGCGTCTAGGTTTCCTGGAATTCACCGAACGGCTGGACATGGCCTTTGACGATGGTCATCCCCGAACCCTGACCGCGTTCCTGCGGATGGGGCAGGCTTACCTGGATTTCGCGCGGGAACGGCCCGGTTATTACATGGCGATGTTCGAGTCCGGGATCTCGATTGCCGGGAACGCTGAATTGTCGCAGGCATCCGAGAAGGCGCAAGGCGTGTTGCTGCGCGCGGCAGAGGCCTTGGCCAGCCGCTTGCCCGAGAGCCAGCGCCCGCCTGCCCGGATGGTCGCCAATCATGTCTGGGCGATGAGCCATGGCGTGGTCGAATTGTTCTCAAGGGGCAGGCCCGGCAGGCGGGCTCCGGTCGAACCGGCAGAGATGCTGGAAAGCGGTGTAATCATCTATCTGCGTGGGTTGGGGCTGATCCCCGACGATTGATCGGTTCAAATGCTTTGCCATTATAGGCCAAGCCTTGTGTTGAGGCCGTCAAAAACCGTGGTGGAAAATGATGCGTGATATCCTGATGACATCGCTTGTGATCAGCTTCTGTGCTGCGACAGCTTTTGCTAAGGAAGCTTCGGACTGTTTTGGCCGAACCTATGATCTTGCGCATTTGAAGGCGAATCCAGAACAGAATGCTCGTGATATCAGGGCCAAACTGACGACCATTGAAGAGACCGGGGTTAGCGCCATCCATATGCGTATCCTGTTCCGTGACGATCCACGGGAATTTACGGCATATCCGGCTTGCTACATGGAGGATGGAAGCTGCGGAATCGATTGCGACGGAGGTCACGTCAAGCCGGAACTGATGGAAGATGGGCGTCTTCGCCTGACGACCGGTCATTTGCGCGCGGAAACATTCGAAACCTTGCCGGGAGACGATGACGAGGGCGGATGTGCCGGACCGGTGACCCGCAATATTGCCGACGGCCCCGGATACAGCGATGGCATGGACAAGCCGACGGTCTTTATTCTCTACCCGCGTGACAGCCGCGAATGTGGCTGGGAAGATGGCGACGGTTGAGGGATTGCTCTCCGAATTTGAGTTCAGGCAAAAAATCCGTAGAACCTCTTGACCTGCATATCACGACCCCTATCTATGTAAATGTGATTTACATTAACATGGAAGGATCACGGAAATGCACAGTGCCTCGCACAGCTTGCCCAACTATCAAATGCCGCGAAATGCGGGTCCGGGGCCTATCGGACGGGCGCGCGACTGGCTGGACGAACGCGGCAAGGCCGCATGGCTCATCGCCATGATTCTGGGCTTTGTCGTCTTCTGGCCCATCGGCCTCGCCCTTCTCGCCTATATGATCTGGAGTAAACGTATGTTCGGATGCAACAAGCGCAGTCACGGTTCCCGTTATCACGCGGTGCCGACCGGAAATTCGGCTTTTGACACCTATCGCGATGAAACGCTGAAGCGACTGGAGGACGAACACAGCGAGTTCATGAGCTTCCTGCAGAAACTGCGTGAAGCCAAGGACAAGGCAGAGTTCGACCAGTTCATGGAGCAGCGCGACACCAAGGCCGATCACTGATCGTGCAAGATGAAAGGGGCCGGGAGAACCGGCCCCTTCGCTTATTCACCGCGCGGAAACCTCTGGTTCTCTTCCAGAACGTTCAGGTCCATGTGGTTGCGCATGTAACGCTCGGAGGCCTGCATGAGCGGTTGGTAATCCCACGGGTAGTAGGAACCGTTCCGCAACGCCTCGTAGACGATCCAGCGCCGGGCCTGTGATTGCCGCACCTCGGCATCATATGCCGCCAGATCCCAACGCTGATGTGCCATCTCCCGCAAGCGAGCCAGTATATCCGCATGGCCGGGATCGACGGCCAGATTTTGCCGCTCGTCCGGATCGGCCTCCAGATCGAAC
Source organism: Paracoccus saliphilus (assembly GCF_028553805.1). Classification (NCBI taxonomy): domain Bacteria; kingdom Pseudomonadati; phylum Pseudomonadota; class Alphaproteobacteria; order Rhodobacterales; family Paracoccaceae; genus Paracoccus; species Paracoccus saliphilus. The sequence goes on along the minus strand of NZ_CP067140.1, from coordinate 3,914,493 downwards.
AGCATCTCGGGATCGGCGTCACAGGCGATATATTTCCACCGCCCGTCACGGATCGCGACCAGTGGCGTGATACTGCCTTCCGCCGCGTATTCCATCGGGACCGGTCCGCGATCCGCACCGCCATCGGCCAGGGATTCACCATCGGTCCATGGCGCAATCTCGTCCATCGGCAGGTCTGCAAGATCGCAGAGTGTTGGCAGGACATCGATGGTGCTGACTGGTCGATCGACCCGCCCCGGCGCCATCGAGGGGGCCGAGATCATCAGCGGCACCCGCGCCGAGCCTTCGTAGAAGCTCATCTTGAACCACAAGCCGCGCTCGCCCAGCATATCGCCGTGATCGGATACGAACAGGATGATCGCTTCCTGCCCGGTCGTTTCCAACACGTCGAGGACTTCGCCGATCTTGTCGTCGATATAGCTGATATTGGCGAAATAGCCCTGCCGCGCCCGGCGGATGTGATCCTCGGTGATGTCGAAGGCCCGCCAGTCCGATGCATCCATCAGCCGCTGCGAATGCGGATCCTGGTCCTCGTAGGCGACGGCCTCGGGCGGAGACAACTCGGGCGCGTCCTCGTACAGGTCCCAGTACTTGCGCCGCGCGACATAGGGATCATGCGGATGGGTGAAGCTGACCGTCAGGCACCAGGGGCGTTCATCGGCCCCGCGAGCGAGATCATAGAGCTTGCGGCAGGCGTTATAGGCAACCTCGTCGTCATATTCGAGCTGGTTGCTGATTTCGCCCACACCCGCCCCGGTGACCGAGCCGAGATTGTGATACCACCAGTCGATCCGTTCGCCCGGCTTGCGGTAATCCGGCGTCCAGCCGAAATCGGCGGGATAGATGTCGGTCGTCAGCCGCTCCTCGAAACCGTGCATCTGGTCCGGGCCGACGAAATGCATCTTGCCCGACAGGCAGGTCTGATAGCCCGCGCGGCGCAGGTGATGCGCATAGGTCGGGATGTCCGAGGCGAACTCGGCGGCATTGTCATAGACCTGCGTTCGACGGGGCAATTGACCCGACATGAAGCTTGCGCGGCCGGGCGCACAAAGCGGGCTGCCAGTATAGGCATTGGCAAAGCGTGTCGAACGCTCCGCCAGTTTCTTCAGATTCGGGGTGTGCAGGAAAGAGGCGGGGCCATCGGGGAACAATACCCCTGACAGCTGATCCGCCATCAGGATCAGGATATTCGGTTTCACTCTGCCTCCGCTGCCATCAATGCGTCTTCCGCCGGTTCACCGTCCAGCGTGGTAACGCCGTCGAGCCATGGTTCGACCGCATCGGGGTTCGCTGCGATCCATTCCTTCGCCGCGTCCTTTGCGTCCATGCCGTCATCGAGGATCTTGCCCATCAGGACATTCTCCATGCCGATGTCGAAGGTCAGCTGGCTGAACAGCTTCGCGGCATTGGGGCAGGTGGCAGCCCATTCCTTGCGCGCCAGCGTATGCACGGTCGCGCCACCGAAATCCGGACCGAACTGTTCGTCGCCGCCCGACAGATAGGTGATGTCGATCGCTTCGTTCATCGGATGCGGAGCCCATGCCAGGAAGACCGTGGGTGTGCCTGCATCCTCGTTCCGGCTTACTTGCGCGAGCATGGCCTGCTCGCCGCTTTCGACGAGGTCCCAGTCTCCGAGCCCGAATTCATCCGACTCGATCATCGCCTGGATCGATTGGTTCGCGGGGGCACCCGGCTCGATACCGTAGATCTTGCCCTCGAAAGCGTCCTTCTGGGCATCGAGATCAGCGAAATCGGCCACGCCCGCATCGGCGCCGGCCTTGTTCACGGCAAGGGTGAATTTTGCGCCTTCGAGGTTCTGGACCAGTTCCTCGATATCGCCGGTCGCGTCTAGGTCGTCGCGGAATTTCTGCTGCGCGGGCATCCAGTTGCCCAGGAAGACATCGGTCTGGCCGTTCTTCAGCGCCTCGTAGCCCACCGGGACGGACAGCGTGGCAATGTCGGGCGTATAGCCAAGCGCCGAGAGGACAACGGCGGCGACGCCATTCGTGGCGGTGATATCGGTCCAGCCCGGATCGGATAGATGCACCGTGCCGCATGTCGCGGGGTCATCGGCCATCGCAGGTATCGCCGCGCCGACCGTCAGGATCAGCGCGGCGCTCATGCGTTTCAGAATCGGCATTGGTTTTCTCCCGTCGGTTTTTGATTGACTGTCCAATCAATGACAGATTCCCGACAAGATTTCATCCAAAAAGTTAACGTGTCGGAACCGGGGTTTCTCCGCGGTAATCATAGAAGCCGCGACCCGTCTTGCGACCAAGCCAGCCAGCCTCGACATATTTGGTCAAAAGCGGGCAGGGGCGGTATTTCGTGTCCGCCAACCCATCATGCAGCACGTTCATGATCGCAAGGCAGGTATCGAGCCCGATGAAATCCGCCAGTTCCAGCGGTCCCATCGGATGATTGGCGCCCAGTTTCAGAGATTCGTCGATCGATTTGACGTTGCCCACGCCTTCATACAGCGTATAGACCGCCTCGTTGATCATCGGCATCAGGATTCGGTTCACGATGAAGGCCGGGAAATCCTCGGCCGAGGCGGCGGTCTTGCCCAGTTTCCTGACGACCTCGTGCAGCGCCTTGTAGGTTGCCTCGTCCGTTGCGATGCCGCGAATCAGCTCGACCAGTTGCATCACCGGGACCGGGTTCATGAAGTGGAATCCCATGAATTTCTCGGGCCGGTCGGTGCGGCTGGCCAGCCGGGTGATCGAGATCGACGAGGTGTTCGATGTCAGGATCGTGTCGGGTTTCAGATGCGGCACCAGATCCTCGAAGATCGCCTGCTTGACCGTCTCGCGCTCGGTCGCGGCCTCGATCACCAGGTCGGTCTGGCCAAGATCGGTGAGGGTCAGCGTCGTCGAGATCCGGCCCATCGCGGTCTTCTTGTCCTCGGCGCTGATCTTTTCGCGGCTGACTTGGCGCTCCAGGTTGCGGTCGATCAGCGCGACGGCCTTGTCCAGGGCGTCCTGACTGATGTCATTGAGCAGCACCTCGAAGCCCGCCAGCGCAAAGACATGGGCGATGCCGTTGCCCATCTGACCTGCTCCGATCACGCCTACCTTTTCAATCGCCATGTCCGCCTCTCTTGTTTGATCGCCGCGACGATAGGGTGGCCGATCCGGTGTCGCAATGCAAAACCGCCCCCGATTGGTCGGAGGCGGTCGTGGTCAAAGAAGGGAGGGGCGCTGCCCCCGCCCAGCCCGGGAGGGCTGGCCTCCCCCGAGGTATTTTCACAAAGAAGAAGCGATCAGAGCTTTTCCGTCAGTTCCGGGACGACGTTAAAGAGGTCGCCAACCAGACCGTAATCGGCGATCTGGAAGATCGGCGCCTCTTCGTCCTTGTTGATCGCCACGATGACCTTGGAGTCCTTCATCCCGGCCAGGTGCTGGATCGCACCGGAGATGCCGACAGCCACGTAGAGTTCAGGCGCGACAACCTTGCCGGTCTGGCCGACCTGCCAGTCATTCGGCGCGTAGCCCGAATCGACAGCGGCGCGCGAGGCGCCCACGGCGGCGCCCAGCTTGTCGGCCAAAGCCTCGATGATGGCGAAATCGTCCTTGGAGCCGACGCCGCGGCCGCCCGAGACCACGCGGCCAGCCGAAGTCAGTTCCGGACGGTCGCTTTCGGCGAACTCGTCGGCAACCCATTTCGACAGGCCCGGATCATCCGCCAGAGTGGCGTCCTCGACAGGTGCCGGGCCGCCTTCGCCTGCCGCGTCAAAGCTCGCGGTGCGGACGGTCAGCACCTTCTTGGCATCCTTCGATTTTACCGTCTGGATCGCGTTGCCGGCATAGACCGGGCGCTCGAACGTATCCGCATCGATCACGGCCGAAACATCCGAGATCACCATCGCATCCAGCAGCGCCGCAACGCGCGGCATGATGTTCTTGGCGTCGGTGGTGGCCGGTGCGACGATATGATCGTAATCGCCCGCCAAGCTGACCAGCAGCGCTGCCGTCGGTTCGGCCAGACGATGGCCGTAGCGGTCATCCTCGGCGACCAGTACCTTGGCGACGCCGTCGATTTTAGCGGCTTCCTGCGCGGCATCCTTGGCCGCCGATCCGGCACAGAGCACCGTCACATCGCCGAGCGATTTCACAGCGCCCACGGCTTTCGAGGTAGCGTCGCGGTTCAATTCACCGCCGGTCACTTCTCCCAATAGCAGAACAGCCATTACACAACCCCCGCTTCTTTCAGTTTCGATACCAGTTCATCGACCGATTCGACCTTGATCCCGGCCTTGCGGCCCTCGGGCTCGCCGGTCGAGACGATCTCGAGGCGTGGGGTCACATCGACGCCGTAATCCGCCGCCGTCTTTTCATCGAGCGGTTTCTTCTTGGCCTTCATGATGTTGGGCAGCGAAGCATAGCGCGGCTCGTTCAGGCGCAGGTCGGCCGTCACGATGGCAGGCAGCTTGACTTCGATGGTCTGCAACCCGCCATCGACTTCACGGGTGACCTTGGCGGCTTCGCCCTCGATTTCGATCTTCGAGGCGAAGGTGGCCTGGCTCCAGCCCAACAGCGCCGAGAGCATCTGCCCGGTGGCGTTCATGTCGTTGTCGATGGCCTGCTTGCCGGCGATGACCAGCCTGGGGCTTTCCTCGTCGATCACGGCCTTGAGGATCTTGGCAACCGCCAGCGGCTCGATATCCTGGTGAACGTCATCGGCGGCAACCACCAGGATGGCGCGATCTGCGCCCATGGCGAGCGCGGTGCGCAGCGTCTCGGCCGCCTGTTTCACGCCGATGGACACGGCGACGACCTCTTCGGCCACACCCTTTTCCTTCAGGCGGATCGCCTCTTCCACGGCGATCTCGTCGAACGGGTTCATCGACATCTTAACATTCGCAAGATCGACACCCGATCCGTCCGCCTTCACGCGGGCTTTCACGTTGTAGTCGATTACGCGCTTGACCGGCACGAGAACCTTCATCGGCCTCTCTCCCTTAGTTTGCGTCATCTGTCGGGGGGCAGTGTTATCGACAGATTCTGCGGATTTACAGTATAAAAACGCCATCCGACGCGACGTTTGCGGCTGTCATCCGCTAACGGCTGGCCCCGGGGACCCACAGCACATCCTCGGTGCCGCCCCCATTCGCCTGACGGGCGGCCACGAAGAGCCAATCCGACAAGCGGTTGAGATAGCGTACCGCCGCCTGATTGACGTCGCCGTTCCGGGCCAGTTCGGTCGCGCAACGCTCGGCCCGGCGGGCCACGGTGCGCGACAGGTGCAGATGCGAGGCCAGCACCGAGCCGCCCGGCAGGATGAAACTGCGCAACGGTTGCAGATCGGCGTTCATCTCATCGATTTCCTGTTCCAGCCGTTCCACTTGCGATTGAATGATTCGCAGAACCGGATAACCCGCCTGATCGTCCGCCTCCATGTTCGGGCGGGCCAGGTCGGCGCCCAGGTCGAACAGATCGTTCTGGATGACCGACAGCCTTGCAGCCAGTTGGTCGGCGGCATGAAGGCGACACAATCCGAGCGTCGCATTCAACTCGTCCACGGTGCCATAGGCTTCGACGCGGGGATCGTGCTTGGCGACGCGGCTGCCATCGGAGAGCGCCGTGTCGCCCTTGTCGCCGGTGCGGGTATAGATCTTGTTCAGAACGACCATCAGGAGGACCTCATCCAGATAAACAACATGATCAGCGCGACGGCGATCGCCTGCGCGATGATCCGCCAGCGCATCAGCCGGTTGCCGTGCTTGCGATTGAACTCGCCGCCGCGGGCGAAGCCGCCGATCCCGGTTGCCAGAATGGCCAAGACCACCAGCCCCGCGAGGATGACGAGAAAGAAGAGGGGTTTGTCTTGCATGGGAACCGCCTTTCCCGCGCGAGCCTAGCTGCGGCGCGCGAACCAGTCCAGTGCGCGGGTCGGTAAAAGCCTGCGGCCGATCCCGGAAATCCAGGTCGGTGTTGTGACATAATAGCGTGGGGCGGGATTGGCCGCTGTCAGTGCCTGCAGGATTCGGTCGCTGACGGCCGAAGCGGGTAGTTCGAAACGATCCTTGCCGCTTGGTTCGTAGAGCCGTTTCAGTAGGTTGGCGCGATATTGATCCGCCCTTGCGCTATCCTGCCAGTTCACCCATCGCTCGAAATGCGGGATGGCGTTTTCGCGAATCCGGCTGGTGACCGGGCCGGGCTCGATCAGAACGACCTGAACGCCGGTTCCCCGCATTTCCAGTCGCAGCACATCCGTCAGCCCTTCCAGCGCGAACTTGGTTGCGACGTAGGGGCCGCGCCATGGGATGCCGACCAATCCGAGGACCGAACTGATATTCACGATCCGTCCGCCATTTTCTCGGAAATGCGGGATGAGCCGGACGGTCAGGTCATGGGTGCCGAAAAGGTTGGCCTCGAAAATTGCGCGCAAGGCACCGCGCGGCATGTCCTCGACCGCGCCGGGCAGGGCGAAAGCGGCATTGTTGACCAGCGCGTTCAGAGGGCCATCCGCCAATACCCGGTCCGCCAGTTCCGCGACGCTGTCGGGATCGGCAAGTTCCAGGTGATGGCATTGCATCCCCTCGGACCGGCGGGCGGCGATATCCTCGTCCTTGCGGCAGGTGGCGATGACCTGCCAGCCCTCGGCCTGCATCCGCCGCGCTGCATCCAGCCCGATACCAGAGGAGCAGCCAGTGATGAGAACCCGTCTTGCCATCCCGTTACGGGGCATCGGGGGACAGGAACTGTCCCGACATGTAGCCGATGCGCCCATCCATATCGCGGATATGCACCCAGTCACCGTCGTTCGGCCCCAGGGCCTCGACTGCCGCGCCACCATTCAGTGCGCCGATCACCCGGTCACCGGTAGACGGCCCCGAGCGGAAATTCACCCGTGAGCCGGTGATGTAGAGGATCGGCCCTTCCGCATCCGCGGGTGGCGCGGCCTGATCCGGGGTTTCGCCTGCATATTCAGGCGATGGGCGCAACTCCGGGCCGGGGAACTTCTGCACGCGTTCAGGGGTTTGCGCGGCCGCCTGAACAAGATCGGCGGGAGGTGCGCCATCCGCGCCGTTCGATTCGGGTGCTTTGGAAAGGTCGGGCAAGAGGTCCGTTGCGATTCCGCTCTCTTGCGATGCGGCCTGTTCGGTTTCGCTCGGCTGATTTTCTGTACGCAGGTTGCCCGTGCCGTAAACCGACAGCCCGATGAGAATCACCGCCAGTGTCGTTACCAATAAAAAAAACAATCGTATCATTCCGCTGCCATAATTCCTTGTTGGCCCGTAACGGCTTCGTTACCTTATTCGCGCTCCCAACGCCAATATCCGGCAGGATGTTCCCGGTATGAATTTCCGTCTGGACCGCCGGCGCGCGTCGGCCTATCCAAGCGACATGTCAGATGATCTGCCAATCGACCCCGAACGGAACACCCAGGCCGAGCCGCTCAGCCGCGCAATCGGCGAGCGCTACCTGACCTATGCTCTGTCCACGATCATGAATCGTGCCTTGCCCGACGCGCGCGACGGGCTGAAGCCGGTGCATCGCCGCATCCTTTACGCGATGCGCGAATTGCGATTGTCTCCGAATGGCGCCTTCCGCAAATCCGCCAAGATCACCGGCGACGTGATGGGCAATTACCATCCGCACGGCGATGCGGCGATCTATGACGCCATGGCGCGCCTGGCCCAGGATTTCGCGATGCGCTACCCGCTGGTCGACGGGCAGGGCAATTTCGGCAATATCGACGGCGATAACCCCGCCGCCGCCCGTTATACCGAGGCGCGGCTGGCGATGACCTCCGAGGCGCTGATGGACGGTCTGGCCGAGGATTCGGTCGATTTCCGGCCCAATTACGACGGCACCCTGACCGAGCCCGTGGTACTGCCCTCGGCCTTTCCGAACCTGCTGGCAAATGGCGCATCGGGGATCGCGGTGGGGATGGCGACGAATGTCCCGCCGCATAACCTGCACGAGGTAATCGACGCCTGCCTGCATTTGATCAAGACGCCCGATGCGCGTGACGACACGCTCGCCGGGATCATCCAGGGACCGGATTTCCCGACCGGCGGGGTGGTCGTCGAAAGCCGCGAATCGATTGCCGAGACCTACCGGACCGGCCGCGGGGCCTTCCGGGTTCGTGCCCGTTGGGAGCAGGAGGATCTGGGCCGCGGCCAATGGCAGATCGTGGTCACCGAGATTCCCTACCAGGTCCAGAAATCCAAGTTGATTGAACGGCTTGCCGAGCTGATCCAGACCCGCAAGATCCCGATTCTCGCCGATGTGCGCGATGAATCCACCGAAGATGTCCGCATCCTGCTGGAGCCGAAATCGCGCAGCGTGAATCCCGACCAACTGATGGCGGCCCTGTACAAGGTCAGCGATCTCGAGGTCCGTTTCAGCCTGAACATGAACGTGCTGATCGACGGGCGGGTACCCAAGGTCTGCAGCCTCAAGGAGGTTCTGCGGGCGTTTCTCGATCACCGCCGCGAGGTGCTGGTCCGGCGCGCGAATTTCCGGCTGCAGAAGATCGCCGCGCGGCTGGAGGTGCTGGAAGGGTACCTGATCGCCTATCTGAACCTTGACCGGGTGATCGAGATCATCCGCAACGAGGACGAGCCCAAGAAGATCATGATGGCCGAATTCGGTCTCAGCGATGTGCAGGTCGAAGCGATCCTGAACATGCGCCTGCGCGCATTGCGCAAGTTGGAAGAGATCGAGCTGCGGGCTGAGCGCGACAACCTGCTGGAAGAGCGCGAGGGGCTGGAAGCGATGCTGGCCGATGAGGGCGCGCAATGGGCGCGGATCGCGGACCAGCTGAAAGAGGTGCGGAATCTCCTTGGAAAATCAACGCCCGAAGGTCAGCGCCGCACGCAGATCACCGAGGCCGAGGATGTTGCGCCGATCGACATGGACGCCATGATCGAACGCGAACCGCTGACCATCATTCTGTCGAAGATGGGCTGGATCCGGGCGATGAAAGGGCATCAGCCGCTGGATGCCGAACTGAAGTTCAAGGATGGCGACGGGCCGGGCCTTGCGCTGCATGCCGAGACCACCGACAAGCTGATGGTGTTCGCCTCGAACGGACGTTTTTATACCTTGCCCGCCAATGGCTTGCCCGGAGGTCGCGGGATGGGAGAGCCGCTGCGGCTGATGGTCGATCTGCCCAATGAGGCCGAGGTGATCTCGGTCTTCCCGTGGCGCGAGGGCGAGAAATACCTGGTGGCTTCGAAAGAGGGCAACGGATTCGTGGTGCAATCGGGCGATATCCTGGCGCAAACCAAGACCGGCAAGCAGGTCCTGAATGGCGAGGCGCTGCTGTGCAGGCCGGTCAGCGGCGATCATGTCGCAGTGGTGGGCGAGAACCGGAAAATGCTGGTGTTTCCGCTGGATGAGCTGCCCGAGATGGGTCGCGGCAAGGGCGTTCGGTTGCAGAAATACAAGGATGGCGGGTTGTCGGACGCGATCTGCCTGACCCTGACCGACGGGCTGAGCTGGCCTATGACGGGCGGCAAGACGCGCACCGAAAGCGATCTTGGTGAATGGCTGGGCAAGCGTGCCGGGGCGGGCCGGATGGCGCCACGTGGGTTCCCGCGCGACAATAAATTCGCCTGACGCAACAGCAGCGTGCGTCGCTGTTGCGGGCGTGCGCAATTGATCATGCGATTGACACAGCAAATGCTGGGATTTTGGCCGCACAATGCGTACACCGCGCGTACACAACCTGTACACAGAACGTACACAGATTGCGCCTGTTGCGTGGCTGACGCTACGTAATCTGTGAACGCTTGGTGAAAAAACTGTTTCTTCTGGATTAACCGGGACGTAGCGCTCGCTTGGGCGGCCGTCGGGCGATTAGAGCAGGTTGAAGCTTCTCAGATTCTGATATTTCTTCTTCATGGAAATATCCCGGGGGTCCGGGGGCAGCGCCCCCGGCCATCGCGGGACGCAACCATCCCCCGCAGCCGATAGCGTGCGACCTGTTCAAGAAACGAGCTTGCCAATCCAAATATATCGAATATTCTCGAAATATGGATACGAATCGCATAGATCAGCTCGCCTCGCTCGCCCATCCGCAACGGCTGGCCCTGTTCCGCCTGCTGGTGCGGCGCTATCCCGACCAAGTTTCCGCCGGAGAGCTGGCCGAGGCAATCGATGCGCGACAGAACACCCTGTCATCCTACCTGGCCTCGCTGCGCGCGGCCGGGTTGATCTCGCAGGCCCGCGAGGGCCGATCATTGCTTTACCGTGCCGAGATCAGGCAATCCGCGGCGCTGATCGGCTACCTGGTCGCAGATTGCTGCCGTGGCCGCCCCGACCTTTGCCAGCCATTCATTCAACCCACCCTTTCCGGAGAAAGACCCATGTCCGATCGGAAATACAATGTCCTGTTCATCTGCACGGGCAATTCCGCCCGCTCGATCTTTGGCGAATCGATCCTGCGCTTCGAGGCCGGGGACCGTTTCAACGCCTATTCCGCCGGCACATATCCCTATTCCGAACTGAACCCGTTCGCCGTCGAGATGCTCGATCACAAGGGGCATGACATCAGCGCCCTGCGGGCCAAGAATATCGCCGAGTTCCAAGGGGATGATGCGCCAGTCATGGATTTCGTGTTCACCGTCTGCGACCGTGCCGCGAACGAGGAATGCCCGGCATGGGCAGGCCAGCCGATCAGTGCGCATTGGGGCATGCCCGATCCGGTGAAGGCAGAGGGGACCGAGGCAGAGAAGAGGCTGGCCTTCCAGCAGGCCTATGCCGGTTTACGCAACCGTATCCTCGCCTTTACCGCCTTGCCGCTGGACAGCCTTGATCGCATTTCGCTGCAACATCGCGTGGACGACATCGCCCGCGACCTGGAGGCACAATGACCGTCACCTATGCGCTGAACGGGCTTGGCCGGATCGGCAAGCTGGCGCTGCGGCCACTGCTGGAAAGCGGGGCAGAGATCGCCTGGATCAACGATGCGACAGGCGATCCCGAGATGCACGCCCATCTGCTGGAATTCGACAGTGTGCATGGCCGCTGGCCCGCCGAGTTCAGCCACGATGCGAAGAGTATCAGCGTCAATGGCACCCGCCTGCCGGTGCATAACGTGAAGCGCATCGAGGATTTGCCATTGGGTGGGGTCGATGTGGTGATCGATTGCACCGGGGTGTTCAAGAGCGAGGCGAAACTCGCCCCCTATTTCGCCGCCGGGGTGAAGAAGGTGATTGTCAGCGCGCCGGTCAAGGATGGGCCGGTCGCAAATATCGTGTATGGCGTCAATCACGCGACCTACGACCCCGCCCGGCATGACATCGTCACGGCGGCAAGCTGCACGACGAACTGCCTGGCCCCGGTGGTCAAGGTCATCCATGAGGGGCTGGGTATCCGCCACGGCTCGATCACCACGATCCATGATGTGACCAATACACAAACCATCGTGGACCGCCCGGCCAAGGATCTACGGCGTGCCCGCTCGGCGTTGAATTCGTTGATCCCGACCACGACCGGCTCGGCCACGGCGATCACGCTGATCTATCCCGAGCTCAAGGGGCGGTTGAACGGTCATGCGGTGCGGGTGCCGCTGCTCAACGCTTCGCTGACCGATTGCGTGTTCGAGGTGGCCCGCGAGACCAGCGCCGAAGAGGTCAACGCGATGTTGCGCGCCGCCGCCGAGGGGCCGCTGCAAGGCATCCTTGGCTTCGAGGACCGCCCGCTGGTCTCGGCCGATTACGTGAATGACACAAGGTCGAGCATCGTGGACGGGCCGTCGACGATGGTTGTCGCGGGGACGCAGGTCAAGATTTACGCGTGGTATGACAACGAGATGGGCTATGCCCATAGGCTGGTCGATGTCGCGCGCATGGTCGGGGCGTCGCTGTGAGTGCCGCAGCCCGGCCCGAGGGGCTTACCGCCTATATCACCGTGACCGCCGCCTATTGGGCCTTCATGCTGACCGATGGCGCCCTGCGGATGCTGGTGCTGCTGCATTTCCATACGCTCGGTTTCTCGCCGGTGCAGCTGGCCTATCTGTTTCTGCTTTATGAGTTGGCGGGCATCGTCACGAACCTGTCGGCGGGCTGGATCGCCGCGCGTTTCGGCCTGACCTCGACGCTTTATGCAGGTCTCGGCATTCAGGTGCTGGCGCTTCTGGCGCTGGCGGCGCTCGATCCGGGCTGGAGCCTTTGGGCCTCGGTTATCTATGTCATGGCGGTGCAGGGTGCGTCGGGCGTCGCCAAGGACCTGTCCAAGATGAGCGCGAAAAGCGCTGTCAAGCTGCTTGCCCCCTCGGGCGAGGGCGGGCTGTTTCGGTGGGTGGCGCTGCTGACCGGCTCCAAGAACGCGGTGAAGGGGGCGGGCTTCCTGCTTGGGGCGGTGCTGCTAGCCGTTCTGGGCTTCGTGCCCGCGATCCTGGCGATGGCTGCCGTGCTGGCGTTGATCCTGCTGGCGGTGCTGCTGAAGATGCCGGCGGGGCTGCCGCAGGGCAGGAAAGGCGCGAAGTTCCGCGAAGTGTTTTCCAAGGACCGGAACATCAACCGCCTGTCGGCAGCGCGGTTGTTCCTGTTCGGTGCCCGCGATGTGTGGTTCGTCGTCGGCATCCCGATCTATTTCTACGCGGTGCTGTCCGACGGGTCGGAAGAGGGCAACCGCGCCGCCTTCTTCATGATCGGCACATTCATGGCAGTCTGGACGATCCTTTACGGGGCGGTGCAGGCGGCTGCGCCGCGCATGCTCGGGGCCGCAAAACGCCCGGAGGCGGAATTGATCCGGGAAGCCCGGCGTTGGGCCGGGTTCCTGTTCGTCGTCCCGGCGGCTTTGGCCGTGCTGATCTGGAGCGTGGGCGCACCGGGTGCGGGACTGACCGCCGCGATCGTGATCGGCCTGCTGGTCTTTGGGGCCATCTTCGCGGTCAATTCCTCGCTGCATTCCTACCTGATCCTTGCCTTCTCGACCTCCGGGCGGGTGACGATGGATGTGGGGTTTTACTACATGGCCAATGCCTCTGGCCGGTTGCTGGGCACGCTGTTGTCGGGGCTCAGCTATCAGCTTGGGGGGCTGGCGCTTTGCCTTGCAACTGCTGCCGCGCTGATTGCCCTCAGTTGGGTGGGGGCAGGGCGGTTGCAGCCGGCCTGCTCTGCCGGGCATGGTGGCACCTGACCTCGGCGCCGGAATGGTAAAAACCGCTGGGGTTGCGAAAAAACGCCGTATAGCGCTCGCTGCCGGTGTACGCCCTGTGTACGCCCGGTGCACAGCTTGTGCAGGCGAAATCCCAGCAATTTCTGGCCTGAACCGCGTCCCGCGGCCAGCTGTTGCACCACGCAACGCACGCAGCCGTTGCCCGTGCGATGCAACGCATCACGGAATGCAAAAAGGCGCCTCCGGGGAGGCGCCTTTTCCTTTAATCCGTCCGCGCCGGATCAGACCGAGTAGTAAAGCTGATACTCGACCGGGTGAGGCGTGTGCTCGTAGGCATAGACCTCTTCCCATTTCAGTTCCATGTAGCCTTCCAGCTGATCGCGGGTAAAGACATCGCCCGCCAGCAGGAAGTCCATATCCTTCTCCAACTCTTCCAGCGCTTCGCGCAGGCTGCCGCAAACGGTTGGAATCTCGGCCAGTTCTTCCGGCGGCAGATCGTACAGATCCTTGTCCGAGGCCGAACCCGGATCGATCTTGTTCTTGATCCCGTCCAGCCCGGCCATCAGCAGGGCGGCAAAGCACAGATAGGGGTTCGCCGCCGGGTCGGGGAAGCGGGCCTCGACGCGCTTGGCCTTGGGGCTTTCCGTCCACGGAATCCGCACGCAGCCGGAACGGTTGCGGGCCGAATAGGCGCGCAGGACCGGTGCCTCGAAGCCCGGGATCAGCCGCTTGTAGCTGTTGGTCGAGGGGTTGGTCAGCGCGTTCAGCGCCTTGGCATGTTTTAGGATGCCGCCGATGAAATACAGCGCCTCTTGGCTGAGATCGGCGTATTTGTCGCCTGCGAACAACGGCTTGCCGTCCTTCCAGATCGACATGTTGACATGCATCCCCGAGCCGTTGTCGCCCTTCATGGGCTTGGGCATGAAGGTGGCCGACTTGCCATAGGCGGCAGCGACATTGTGGATGACATATTTGTATTTCTGCAGGTTGTCCGCCTGTTCTGTCAGCGAACCGAAGATCAACCCGAGCTCGTGCTGCGCCGAGGCGACCTCGTGGTGGTGCTTGTCCACCTTCATGCCCATGCGCTTCATCGTGGACAGCATCTCGCCGCGGATATCCTGGCAGGCATCGACCGGGTTGACCGGGAAATAGCCGCCCTTGTGTCCGGCGCGATGGCCCTGGTTGCCCATCTCGTATTCGGAATCGGTGTTCCAGGCGGCGTCAACGGCGTCGATCTCATAGGCCACTTTTTGCGGTGTGACCGAGTAACGCACGTCGTCGAACAGGAAGAACTCGGCTTCCGGGCCGAAATAGGCGGCATCGCCGATGCCCGAGGATTTCAGGTAAGCTTCTGCTTTCACGGCTGTTCCGCGGGGGTCGCGGCTATAGGGCTCACCCGTGTCCGGCTCTGCCACGTTGCAATGCACGCAAAGCGTCTTTTCGGCATAGAACGGATCGATATAGGCCGAGGCGGTATCCGGGATCAGTTTCATGTCGGACTGGTCGATCGATTTCCAGCCGGCGATCGAGCTGCCGTCGAACATGAAGCCTTCCTCGAAGAAGTCCTCATCCACCAGATCCTTGTCCAGCGTCACATGCTGAAGCTTGCCCTTGGGGTCGGTGAAACGGACATCGACATAAGCGACGTCTTCGTCCTCGATCAGCTTCAAAACCTCTTTGATCTGCATCTCTTCCCTTTCTTCGTAGATGCGGCCCGGCAGTCATCACGGCCGGGCGCAGATATCAGTCGTGGGTTATCCTTAAACTGCGTCGTCGCCGGTTTCGCCAGTCCGGATACGGATGGCCTGTTCGACGGGCAACACGAAAATCTTGCCGTCGCCGATCTTCTCGGTGCGCGCGGCATCCACGATGGCGTCGATGGCCGATTCGACCTGATCGTCGGGCAGCACCATCTCGATTTTCACCTTGGGCAGAAAATCAACGACATATTCAGCGCCGCGATAAAGTTCCGTGTGGCCCTTCTGACGCCCGAAGCCCTTGACTTCGGTGACCGACAGCCCCTGCACGCCCACTTCCTGCAGCGCCTCTTTCACGTCGTCCAGTTTGAACGGCTTGATGATCGCCTCGATCTTTTTCATCGCTATTGATCCTTCCTCGCGGCTTGCCTGAAGCCTGATTGGCGGGTTTCATGGCGCGGGTAAATGCGGCACGCTCAGGATCGGGCAGCAGAAACCGCGCTCTGGGCTTGTATGGCTATTTTTTAGGCATAATGCCCTCAATATAGGCAGATGCGATGCTATTTGGCACTGAAATTCTCACCACCGCCCAAATGCGCGCCATCGAATCCGCCGCCATGGAGAGCGGCGAAGTGACCGGGTTGACGCTGATGGAGCGGGCAGGCGCGGCTGTGGCAGGACAGATTCGCCTGCGCTGGCCCAAGCCGGGAAGCGCGACGATCCTGTGCGGGCCGGGCAATAATGGCGGCGACGGTTATGTGATCGCCCGGCTGCTGGCGCAAGCGGGTTGGCATTTGCATGTCCTGGGGGTGGATAATATTCCGGGCCCGGATGCTGCCGAGATGAAACGCCGCTGGAAACGGATCGGCCCCATCGCGCCGCTGACCGAAGGCGAACTGCGGCGGATTCCCGACAGCGATATTTGTATCGACGCGATTTTCGGCACCGGCCTGACCCGTCCACCAGAGGGCGAGATTGCGGCGGTCCTGCGTCGCCTCGGCCAGATGACGGCCAATGGCGATGGGCGCCCGCGTCTTGTCACCGTCGATTGTCCCTCGGGCCTCTGCATGGATAGCGGGGTCTGGTTGCATTCCGGCCTGGGGGATGATGCGGACCCGATGCCGCTGAACGCCACTTTGACGGTCGCCTTCGACAGCCCCAAGCCCGGACATCTCCTGCAGCGGGGCCCCGCTGCCTGTGGCAAGCTGGTAATCGCAGATATCGGATTGCGGCATTGGCGCGAAAGGCAAGTGGATCAGGCGGCGAATGCGAGGCGTTCGCCCATGCTTGGCGCCATCTGGCCGGAGTTTCCCGTCCGGGACAGCCGCATGGGCGATTTCAGCACGCGCGCCCGGATTGCCTTGGGCAAGGGGGGTTCTGCGGGACATCCCGCCGGGCACAAATACAGCCATGGGCATGCGCTGGTGGTGGCTGGTCCTGCAGGGCATGGCGGAGCGGCGAGGCTGGCCGCGCGGGCTGCGCTGCGTGGCGGGGCCGGTTTGGTGACGCTCTGCCCGCCCTCCGCCGCCATGGCGGAACATGCGGGACCGCCCGACGCGCTGATGCGGCGCAAATTGGACGATGCCGGGCAGGTGCGGGCGATGCTGACGGATCCGCGCGTTGCCGGGCTCTGCCTTGGTCCCGGCTGTGGTGTGGACCGAGCGGCAAGCTTGCTGCCGGTCGTGCTGGATCACGCCCGACCCTGCGTGCTGGATGCCGACGCGCTGACGGCGTTGGCACAGGCGCCGCATTGGCCGGAGGGGCTTTCGGATAACTGCGTTCTGACGCCCCATGCCGGAGAATTCGCACGGCTCTTTCCCGATCTCGCCGGACGGCTGGCCGAGACGCCCCGGCGCGGCCCCGCCTTTTCCCGCGTCGACGCATTGCGCGAGGCGGCGAGGCGCTGCGGTGCGGTCGTGCTTCTGAAAGGCCCCGACACGGTGATCGCCGCGCCCGACGGGCAGGCATATATCCATTCGGCCAGTGATGTACCATGGCTGGCCACGGCAGGGACGGGCGATGTCCTCGCCGGATTGATCGTCGGATTCCTGGCGCGCGGGATCGCGGCATTCGAAGCAGCCGCGCTTGGTGTCGCGATCCACGCCAAGGCTGCCCGACGCTTTGGCCCCGGTCTGATTGCCGACGATCTGCCCGAACAATTGCCCTTTCTGTTCCGGGAACTTGGACTCTAGGCCGGGGCAGATTTCGCCTGATTTCTGGTCGGCCCATGCACCGATCACGGTTTCCGGCATAGAGGTAATCTTAATGCCCGACTGCGCCCACCGGGGTGGCAGGCGCAGGAGGCGGTTCTTACTCTGCGGCGATCGATTCCGCGACCGGGTAATCGGTATAGCCTTCCGCTCCGCCGGCATAGAAGCTGTCCGGCCTCGCCTCGTTCAGCGTCAGGCCCTTGCGAAACCGCTCGGACAGGTCGGGCGTCGTGATGAAGTCGCGCCCGAAGGCGGCGGCGTCGGCATGACCCTCTGCCAACAATTGCGAGGCGCTTTCACGGGTCAGGCCTTCATTGGCGATGACCACGCCGCCGAAAGCCTGCTTGATCTTGGGCAGAAGGCTGTCTTCGGCGATCCGCTCTCGCAGGGCGAGGAATGCCACGCCGCGAGCCGCCATGTCGCGGGCGACTTGCGTGAACAGGGCGGCGGGATCGCTGTCGCCCAGGTCATGACTGTCCCCACGTGGCGCCAGATGCACGCCCACGCGCTTCGCGCCCCAGACATCGATCACCGCATCGGTGATCTCGTTCAGCAGTCGCACCCGGTTCTCGATCGAACCACCATAGCGGTCGCTCCGTTTGTTGCTGCGATCCTGCAGGAACTGGTCGATGAGGTAGCCATTGGCGGCATGGATTTCGACCCCATCGAAACCGGCGCGTTTGGCGTTCTCGGCGCCCTGGCGATAGGCCTCGACGATGCCAGGGATTTCATCGGTTTCCAGCGCACGTGGCGTCACATAGGCGGTTTTCGGACGCACCAGGCTGACATGGCCCGCGGGCTGGATGGCACTTGGCGCGACGGGAAGCTCTCCGTCCAGGAACATCGGATGAGAGATGCGTCCGACATGCCAGAGCTGCAGGAAAATCGTCCCGCCCGCCTCGTGCACTGCGCTGGTGACAGCCTTCCAGCCCTCGACCTGTTCTTCGTTCCAGATGCCGGGCGTGTCGGCATAGCCGACGCCCATCGGGGTGACGCTGGTTGCCTCGGACAGGATCAGTCCGGCTCCGGCACGCTGGCGGTAATATTCGGCCATCAGCGCATTGGGGACACGTTTGGCACCGGCACGGCTGCGGGTCAGCGGGGCCATGATGACGCGGTTCCTCAGGCGCAGCGGGCCCAGTTGCAACGGATCGAAAAGGGAAGCCATCGAACGTCCTTTCATCGTGACGAAATGCTTTGCCGATATGAACTGTGCCCGCCGGGAAGGGCTTTCAACGTGCTGCTGCGCATATCCGCTTCCCGCGTCGCGCAAAGCCGCGCTTGACAAGTCCTGTCGTGTTTGTGACGTTGCGTCACGTCAGGGGAGTCCCGCCCGAGGGACTGAGAGGCTGATTGGTGACGCGAGTCACGGTGCAGCGACCCTTTGAACCTGACCCAGTTGATACTGGCGTAGGAAGACCGAAGGGCATCCGCTCTTTGGGCCGTGGCGGCCCCGCAAGGACCGCAGTTCGGTCGCTTTCTGCCTCAACCATCATTCTGGGTCTTTTCGAGTGATGCTTGAGGAGACGCCATGAATAAGCACAGCCAGCCCGCCGCACCTGAAATCACCACCGGACCTCTGCCCGCCTCGCGCAAGGCCTGGCATCCGGGAGAGATGCATCCCGATATCCGCGTGCCGATGCGCGAGATCGAGCTGCACCCCTCGGCCATGGAGCCGCCGATGAGTGTATATGACAGCTCGGGGCCCTATACCGATCCGCAGGCGGTGATCGATATCGCCAAGGGATTGCCGCGCCTGCGCGAGGACTGGATCACCGGACGCGGGGATGTCGAGCGTTACGATGGCCGCGTGGTCAAGCCCGAGGATAACGGCTTTGCCACGGGTGAGCGGCTGGTGCCGGGATTCCCGCTGCGGCATGAACCGCTCAGGGCGAAAAGCGGGGCGGTGACGCAGATGGCCTATGCCCGCGCCGGTATCGTTACGCCAGAGATGGAATTCGTCGCCATCCGTGAGAACCTTGGCCGGAAAGCGGCGAAGGAAAAGCTGGTCCGCGACGGAAATGACTGGGGCGCAGCCATTCCCGATCACGTCACGCCGGAATTCGTGCGGCAGGAAATAGCCTCGGGCCGCGCAATCATCCCCGCCAATATCAACCATCCCGAGATCGAGCCGATGGCCATCGGCCGCAACTTCTTGGTCAAGATCAACGCCAATATCGGCAATTCGGCGGTCACCTCCTCGATGGAGGAAGAGGTCGAGAAGATGGTCTGGGCGATCCGTTGGGGCGCCGATACGGTCATGGACCTGTCTACTGGGCGCAACATCCACAATATCCGCGACTGGATCATCCGCAACAGCCCTGTGCCGATCGGCACCGTGCCGATCTATCAGGCGCTGGAGAAGGTGAACGGGGTGGCCGAGGACCTGTCATGGGAGGTGTTCCGTGACACGCTGATTGAGCAGGCCGAGCAGGGGGTGGATTATTTCACCATCCATGCCGGTGTGCGGCTGCCCTTCATCCACCTGACTGCCGAGCGGGTGACGGGGATCGTCAGCCGTGGCGGCTCGATCATGGCGAAATGGTGCCTGCATCACCACCGCGAGTCATTCCTGTATGAGCATTTCGACGAGATCTGCGACATCATGCGCGCCTATGATGTCAGCTTCAGCCTTGGCGACGGGTTGCGCCCCGGCTCTATCGCGGATGCCAATGACGCAGCGCAATTCGCCGAGCTGGAAACCCTGGGCGAGTTGACGCAGATCGCGTGGGAAAAAGACTGCCAGGTCATGATCGAGGGCCCCGGCCATGTGCCGATGCACAAGATCAAGGAGAACATGGACAAGCAGCTGACCCATTGCGGCGAGGCGCCTTTCTACACGCTTGGGCCGCTGACGACGGACATCGCGCCGGGATATGACCATATCACCAGCGCCATCGGTGCGGCGATGATCGGTTGGTTCGGCACGGCGATGCTGTGCTATGTCACACCCAAGGAGCATCTGGGCCTGCCTGACCGTGATGACGTGAAGACCGGCGTGATTACCTACAAGATTGCCGCCCATGCCGCCGATCTGGCCAAGGGCCACCCGGCGGCCAAGCTGCGCGACGATGCGCTGTCCCGCGCCCGGTTCGAGTTCCGGTGGGAGGATCAGTTCAACCTTTCGCTCGATCCCGATACCGCGCGTGACTTCCACGACCAGACCCTGCCGAAAGAGGCCCATAAGGTGGCGCATTTCTGTTCGATGTGCGGGCCGAAATTCTGCTCGATGAAGATCAGCCATGACATCCGCGCCGATGCGCGCGCCAAGGGCATGGAAGAAATGGCCGGGAAATATCGCGAGGGCGGTGATCTCTACATGCCGGTCGAAGACGTCGAGAAGGTCGAGGGATGACTCTTTCCTTCAAAATCTTCCCGCGGTGCCTGTTCGTGCGGGGGGACTGACTGATGTTTTCAGTCATCGGCTCCGGTGTAGCGGGCCTTTGCGTCGCGACCGTTTTGGCCGAGCGGGGCCTGCCCGTCGAGATTCTGACGGATGATGCAACCCCGGCCTCGCATTGGGCCGGGGGGATGCTTGCGCCGGGATGCGAAGGCGAATCCGCGCCGCCCGAGGTCGTCAGCGCCGGTGCAGGCGCCGCCGATTGGTGGGCGGCGCGAGTGCCGGGTGTGGTCAGGCGCGGCACATTAGTCGTGGCTCCGCCACGCGATGGCGCGGAGTTGGATCGCTACGCGCGGATGACAACGGGGCATGTGGGGACCGATCCGGGCAAGCTGGAGCCGGATCTTCAGGGTCGGTTTGTGCGCGGGCTGCTCTTTGCCGAAGAGGCACATCTGGACCCGCGCGCTGCCATGACCGCCCTGCGGGACCGCTTGACCGGCGAGGGCGTGCCAATCCGGCGGGGAGAGGCGCGCGGGCGGGTGATCGATTGCCGGGGGATGGCCGCGCGCGATCTGCTGCCCGATTTGCGCGGGGTCAGGGGCGAAATGCTGATCGTCGAGGCGCCGGAACTGGAGCTGACCCGAACGGTCCGGCTTCTGCATCCGCGCTTTCCCTGTTATGTCGTGCCACGCGGGCAGGGGCGCTACATGATCGGCGCGACGATGGTCGAGACCGACGATCCCGACCCGATCACTGCCCGTGCGATCATGGAACTGCTGTCTGCCGCCTATACCCTGCATCCCGGCTTTGCCGAGGCGCGGTTGGTCGAAGCGGGCGCAGGGCTGCGTCCGGCGTTCCCCGACAATATTCCTGCGATCCGCGAGGAAGGCGGGCGTATCCATGTCAACGGCATGTATCGCCACGGTTTCCTGATGGCTCCGGCTCTGGCCGAAGCCCTGGCGGATCGCCTGCAGATGGAGATGCGAGATGCGAGTTGAACTGAATGGCGAGCAGGTCGAGACCTCCGCCGCCACACTGTCCCAACTGATCGAAGAGCGGGGCCTTGCAGCGCCCTCGGTCGCAACCGCGGTGAACGGCGAATTCGTGCCGCGCGGCATGCGGGATGGAAAGGCACTGACCGAGGGCGCCCGGATCGAAGTGCTGTCACCGATGCAAGGGGGCTGAGCGATGTTTTACGGGATCACTCCGAAATCGCGGCTGATGCTGGGGACCGCGCAATATCCCTCGCCCAAGGTGCTGAGCGATGCGATTGCCGCCTCGCAGGCAGAGATCATCACCGTCAGCCTGCGCCGGGAAGGGGCGGGGGGCGCGGGGTTCCGCGACCTGATCAAGACCAGCGGTTGCCGGCTTTTGCCCAATACGGCGGGCTGCCATAGCGCTCGCGAGGCGATCACCACGGCGCAGATGGCGCGCGAGCTGTTCGACACCAACTGGATCAAGTTGGAGGTGATCGGCCATGCCGATACGCTACAACCCGATCCATTCGCGCTGGTAGAGGCGGCGCGAATCCTGTGTGCCGATGGCTTCGAGGTGTTTCCCTACACGACCGAGGACCTGATCCTGGGCGAGAAGCTGGTCGAGGCCGGGTGCAGGGTGCTGATGCCATGGGGCGCGCCGATCGGCTCGGGGCAGGGGCTGCGGCACGAGGATGCGCTGTGCACGATGCGGGCACATTTCCCGGATATTCCGCTGGTGATCGATGCGGGCTTGGGCGCACCGTCGCAGGCGGCAAAGGCGATGGAGATGGGTTTTGATGCGGTGCTGCTGAACACTGCCGTGGCCAAGGCAGGCGATCCAGTGACAATGGCCCGGGCTTTTGCCGGGGCGGTCGAGGCCGGGCGACTGGCACATGAGGCCGGGTTGATGGGGCAGCGCGATATGGCGGTGGCCTCAACCCCGATTTTCGGCATGGCGGCGCTGTCATGACGCTGGACCGGTTTTATCTCATCACTGCGAATGCCGATCTGTTGGAGCGGTTGGTGCCTCTGGGCGTGCGACTGGTGCAGTTGCGGGTCAAGGACGCCGAGGGCGCTGCTCTGCGCGATCAGGTGGCGCGGGCCCGCGATTGCTGCGCGGCGCATGGGGCGCAGCTGGTGCTGAACGATTTCTGGCAACTGGCATTGGATATGCGCGTGGATTTCGTTCATCTGGGACAAGAGGATATGGACGACGCCGATTTTGACGCGCTTCGGCGGGGAGGCGTGCGCTTTGGCTTGTCCACGCATGATGAAGTGGAACTGGATCGCGCGCTGTCCTTCGGCCCGGAATATGTCGCTCTTGGGCCGGTTTATCCGACGTTGTTGAAAAAGATGAAATGGGGTCCGCAGGGGTTGGACCGTGTCCGTGGCTGGAAGCGCCGGGTGGGTGATGTGCCACTGGTTGCCATCGGCGGACTCACACCCGAGCGCCTGCCCGGTGTTTTTGCTGCGGGCGCGGACAGCGCGGCCGTGGTGACCGACATTCAGACGGCCCCCGATCCCGAGGCGCGCTGCCGGGAATGGATCGCGGCCACGCGGGAGGGTGCTCATGTCCCGTTATGATCGCCAGATGATCCTGCCTGAAATTGGGGCAGAGGGGCAGGCACGGCTGGCCGCTGCCGATGTGCTGATCGTCGGTGCCGGGGGCTTGGGCGCGACCGTGATCCCGGCGCTGGCCGGGGCCGGAGTGGGGCGGTTGCGGATCGTGGATGGCGATTGCGTCGATGAGAGCAACCTTCATCGCCAGACGCTGTTTCGCAATGCCGATATCGGCAAGCCTAAAGCCGATTGCGCTGCACGCGAGGCCATGGCGCTGAACCCGGAAATCGCGATCGAGGCAATCCACGGGTGGCTGGACCCGGTCACGGTCGGCGCAATGCTTGAGGGTGCCGATCTGGTCATTGATGCGGCGGACAGCTTTGCGGTGAGCTATATCCTTTCGGATGCCTGCATGAGCCGCAGGCTGCCACTGATCGCTGCCTCGGTGCTTGGGCGGCAGGGATATATGGGCGGTTTCTGCGGCACCGGCCCAAGCTTGCGGGCATTGTTCCCGGATCTGCCGCAGCGGGCACAAAACTGTGCGACGGCAGGCGTAATGGGGCCGGCGGTCGCAGTGATGGGGGCGTTGCAGGCGCAGATGGCGATGTCCGTCCTGCTGCGAATGGAGCCTTCGCCCATCGGGCAGGCGGTGACGGTCGATCTGGCAGGGTGGCGATTTGGCGGCTTTCGCTTCGACGACGCCCCGGAACCCGACGGCCCGGCGCTGCCTTTCATCTCACGGAGTGATCTGCGCGACGCCGATTGCGTGGTAGAGCTACGCCCGGAAAGCGAGGCTCCGCGTGCTGTCACGACCGGTGCCCTGCGCCTGCTGCCCGAAGCCATGTCCGCGTGGCAACCTCCGGCCGGGCGGCGTGTGGTGCTGTGCTGCCGCAGCGGTATGCGCGCATGGGGTGCGGCAACGGAACTGGCCGGGCGTGGCCATCGAGACCTGGCGTTGCTGGCAGCCGGGATTAGCTGACGCCCAGAATAATATTGTCTGGCGATACCTATAGGGCCGGGTATCAATCCCTCCGGGGTTCGCCTGACACGCCTCGATGCAAGGCAGATTTCAAAATATCCGCCCTCCCAAGTGCTCCGTGATATTCCCTGCCCGGGTTTTTCCCGCTATCGCAGGGATATGGACATCGTTCTTTTGACCACCATCGCGGCATCGCTCTTCGTTGTCATCGGCCTCGCGGAACCGTTGGCGGCGCGATTATCGCTGCCTTACAGTGTGATCCTTGCCGTTCTCGGCACGATGATCGGCGCGGGGGCGATCTTTTTCCTGCGCACAGAGCTGACCGATGCGCTGAATCCGGTGGCCGAGGCGATCCTGGGGCTGCCGATCCGATCGAACGTGTTTCTCTATGTCTTCCTGCCCACGCTGATCTTTCAGGCCACATTGGGGATGAATGTCCGGCGGATGCTGGATGACTGGGTGCCGATTCTCACATTGGCGGTGGTGGCGGTTTTCGTCGCCACGGTGACCATCGGCTATGCCCTCTCCTGGGTCAGCGGGCTGCCGTTGGTGGTCTGTCTGCTGATTGGCTCGATCGTGTCGACCACAGACCCTTCCGCCGTAGTAGGGATCTTCCGGTCGCTGTCCGCTCCGCGCCGACTGGCGCGGATCATCGAGGGCGAGAGCCTGCTGAACGATGCGGCGGCCATCGCGTTGTTTGGCCTGTTCATGGGGTTCGTCATGCTCGGGCTGCCCGATCCGGGGCTGGGCGACGCGATCCGCAGTTTTCCCATGCTGTTCGTCGGCGGCACTGCCGCAGGATGGCTGACCGCGCGCATTGCCGTTGCCATGATGGCATTGTTCGCGCGCTTCGAGCTGGCGCAGATTTCGGTATCGGTCGCGGTGCCCTATCTGGCCTATATCATCTCGGAACAGCTTTTCGGCGCTTCGGGCGTGATCGGGGTGGTGGTCGCTGGACTGACCATGAATATCATCGGGCCGGGACGGCTTTCACCCGCCTTCTGGACCAATCTGCGCGAGGTCTGGGACCTGCTGGCGCATTGGGCCGGGGCGCTGATCTTTATCCTCGCTGCGCTGTTGATTCCCCGTCTTCTGGGCGAGGTGCGGCCCGGTGATTTTGCCTTGGTGCTGGTGGTTATCGGGGCGGCCACATTCGCCCGTGCCGTCGTGCTGTTCGGGCTGATGCCGCTTCTGTCGGTTCTGGGTGTCTCGCCGCATGTGGACAGGCGCTATCGCAGTGCGATCCTTTGGGGCGGTCTGCGCGGGGCGGTTACATTGGCGCTGGCGCTGGCGGTGACGGAAAGCTTGCGTGTGCCGGTCGAGACCAAGCGGCTGGTGGGTATCCTGGCGACCGGCTTTACCCTCTTCACGCTGCTGGTGCAGGGCACGAGTTTACGTTGGGTGATCGGCAAGCTGGGGTTGGACAAGTTGTCTCCCCTCGACGTGGCGCTGTCGAACCAGGTCATCGCAGTTTCCTTGCAGACAGTGCGCGAAGAGGTTGCCGAGACCGCCGAAAACTACAAACTGACCCGAGAAACCGTCCGCTCCGAGGCCAAGCGTTTTGCGGAACGGCTGGACGAAGCGGTAGAGCGGGCGGAAGCCGAGGACAACACCGAGATCCTTGACCGCGACCGTATCACCTTAGGGTTGATCGCACTGGCGGGATATGAACGCGAAGTGATCCTCGAACGCTTCCGCGAACGTGCCATCAGTGCACGGCTGTCCGAGCAGATGCTGTTTGACGCCGACAGGCTGATAGAGGCGGCGCGGACGGGCGGGCGCACGGGTTATCAGCGGGCTGCAAGGCGTAATCTGCGCTACGGCAAGGATTTCCGGCTGGCGGCGTTCCTGCGTAACCGGCTGCGGATCGCACGGCCCTTGGCACGGATGACTGCTGACCGGTTCGAGATGCTTTTGGCCAAACGGCTGATCCTGCGAGATTTGCACGGTTTCATTGATCACCGTATTCGCCGCATTCACGGCAAACGGGTGGCGGAATTGCTGCATGAGTTGTTGAACCGCCGGGTCGAGGCCGTAGGCACGGCAATCGAGGGGCTGAGGCTGCAATATCCCGGCTATGCCGAGAAGCTGGAGCGCCGGTTCATCCGTCGCACGGCCCTGCGGCTGGAAGAGCGTGAATACAATGCCATGCGCGAGGATGGGTTGATCGGAGCGGAGCTGCACACCGCCTTGATGCAGGATATCGGTCGCCGACGTACCGAATCCGAGGGGCGTCCGCATCTGGACCTCGCACTTCGCAAGGAGGAGCTGGTGCGGCAGTTCCCGCTTTTTGCCGATCTGGACGAGGCCGAGCTGCGACGCCTTGGCCGCGCCTTGCGCACCCGCTATGTCAATGCGGGCAAGGTCATCTCGCGCAAGGACAGTCCTTCCCGCAGCGTGTTTTTCGTGGCCTCGGGCGCTGTCGAACAGGAGGTTGCCGGTCAAACCACCCGCCTTGGCCGTGGCGACATGTTCGGGCAGATCGGGGTTCTGACCGGAAAGCCACGCAGGGCCGAAGTCACCGCGATCACGCCGACCAGCCTGCTGGAACTCAACGAGACCAGCTTTCGCCGGGTGCTGAAACGCTCCCGTGCCCTGCGGAAGGCGGTGCGTGACAGTGTCGGCGGCAAGGTCTTGCAGGAGGAGGCGGCGAAGCTGCCGGAGCTGCAGCTTGATTAGATGCTTGGCGCGAATGCTTGGCAACGCTAAGAGTTCGATCCCGGAATGAGAGAGGACCATATGGACTCAACCCAACGCATCGCTCGCCTCATCGCGACCGAGATCAACGCCAGTCCCGCGCAGGTGACGGCGGCGGCCGAGCTTCTGGATGGGGGCGCGACAGTCCCCTTCGTGGCGCGTTACCGCAAGGAGGTGACGGGCGGGCTGGATGATACGCAACTGCGGAACCTGGCCGACCGTTTGGGTTATCTGCGCGAGATGGAGGCGCGACGCGAAACGATCCTCGGTTCGATCCGCGAGCAGGGCAAGCTGACCGACGAACTGGCCCGCGCCATCGCCGGAGCCGGGACCAAGGCCGCGCTCGAGGATATTTACCTGCCCTTCAAGCCCAAGCGCCGCACCAAGGCGATGATAGCCCGCGAGAACGGACTGGAACCCCTGCTGCGCGCGATTCAGGACGAACGCGGCGCAGATCCGCAGGAATTGGCACAGAGCTATGTGACCGAGGCGGTGCCGGATGTGAAAATGGCGCTGAACGGCGCGCGCGACATTCTGGTCGAGGAACTGTCCGAGAATGCCGCGCTGTTGGGGGCCTTGCGCGAATTCATGCGGACCGAGGCCTTTATCGCGGCCAAGGTTGTGACGGGCAAGGAAGAGGTGGGGGCAAAGTTCTCGGATTACTTCGACCATCGCGAGAAATGGGCCGATATACCCGCGCACCGGGCCTTGGCCATCCTGCGGGCCGCCAAGGAAGAGGTCGTGACCATCGACATCGCTCCCGATCCCGAGGCGGGGGCAGTGCGAGCCGAAGGAATCGTCGTGCAGGCCATGGGTAAGCTGGGCGATCAGCCGGGCGATCAATGGCTGCGGCAGGTCGCGGGATGGACCTGGCGGGTGCGATTGTCCAACACCATGTATATCGACCTGTTGACCGAATTGCGGCACCGCGCCCATGACGAGGCGATCCGGGTCTTCGGCCGCAACCTGCGGGATTTGCTGCTGGCCGCGCCTGCCGGCGCCAAGGCGACTATCGGGCTTGATCCCGGGATCCGCACCGGCGTCAAGCTGGCGGTGATCGATGCGACCGGCAAGCTGCTGGACACCGCGACTCTGTATCCCTTTCCGCCCAAGAAAGATGTTGCGGGGGCAGAGGCTACTCTGTTGGCGCTGATCTCGCGCCACGATGTGGATTTGATCGCCATCGGCAACGGCACCGCCAGCCGTGAGACCGAACGGCTGGTTGCCGATGTGTTGAAGCGTCTGCCCAAGGGGGTGAATGCCCCGACGAAAGTGGTTGTGTCCGAAGCGGGGGCCTCGGTCTATTCGGCCTCTGAACTGGCTGCCAAGGAATTCCCTGACCTGGACGTGTCGCTGCGTGGTGCGGTCTCGATTGCACGCCGCTTGCAGGATCCGCTGGCGGAACTGGTCAAGGTGCCGCCTGAATCGATCGGCGTCGGGCAGTATCAGCATGACGTGGACCAGCGGCAGTTGACCAAGGCGCTGGAAGCGGTTGTCGAGGACGCAGTGAACGCGGTCGGCGTCGACCTGAACACGGCGTCGAGCGCGTTGCTCGCGCATGTGGCCGGGTTGGGGCCGCGTCTTGCCGAATCGGTCGTGGCGCATCGCGACGGCAATGGCGCGTTCCGCTCGCGTGCGGCGCTGAAGGATGTGACGGGCCTTGGTCCCCGCGCCTATGAGCAATGCGCCGGCTTCCTGCGTATCCGCGAGGGCGACGAGCCGTTGGATGCTTCGGCGGTCCACCCCGAGGCTTATGGCGTGGCGCGCCGGATCGTGAAGGCTTGCGGTCGTGATATTCGCGCGATCATGGGCGACGGCTCGGCGCTGAAGGGCCTCAGGGCCGAGGATTTCGTGGATGCGCATTTCGGCCTGCCTACCATCCGCGACATTCTGACCGAGTTGGAAAAGCCGGGGCGGGATCCGCGTCCCAGCTTTGTCACTGCGTCATTCGCGGATGGGATCGAGGATATCAAGGACCTGCGTCCCGGCATGTCGCTGGAGGGCACGGTGACCAATGTTGCGGCCTTCGGGGCGTTCGTCGATATCGGCGTGCATCAGGACGGGCTGGTGCATATCAGCCAGCTTGCCGATCGTTTCGTCAAGGATCCGGGAGAGGTCGTCAAAGTCGGCGACGTGGTGAAGGTGCGGGTGACCGAGGTGGATATCCCCCGCAAGCGGATCGGGCTGACGATGCGCAAGGACGGCGGCGCCCCGACGGAACGCCGTGATCCGGGACAAAAGGGCAAGCCCGCGCAAAAAGTCAAGACGGGACAGGGCAGGTCCAAGGGCGGCAAAGCTGCAACGCAAGGCGATGGCGGGCAGGGGTCTTTCGGAGCCGCGCTGATGGACGCCATGCGTAAACGCTGAATCTGGAGGAAGAGATGACAGACGGCCCCGGTGATATCGCAGCTTCGGGCTGCTGGCTGGAAGACGAGAAGCACCGCGCTTACCTGGTGCGGGATGCGCGGTGGGCGCTGGATTTCTTCGATGCCAGCCCGCGCGAAACCGACGGTTTCCATACGCTGGATCTGGCAGGCAAGCCTCTGGCCGGAGGCGTGCGGGAATTGCATGTGACCACCCGGCTGGTGCATTCCTATGCGCTTGCGCAGATGGCTGGGCGAAAGGACCGTGCCAGGATCATCGATCAGGGAATGGCCTATCTGTGGCAGGGGCATCGTGACAGGCAGCATGGCGGTTATCTATGGGCGGTCGATGGCGATGGCGTGACCGATGGCACCAAGCTGGCCTATGGCCATGTCTTCGTGCTGCTGGCCGCGTCCAGCGCGAAAATGGCGGGCCACCCGGATGCCGACCGGTTGCTGGCCGACATCGCCGAAGTGCTGAACCGGCATTACTGGGACGAGGAGCACGGGCTGTTCCGCGACGAGTTCACCCGCGACTGGCAGCCCTTTTCGACCTATCGCGGCATGAACGCCAATATGCATGGTGTCGAGGCGCTGCTGACCGCTCATGAGGCAACGGGAGAGGGGGAGTATCTGGCCCGCGCCGGTCGTATCCTGAACTTTTTCATCGCCGGACAGGCAGCGAATGAGAACTGGCGCATCCCCGAGCATTACGACGAGAACTGGCAACCCGATCGTGGATATGCGGGAAATCCGATGTTCCGGCCTGCCGGAACCACTCCGGGTCATTCCTTCGAGATGGCGCGGTTGCTACTGCAATACTGGGATCTGGCGGGACGGCCGGATGCCGAGATGCCCACGCATGCACGCGCGCTGGTCGAACGTGCCCTGGCGGATGCCTGGAACGAGGAAAGGCAGGGCTTCGCCTACACGCTGAAATTCGGCGGAGAGGTCGATAATCCGGCCCGCTACTGGTGGCCGGTGACCGAAGCCATCGGGGCACTGGCCGCGCTGAGCAAGCTGGAGCGCCGGGACAGCGATGAAACCTGGTATCGGCGGCTCTGGCAATTTGCCGATTCTTGCCTGATCGATCATTCACGCGGCGGCTGGTTCCCCGAACTGGGTGAAGACAATCGTCCTGCAGCGACGCAATTCGCGGGCAAGCCGGATATCTACCACGCCTTGCAGGCTGATCTGCTGCCATTGGCACCCGGGCTGTCGCGCACGGCAGAGGCGTTGAGTGAAACCCGGCCGTTAGCCTGACGGGTAGGTATACCCCGGTCTTTGCGCTTGTTGCGCGGCGGTTCGCTTGCCGATGCGGACATTGCTCTGCTCGCCGCGGTTCGGTCTCGATCTGCCATTTCTCATTCATGAAAATATCCCCGGGGTCCGGGGTGGAACCCCGGGCTTCGCAGGACATGAATTCCGATAGCTACTCCGTCTCGCATCGGCTCCAGCAAAAGGCTGCTCACCCTGGCGTGGGCTTTGCGCAACATCCGGCCATAGTGAAATCAACCTACTGCCGTTTCACAACTTCACGGGGTATCCTGCGCAGATGCCTATTCTGTTTTTACTTCCCATCGCGGTGATCGCCGCATTGCTGGCAGGGTGGGACCGCCAGGGTCTGCCCCGCTTCCTGTTGTTGACGCTTGGCGTATTCGCAGCCGCAATTTGGCTGTGGGTCGCGATTGCCTTTCTCGCCGTGAACAGGCCACTGTGACGGATGACAGGTCTTGTCTCGCGGTATATTTCCCTTGCTCATGGAGGGGGATGAGCCCGTCAGGCAGGTCGTCGTTGGCGGCACTGTGCTGCGTGGCACTTGGCGCATGCGCCGGGACGGTTGTCCCGGATGGTTCCGCGCCAAGGGAAAGCCTGCGGGGAGAGGTGACTTGCCTTGGAACCACGGCGGAGATGAACGGCGCGGCGGTGCAATCCACTAACGCGACCCGTGGTCGCGGCGGACTGCCACCGCTCCGTCCCAGCATGGTGCTGGCCGAGGTGGCGGCCGGACATGCCTGCGATATGGCCAAGCGGGGGCGCATGAGCCATCGCGGCAATACGACCAGCGGTCCGGGTGACCGTGTGAAAGCCCGGGGGTACAGGCCGAGCATGACGGCCGAGAATATCGCAGCGGGCCCATATGAGCGGGATCAGGTTCTGCGGATCTGGGCCGGTTCAGGGGGGCATATCGACAATATCATGATCCCTCAGCTGCGGGATTTCGGAATCGGGCAGGCGATTGGCTCGGACGGGAAGACACACTATTGGTCAGCGGTTTACGCGGCGCCCGGATAACCGTTATTTAGTTTTTCCAGCGTCATTATCAGCTTCGGGATGCTGCCACTTTCCGCTGACTTGCCGACTCTTCCCGTCTGCGCGACGCTATGCCATGCTCGGTCATCGGAGGAGAGGACCATGGCGAATACAGATGGGGTGATGATTCATCCCGCCGTTGATAACGGCATCAAGCAAACCGACTCGAATTTTTCGGGCGGAGTCCTGAGTTGTCATTGCAGCACCAATCCGGTCAAAGTTCGCATCAATGCCCAAACGGCGCATAACCATGTTTGCGGCTGCACCAAATGCTGGAAACCGGAAGGGGCGGTCTTCAGCCAGATCGCCGTCGTCTCGCGAGACGCGGTCGAGGTGATCGAAAACGAAGACAAGCTGGAAATCGTGAATGCCGACGCACCGATTCAGCGGCACCGCTGTCGGGATTGCGGCGTGCATATGTATGGTCGGATCGAGAACACGGATCATCCGTTTCACGGTCTGGATTTCGTGCATACGGAACTGTCATCCGAGGATGGCTGGTCAGCGCCGGAATTCGCGGCTTTTGTCAGCTCGGTCATCGAGTCCGGGGTAGACCCGTCGCGGATGGACGGCATTCGGGCGCGCCTGCGCGAGTTGGGCCTGCACCCTTTTGACACATTGTCGCCGCCGCTGATGGACGCGATCGCATCGCATGTGGCGAAAAGCTCTGGTGTCGTCAGTAGAGCCGCGCCGCGAGAAGAGCCGCCTGCCACGGCTCAGAGCGAGGAGGCGGCAGGGTCAAGTGCAACGCAAGGCGCAGCCGCGGCCAGCGCGCCGCAGCCTGCCGAAACCGGTTCGATCTTCAGCAAGCTTTTGAATCGCTTGTTCGGAGGCGGCCGCTAAAAGGATCAGGCGCGGCTGCGCAGGAGGCCCATGATCTCTTTCGTGCGTTCGAGAATCGGGGTTGCCAGTTCATCCGCGCGGTTAGCGCCATCGCCCAGGATCCGGTCGATCTCGGCCGGATCGTCCATGAATTCGCTCATCTTGCGGGTGATCGGTGAAAGCGCCTCGACGGCGACTTCCGCCAACGCAGGCTTGAATGCGCCAAAGCCCTGCCCTTCGAACCGGGCGAGAACCTGGTCTGGGGTCTGATCCGCGAGGGCAGCAAAGATATTGACCAGATTCCGCGCCTCGGGACGATCCTTGAGGCCCTCGATGCTGCCGGGCAATGGCTCGGCATCGGTGCGGGCCTTGCGGATCTTTTGCGCGATGGCATCGGCATCGTCAGTCAGGTTGATACGGCTGGCATCCGACGGATCGGATTTGGACATCTTCTTCGAGCCGTCGCGTAGCGACATGACACGGGTGGCGACGCCTTCGATCAAAGGCTCGGTCAGTGGGAAATGCTCGACCTTGTAGTCATGGTTGAACTTGGCGGCGATGTCGCGGGTCAGTTCCAGATGCTGCTTCTGATCTTCGCCCACGGGAACGGCGGTGGCCTGGTAGACCAGGATGTCGGCCGCCATCAGCGCCGGATAGGCCAGCAGGCCGAGACTGGCATTCTCGCTGTTTTTGCCCGCCTTGTCCTTGAACTGGGTCATCCGGTACATCCAGCCGACCCGCGCCACGGTGTTGAACAGCCACGCCAATTCGGCATGGGCGCTGACCTGCGACTGGTTGAACAGGATCGACTGTCGAGGATCGACGCCCGAGGCCATGAAGGCCGCAGCGCCTTCGCGGATACGCTGGCGCAGGATATCCGGCTCCTGCCAGACGGTGATCGCGTGCAGGTCGACGATGCAGTAGATCGTCTCTGAGCCGCTGCCCTGTAGTGCCGCGAAACGCTTCAACGCGCCCAGATAATTCCCGAGTGTCAGCCCGCCCGAGGGTTGAATCCCCGAAAAGATGCGGGGGGTAAAGCGCGTATTGCTTGTCTCGCTCATGTCTGGCCTGCTTGGCATTTCATCGAGCTTGGCTTAGCTGTTGGCCGCCGCAACCGCAACCGTGAAGGAGCGCCCATGCACCAGGGGACCAATGAATCACCCATCAACCCGCTGCCCGCCGTCGTTTGGCTGCTGGCGATGCCCATCATTGCCAGCGAGGCGGTATTCGGCTTGGGCCGACTCGGGCTGATCGGTGGGGCCGAAGGGGTGGGGCTGCGTCTGTCCGGGCTGCAGATGAGCGCCTATGCGCCCGAAATGGTGGAACGGATGTGGGCCATGGGTGCCATCGATTGGGGACAGGTTTACCGGCTGCTAAGCTATCCCTTCGTCAATTCCTCGATGGTACAGGCTTTGTTTGTGCTGGCCTTCACGCTGGCGCTCGGCAATCTGGTCGCGCGGGAGTTCCGGCCCTGGGCGGTCATCGCGCTGTATCTGGGATCGGCGGTTGGCGGGGCGCTGGTCTATACCGTGGCGATGTCCTTCCTGCCGGGACGGCCCGCGCCGCTGATCGGCGGCTATCCTGCTATCTATGGCCTGGTCGGCGCCTTTACCTTCCTGCTCTGGACAAGATTGGCTGCGGCGAACGCGAACCGGATGCGCGCCTTCACGCTGATTGGCATGCTGCTACTGTTTCAACTGGTTTTCGGTATCGTCTTCGGTGGCACGGGTTATGGCTGGATCGCCGAAATATCCGGTTTCGCAATGGGCTTCGGGTTGAGCTTCCTGCTGGTCGATGGCGGGGTGGCGCGGGCCTTGCGGCAGCTTCGGCAACGGTGACGTCGTGACGATACGGGCAGGGGCTTACCCTCGTCTGTTCTTCTTCATGCAAATATCCACCGGGGTCGTCGGGTGGTGCGCCACTGGTTCGAGAACCACCCGGCGACGGGGCGAAGCGCCCCCGGGCATCGCGGGGCGCAATGAGCAGCCGGTTCCATTTGGCCCCGACCTTTCCTATCGACGAACCGCGGCCTTCAATTCCGACAACCGATAGGCGCCGGTGACGAAGGCCAGGGTAAAATAGATCGCGGCGCCGCCGAAGACGAGGATCGCAAGTCCAAGGATGCGGCCGATTCCCGCGGCGTCGATCCAGCTCTCCATGAACCAAAGGGCGAAGGCCATCAATGCAGCGGCCAGTGCGATCCGTGGGGCTGCACGCAGCAGGCGAGCATCGGCGCGGGCAGCCTGCCCCATGTTGCGGGTGCCCCACCAAAGCTGACCGACCATGACCCATGCCGCGACCGTCGTACCGATCGCGGCCGCGAGGAAGCCGATCATCGACATCAACCCGAAGGCGACGACTGCGTTCACAACCATCGACATGGCGGCGAAGCGGAACGGGGTCCTGGTATCCTCGCGCGCGAAATAGAGCGGCTGCAGGATCTTCTGTAGCACGAAAGCGGGCAGGCCAAGGGCGTAGACGATCAGCGCCTTGGCAGTCTGGCTGGTGTCATGGGCCGTGAATTCGCCCCGCTCGAATAGTGTCGCGACCATCGGTTCCGCGATCACGGCGATGGCAAAGGCGGCGGGCAAGGTCAGGAACAGCCCGAATTCAGTGGCGCGGGAATAGGCGGATTGACCGCCCGCGTGATCCTCGGCCCGCAGGCGGCGGGCCAGCT
Organism: Paracoccus saliphilus; assembly: GCF_028553805.1. Taxonomy (NCBI): domain Bacteria; kingdom Pseudomonadati; phylum Pseudomonadota; class Alphaproteobacteria; order Rhodobacterales; family Paracoccaceae; genus Paracoccus; species Paracoccus saliphilus. The sequence goes on along the minus strand of NZ_CP067140.1, from coordinate 3,879,779 downwards.
CCGGCAACAGGACCACGGCGACTGCCGCGCCGACAACGCCGAGCGGCAGTTGATAGAGGCGGTCGGAAAAGGCGAGCCAGCCGATAGCACCCTCGAAACGCGAGCCGACCTGGCGTCCGATCAGCAGGTTGAGCTGTACCACGCCCCCGGCAAAGGCGGCGGGTAGGGCCACGGCCAGGAGCCGGCGCATATCGGGCGAGAAGCGTGGGCGGCGCGGCCAGAAGGTCCAGCCATTGCGATGCGCGTCCCACCAGACGAGCCCGAGTTGCGAGATCCCGGTCAGCGGGGTGGCCCATGCCAGCGTCAGCCCCAGATCCCAGCCCAGCCAACGGCCCAGCCCCATCGCCACGATGAACAGCAGGTTCAGCAGGACGGGCGCTGCCGCGGCGGCGGTGAAGCGGCCATTGGCGTTCAGCACGCCCGAGATCATCGAGGCCATCGAGATCAGCAGGATATAGGGAAAGGTGATGCGGCCATATTCCACGGCCAGCGCAAAGCGTTCATCTCCGGCAAAACCCGATGCCATCAGCCAGACCAGTCCCGGCATGGCGATCATCGCCAACGCGGTCAGGACCAGAACGACCGTGAACAAACCCGAAAATGCTTGGGCAGCAAATCGCTCGGCATCGGCACGGTCTTCCAGTTTCTTGGAAAAGATCGGCACGAACGCGGTATTGAACGCGCCTTCCGCGAAAAAGCGGCGGAACATGTTGGGCAGGGACAGGGCGATCAGGAATGCCTCGGCCACTGGGCCGGTGCCAAGCCATGCCGCGATCAGGATGTCGCGGATGAAACCCGACACGCGGGAAATGAAGGTCCAGATCCCGACCGACAGGAACCCGCGCACCAGCCCCGATTTCATTCGCCTATTCCTCTGCCCGTTTTGCCCCATCGGCGATTGCCGAGCGCAGTTTCTTTTCCAGCGAGAGACGCTTGGTCTCGCTGTGCAGCTTCAGTCCGAACATGTCCTTGACGTAGAAACTGTCAACCACCTGCGCGCCATAGGTGGCGATCACCGCGCTCACGATCTGGATATGATTGACTGCGAGCGTCCGGGTCAGGTCGTAAAGCAGGCCCGGACGGTCACGCGTATCGACCTCGATGATCGTGTAGATGTCGCTGCCCTCGTTATCGAAGGTGACATGGGTCGGGAACCTGAATTCCCGGTTTCGCTTTCTCGGCTTGTCGCGGGTGGCGAAAGCGTCGCGCGTGACGATTTCTCCTTTCAGCGTGCGCAGGATGGTCTGGCGCAGGCGCGGCAGCCGGTCCTCGGCGAAAGGGTGGCCCTCGGCGTCCTGAATCCAGAAGACTGCCGTGGCATAGCCGTCGCGGGTCGTGTAGGTGCGCGCATCCACGACATTCGCCCCCATCAGTGTCAGTGCCCCGCAAAGGCGTGAAAAGATGCCCGGATGGTCGGCCAGCACGAAAGCCGTGCGGGTCGCGTCACGATCGATATCGGGATGCAGATCGATACGGATCTCGTCATGACCGATCTGGTGCAAAAGCTGAGCGAAAACCGCCTGTGTCTCGGTCGGCAATCCGGGCCAATAGGCATCGTAATGGCGTGCGATCTCCGAGCGGATCGCCTTGGCTTCCCATCCCTTGGCGATCAGCAGATGACGCAAGGCGCGTTTTGCCTCGTTCTGACGCTTGTCGCGGTTCAGTTCTTCCAGCCCGTTATCCAGGGCGGCGGCGGTCTCTTGGTGAAGCCTGCGCAGCAGAACTGCTTTCCAGTTGTTCCATGTATTCGGCCCGACACCGCGAATGTCGCAGGTGGTCAGCACCAAAAGCAGGTCCAGCCGCTTGCGGGTTTTCACCGCCTTGGCGAAATCGCGCAGGGTGCGGGGATCCGAGATGTCGCGCTTCTGCGCCACGTCCGACATCAGCAGGTGATTGCGCACCAGCCATTCCACCGTCTCCACATCCTCGGGAGAAAAGCCGAAGCGGGTGGCTATGCGGCGGGCGATACGGGCGCCGAGGATCGAGTGATCCTCGGGCCGGCCCTTGCCGATATCATGCAGTAGGGTCGCCAGGTAGAGGACCCGGCGGTTGATGCCCTCCTCGATGATCTCGCTGGACAGCGGCAGGTCCTCGGGATGCTCGCCCCGTTCGATCTCGGCCAGGGCGGCGACGCATTGGATGGAATGCTCGTCCACAGTGTAGTGGTGATACAGGTTGAACTGCATCATCGCCACGACCGGCTCGAATTCCGGGATGAAGGCGGCCAACACGCCAAGCTCGTTCATCCGGCGCAGCGAGCGTTCGGGATTGCCGTGCTTGAGCAAAAGGTCCATGAAGATGCGGATCGCCTCGGGAGCCGAGCGGACATTTTCGTCGATCAGATCCAGATTGGACGCGACAAGGCGCATGGCGTCGGGATGGATCAGGATGCCGGTGCGCAGCGCCTCTTCGAACAGGCGCAGGATGTTCAGCGGGTCCTGGAGGAACGCGGTCTCGTCCTGGATCGCCAACCGACCATGCTGATCGATAAAGCCTGCCTTCAGCTTGCGCCGCCTGCGGAAGAGGCGGCCGAGGAATGGCGCGCTGCGGACATGCCGCGACTCGAGTTCGGTCAGGAAAACCCGTGTCAGTTCGCCGACGCGTGTGGCGTGGCGGAAGTAATCCTGCATGAAATACTCGACCCCGCGCCGGGCGGCGCTGTCGGCATAGCCCATGCGTTTCGCCACCTCGACCTGCATGTCGAAGGACAGCATGTCCACAGGCCGACCGGCGATCAGGTGAAGATGACAGCGTACCGCCCAGAGGAAATCCTCGGCTTGCCAGAAGGCAAGATGCTCTTCGCGGGAAAACACACCCAGATCGACCAGTTCCACGGCGCGATCGACATGGTGGATATATTTCGCGATCCAGTAGAGAGTCTGCAGATCGCGCAACCCGCCCTTGCCCTCCTTGACGTTGGGCTCAAGCACATAGCGCTGACCGCCCTGCCGCTGGTGCCGAGCATCCCGTTCCTCCAGTTTGGCCTCGACGAATTCGGGAACGGTCTTATTGAACAGTTCCGACCATAGCCGGGCGTCTAGTTCCTGCGCCAGTGGGGCATGGCCAGTGACGAGCCGGTGCTCCACCAGAGAGGTACGGATCGTCATGTCGCTGGTGCCGAGGCGCAGGCAATCATCGACGGTGCGGATCGAATGGCCGATCTTCAGTTTCAGGTCCCAGAGCATGTAGAGCATGGATTCGACCACGCTCTCTGCCCAGGGGGTGATCTTGTAGGGGGTGAGGAACAACAGGTCGACATCGGACGCCGGAGCCATCTCGGCCCTGCCATACCCCCCTACAGCCAGAACGGCCAACCGCTCGGCATCAGAGGAAGAGTGCAGTGGGTGCAGATGGGTTATGGCGACGTGGTGGATGGCCGTGACGATGCCATCGGTCAGCATTGCGATGGCGCGGACGGATTCGCGCGCGGCGCGCGGATGGCCCTGAAAGCCAGCCTCGATATCGGCCATCGCAGTGGCGCGCGCATCGGCCAGCGCCGAGACCGTCGCGACCCGGATGTCGCGTGGCTGATCCAGCTCCGACAATATTGCGTCAAGCTGGGGCAGGAAATTGTCGGGATCGAATATGGCATGCGCCCCGGGCAGTGCCGGGGCGCTTTGAACGACGGTGTCGGTGTTCGCGTCGCTCAAGATCAGAAGCCGAAGCCGCCAAAGCCGCGGGGAGCCGGATCAAGGACAACCAACTGGTTGCCGCGGATCGTTGCCACGGCCAGTCCCCGTTCGACCGTGCGGTCGGGCCGGAGCCGGAATACCCCGCCGACACCCGAGAAGCCCGAGCGCTGAGTCAGTCCGCTGGTGGTCAGGGCATTGCGCTTGCCGGCGCGAACCTGCGAGGCGATCGCCGCGATGCTGTCATAGGCAAGGCTGGCCAGATCATGCGGGGCTTCGCCATAAGCGGCCTGGTAGCGGGCGTTGAACTGCTGAGCGAGCCTCTGATCGGGTATCGCGAACCAGCCATTCTGCAATTGTTGCAACGTCATGCGCGACCTGGGCTCGTCCCAACGTGTCAGCCCCATGAACTGGGTAACCTGCGAGGTGACGCCGGCGGCCGCCAGCTTCTCAGTGAGATAGGGCAGCACCGCCTGATGATTGGCGGTCATGAAGATCGCATCCACCTGACCCGATTTGGCTGCCGCGGTGATCTGCGGGGTGACGGAGTCGATGCCGGTGATCGAGACCGGGTGATTGCTACGCCCGGCCAGGCGCGCGCCATTGCGGGCGATGGCGGCTTCGATGGCACGCCCCCCGATCTGGCCTGCGACGTCGTTCTCGGCCACGACATAGACATCGCGTTTGCCCTGGCGAACACCATAGCCAACCAGCCGGTTGGCGATATTGGCGAAATTGGTGCCCATCACGAAGACATTGCCACCCGCGACCTCGGTGTTGTTGGAGAAGGACAGGACGTTGATATTGCGAGGCATCATGGCGTTGCCGACGGCATTCGCAGCTTCGGCGTAAAGCGGACCGACGATGATCTTGGCCCCGGCATCGGCGGCGGCATTCGCCCGTGCTACGGCTTGTTCGGTGCTTCCGCCGGTATCGTAAATGCTGAGATCGATGCTCGCTCCCTGGGCATCGGCGGCAGCCATCCGGGCGGCGTTCTTCAGGCTGCGCGCCAGGGTTTCGATACTGGGGTTGCCGCTGCCTCCGGGTACGAGCAATGCCACCTTCACCGGCTGGTTCGGGTCGATCATCTGGCCGGCCTCCGGCCCCACCGACGTCACATTGCCCCCACCGGTCGGCTCGCAAGCGGCGATGACGAAAGCGGACAGAATGGCCCCGGTGCGCAATGCCAGGCGGCGAAACATCTCTGGTCCCCGGCTTGTGATAATTGCGGACATGTGAAATTTCCCTGATGTAATGTAGATATCGGCGGATCACGGGCAGCGTATGTCTATCGCCCGCGAATGGCAATCAGGCGGAAGGTCCGAGAGCGACAAAAGGAGATGCCTGTGAGCGAATATCCGGCAAGCAGAAACCAAGGCGAGCGCCCGAAAGCGGATGAGCCGCCCCGACGTATCGCGGCGCATGTCGAGGCAGTCACGCTGGAGCCGGGCCTTCACCTGGTCGCCACTCCGATCGGCGCGGCGCGGGACATCACCCTGCATGCGCTGGACGTGCTGAATTCGGCGGAATTGCTGGCGGCCGAGGATACAAGGGTGATGCGGCACCTGATGGACATCCACGGTGTGCCCCTGCGCGGGCGCAGGATCATAGCCTATCACGATCACAATGCGGAACGGCAGCGTCCGGCGATTCTGGCCGCGCTGCGCGATGACCGCAGCGTGGCCTATGCGTCGGATGCGGGCACGCCTCTGGTGGCCGATCCCGGTTACCGGCTGGCACGGGATGCTGCGGCACAGGGCAGCCGCGTGCATGTGGTTCCCGGCCCCTCAGCCGCGCTGGCCGCACTGAGCCTGTCGGGCCTGCCAAGCGATCGCTTCCTGTTTGCCGGCTTCCCGCCCTCGACCAAGGCGGCACGGGCGTCATGGTTACGGCAATGGGCGATGATCGATGCAACCGTGATCCTGTTCGAAAGCCCGAGGCGGGTTAACCAGACAGTGCAAGAGTTGTTCGAAATCGAGGCGAATCGAGTTATCGTGATGGCCCGGGAACTGACAAAGAAATTTGAAGAGGTGATTCGGGGAACGGCGGCAGAATTGGCGGCCGATCCACGTATGAAGAACCTGAAGGGCGAGGTGGTCCTGATCCTAGATCGACCGACTCCGGTTGTCGCCGGTGAGGATCAGGTCCGGGCGGCTCTGCAGGAAAGGCTGAAGAACATGACGGTCAAGGATGCTGCACGAGAGGTGGCGCGCGATCTGGGGCTGCGCAGAAGAGATGTGTATCAGGCAGCTCTTGCTCTCTCGGCGAGGGACGGGACCTGCGAGGATTAAGGCGATTTCTTGCCTTTAGTGAGGGTATTTGGGATGGGTTATCAAGCGCGGAGTTTCGACGGGCAGGCTTATATCCATGGCGAGCGTGACATCGGGCGATCGCGCCGGAAATCTGTGGGCCGTGCAAGGCGAGGCGCGGTCGCAGCGGTATCGGGGTTGCTGGCGGAGGATCGGGTGGCCGCCGATTACGAGACGCGCGGTTACAATATGCTGGCAAGGCGATGGCGCGGCAAGGCGGGCGAGGTTGATCTCATCTGCCAGAGAGGTGGTTGCCTGATCTTTGTCGAGGTGAAATCCGCACCCACCCACGCGGAGGCTGGACAGCGCCTGTTCCGAAAGCAGATGGATCGCATCTGCATGGCGGCCTGTGAATTCTGCGGGGATCGTCCCGCCGGATTGTTGAGCGAGATGCGCTTTGACGCAGCGCTGGTCGATGCCATGGGCCGCATAGAGGTGATCGAGAACGCCTTCGGCGGTTAGCATGGGCCACTTGCATCCGTCCCGTTGCCGGGCGACAAGCGAGCGACGAATTTCAGGAGGGCGAGATGAGCCTTTACGTCGCATTGCAGATGGACCCGATTGAGGCTGTTGATATCAACGGCGACAGCACCTTCCGGATCGGATTGGAAGCCGAGGCGCGGGGGCATCGGCTCTTTCAGTACACGGTCGATCAACTCCGCTATGACGAGGGTCGCGTTCTCGCACGGGGCCGTCCGGTCACATTGCGGAGCAGCAAGGGTGACCATGTTACCTTCGGCGATTGGGCAGAGGTCGAACTGACGGAATTCGACGTGGTCTGGCTTCGGCAGGATCCTCCGTTCGACATGGGATATGTTACCTCGACCCATCTGCTGGACCGGGTGCATCCCGGGACATTGGTGGTCAATGATCCGTTCTGGGTGCGTAATTGTCCTGAAAAGCTGATGGTCCTGGATTTTCCGGAACTGACCCCGCCCACCATGATCGCACGCGATCTGGCGGATTTCCGGTATTTCCGCGAGCGTCACGGAGAGATTATCGTCAAACCGCTTTATGGAAACGGCGGGGCAGGGGTGTTCCACCTTCGTCCGGAGGACCCGAATCTTTCCGCCCTGCTCGAGACCTATGCCGGAATCAATCGGGAGCCGATGATCGCGCAGAAATACCTGTCGGCGGTTAAGCGCGGCGACAAGCGGATCATTCTTGTCGATGGCGAGCCCGTCGGGGCGATCAACCGTGTTCCGCAAGAGGGTGAGGCGCGGTCGAACATGCATGTTGGCGGGCGAGCCGAGAAGGTTGATCTGACGGATCGGGAACGCGAAATTTGTCAGCGGATCGGGCCGATGCTGCGCGAAAAGGGACTGATCTTTACCGGTATCGACGTCATTGACGGCTGGTTGACCGAGATAAATGTCACTTCGCCGACCGGGATCCAGGAACTGGAGCGTTTCGATGGAATCAACGCGGCGGGCTTGATCTGGGAAGCAATCGAGAGGCGGGTTTCCGGGAAATAGTATAATGGCAGCCTCAATCCCGACGCTGTCGCCGCCGTGAGGCTCCCCGATCAGTTCTGACAAGAAACCTCTCAGCCGCCCGCGATGAAGGGCAGGCGGTAGCTGATGGCTTCGGCCAGATGCGGCGCCCGGATACTCTCGGCACCATCGAGATCGGCGATCGTGCGGGCTGTACGCAGGATGCGATGATAGCCGCGAGCTGTCAGCCCGAGCCGTTCGGAGGCCTTGGCGATCAGGTCGCGCCCTTCGCTGTCGGGGCTGGCGATGTCGTCGAGGATCGCGCCGGAGGCCTCGGCATTCACGCGCAGGCTGGGATGATCACGGAAACGTCGTGTTTGAACCGCGCGAGCGGCGGCGATCCGGGCGGCTATCTCGACCGAGCTTTCGCCGTCGGTGGTCAGTTCGAGATCGTGGAAGCTGACAGCGGGGATTTCGAGACGCAGATCGAAGCGATCCATCAACGGGCCGGAAATCCTGCCCAGGTAGTCGGTGCCGCAATTCGGTGCGCGCGAGCAGGCCCGTGCTGCGTCCGCCAGGTATCCACAGCGGCAGGGATTGGCGGCGGCGATCAACAGAAAGCGGCAAGGGTAGCGGATATGGGCGTTTGCGCGGGCGACCGTGACTTCGCCTGTCTCGATGGGCTGGCGCAGGGTCTCCAGCACTTGCCGGGGGAATTCGGGGAACTCGTCCATGAACAGCACGCCGTTATGGGCGAGGCTGATCTCGCCGGGTTTGGCGCCGCGCCCGCCTCCGACGATCGCGGCCATCGAGGCGGTATGATGAGGTTCACGAAACGGGGCGAGGCGTGATATGCCCCCGTCCTTCAGTTGACCGGCCAAGGAGTGGATCATCGAGGTTTCCAGCGCCTCGCTTGGGGCAAGTGGCGGCATCAGGCCGGGCAAGCGGGCGGCCAGCATGGATTTTCCCGCTCCGGGCGGTCCGACCATCAACATATGATGTCGCCCGGCTGCGGCTATCTCGGCAGCGCGCTTGGCACGTTCCTGCCCCTTGATCTCCGACAGGCAGCCAGTGGTCGGAATATCGCCGATCGTGCCGGGAGCGGCGCGGGCCAACGGGCGTCGATCGGTCAGGTGATCGACCGCATCGCGCAGCGTGGCCGGGGCAAGGACCGGAACCGCTTCGACCCATGCCGCCTCGGCACCGCAGGGGCGGGGGCAGATCAGGGCACGGTCGTCTTCGGCAGCCGCCATGGCGGCTGGCAGGGCACCCGCGACTGAAACCAGACGGCCGTCCAGCGCCAGCTCCCCCAGGCAGACGCAGCGGGCCAGCTCGTCGGCCGGAACGATCTCGAGCGCGGCAAGAATCGCTAGGGCGATGGGCAGGTCGAAATGCGAGCCCTCTTTCGGCATGTCGGCGGGAGACAGGTTCACCGTCAGCCGCTTGCTGGGCATGGCGATGGATAGCGCACCAAAGGCGGCCTTGACGCGTTCGCGGGCTTCGCTGACGGCCTTGTTGGGCAGCCCCACGATGGCAAAGCCCGGCAGCCCGGCCGTGACCGAACATTGCACCTCGACCAGGCGCGCCTCGACCCCTTCGAAGGCGACCGAATAGGCGATTGCGACCATCTTGTTTCCTGCTGCATCCTTCGTGCAGGTGTAACGGCCCACGCTTAAGAAGGTGTTAATATCCGGCTTTCCTTGCGGGGGGGCGGTTGGGTCGCTATCTGTTTGGGCAGGATTTGGGGGCGACATGAACGGCAAGCGTATCCTTCTGATCATCGGCGGCGGTATCGCGGCCTACAAGCTCCCGCAGCTGATTCGGCTGATCCGTGCCGAGGGCATGGCGGTCACGCCCGTGCTGACGCGGGCGGGGTCCGAATTCACCACCGCAATGACCGTCTCGGTCCTAGCCGGAGAGGCCGCGCATGAGGGGCTGTTCGACATCAGGGCAGAAGCCGAGATCGGGCATATCCAACTTACCCGCGATGCCGATCTGGTGGTGGTCGCACCTGCAACGGCCGATCTGATGGCCAAGATGGCGCATGGACTGGCCGATGATCTGGCCTCGACTCTGCTTCTGGCGACCGACAAGCGGGTGCTGATCGCGCCGGCGATGAATGTGCGGATGTGGAATCACCCGGCCACGCAGCGCAATCTGACGACGCTGCGCGATGACGGAATCCTGACCGTAGGGCCGGACGAAGGCGACATGGCCTGCGGCGAATTCGGGCCGGGTCGGATGGCCGAACCCGAGGCGATCATGGCGGCGATCCGCGAGGCTTTGGACGCTCCGCTGAAGTTGCTACCGGAGGCGCAGGTGGTTCCGGGGCCGCTCTTGGGGCGGCATGTGGTCGTGACCTCGGGGCCGACGCATGAGCCGATCGATCCGGTGCGCTATATCGCCAACCGCTCTTCGGGTGCGCAGGGGACGGCAATCGCGGCGTCGCTGCGTGATCTGGGCGCGAAAGTCAGCTTTATCACTGGACCTGCGACCGTCCCGCCGCCCGATGGTGTCGATGTGATCCGGGTCGAGACGGCGCGGCAGATGCGCGATGCCGTCGAGGCGGCTTTGCCTGCCGATGCCGCCGTCATGGCGGCGGCGGTGGCCGATTGGCGCGTCATCAATGCTGTGGACCGGAAAATCAAGAAGGACGGCTCGGACAATCCTCCGGCGCTGGAGATGACGGAGAATCCCGATATCCTGTCCTGGGTCAGCGGGTTGGAGCAGGGCAGGCCTGCGCTGGTCGTGGGGTTCGCAGCGGAAACCCATGACGTGATCGAGAACGCTACTGCCAAGCGCGGGCGCAAGGGCTGCGACTGGATCGTCGCCAATGATGTCAGCCCCGAAACCGGGATCATGGGCGGGGACGAGAACGCGGTTACGCTGATTCGTCCGGATGGGGTAGAGGCATGGCCGCGCATGGGCAAGGATGCAGTTGCCCGGCGTCTGGCCGAGGCCATCGCGGGCGCGCTGGAATGAACCGGGCCTATCTTGATTGGAACGCGACCACGCCGCTGCGGCCCGAGGTCAGGGCGGCGATGACTGACGCGATGGACCTCACGGGCAACCCGTCCTCGGTCCATGCCGAGGGGCGGGCGGCCAAGATGGCGATAGAACAGGCGCGCGAACGCATCGCCGCCGCTCTCGGGGCCGAAGGGGCAGATATCGTCTTTACCTCCGGCGCGACCGAAGCGGCGGCGATGGTTTTGGCCGAGGCCGGGATGGCCTGCGCGCCGGTCGAACACGAGGCGGTCAAGGCATGGTGCGCGCCATCCCTGCCGGTTGATCGTGACGGCGTCGTGACGGTTGCCCATCCAGGCCGTTCTGCCTTGCAGCTTGCCAATAGCGAGACGGGCGTGATCCAGTCCCTGCCCGAGGGGCTGGCCGTCAGTGACCTGACCCAGGGGTTCGGAAAAATTCCCTTTGCCTTCAACTGGCTGAATGTGACGGCCGGCTTTGTCAGCGCGCATAAGCTGGGCGGCCCGAAGGGGATCGGGGCGCTGATCCTGAAGAAGGGTACCGATATCGAGGCGCGGATTCGCGGCGGCGGACAGGAACAGGGCCGCCGCGCGGGAACCGAGAACCTGATCGGCATCGCCGGATTTGCCGCCGCCGCAGAGGCAGCGCAGCGCGATCTGGAGGCCGGATTGTGGGACGAGGTCGCCGCCCGTCGCGACGCGCTGGAGGCACGATTGGCCGCTTTCGCGCCGGAAACGATTATTGTCGGAAATACCAACAAGCGCTTGCCGAACACGACATGCCTTCTTACATCGGGGTGGAAGGGTGAAACGCAGGTCATGCAGATGGATCTTGCGGGTTTTGCCGTGTCGGCAGGTTCGGCCTGCTCATCGGGCAAGATTCGGGCCAGCGGGACGCTTCAGGCAATGGGTTTTGACGACGCGCAGGCGCAGTCCGCGATCCGGATCTCGATAAGTCCAACTTTGGACGAGGATCAGATGAACCGATTTGCGGATGCGTGGGAATCCGCGTATTCACGCTGGCGCGACAGGAATGGTTAAGCTGCTGCTTGACCCGAGGAAGGACAAGAGATGACCGAGACCACCGATCTTGACGTTCGCGAAGGCGTAGACCGCGAAACGGTCGAGACTGTCCAGAACATGGGCAGCTACAAACACGGCTGGAATACCGAGATCGAGATGGAATATGCCCCCAAGGGGCTCAGCGAGGATATCGTCCGCCTGATCTCGAAGAAGAACGAAGAGCCCGAATGGATGACCGAGTGGCGTCTGGAAGCCTATCGCCGCTGGTTGACCATGAAGGAACCGGGATGGGCGATGCTGCACTATCCCAAGATCGATTATCAGGACCAGTACTACTATGCCCGTCCGAAGAGCATGGAAGAAAAGCCCAAATCGCTGGATGACATCGATCCCAAGCTGCTGGCCACCTATGAAAAGCTGGGTATCCCGCTGCAAGAGCAGATGATCCTGGCCGGGGTCGAGGGCGCGGCCGACACGCCGGCCGAAGGCCGCAAGGTCGCCGTCGATGCGGTTTTCGATTCGGTCAGCCTGGGCACGACCTTCAAGGACGAACTGGCGAAGGCCGGGGTGATCTTCTGTTCGATCTCCGAGGCGATCCGCGAACATCCCGAACTGGTGAAGAAATATCTCGGCACGGTGGTGCCGCAATCGGACAATTACTTCGCCACGCTGAACTCTGCGGTCTTTTCGGACGGTTCGTTCGTGTATGTCCCGCCCGGCGTGCGCTGCCCGATGGAGCTGAGCACCTATTTCCGCATCAATGCCGAAAACACCGGTCAGTTCGAACGGACGCTGATCATTGCCGACAAAGGGTCGCATGTCAGCTACCTGGAAGGCTGCACCGCGCCCAAGCGCGATACGCACCAGCTTCATGCCGCGGTTGTCGAGATCGTCGTGCTGGAAGATGCCGAGGTGAAGTATTCCACCGTCCAGAACTGGTTCCCCGGCGACGAGGAGGGCAAGGGCGGCGTCTACAACTTTGTCACCAAGCGTGCCGATTGCCGCGAGGCACGGGCCAAGGTGATGTGGACGCAGGTCGAGACCGGTTCCGCGATCACTTGGAAATACCCGTCCTGCATCCTGCGCGGCGACGAAAGCCAGGGCGAGTTCTATTCGATCGCCATCGCCAACAACTATCAGCAGGCCGACACCGGCACCAAGATGGTGCATCTGGGCAAGAATACCCGCTCGCGGATCGTCTCCAAGGGGATCTCGGCGGGGCAGGCGCAGAATACCTATCGCGGGTTGGTCAGTATGCATCCGCGTGCCTCGAACAGCCGAAACTATACGCAATGCGACAGCTTGCTGATCGGCGACAAATGCGGCGCGCATACAGTGCCCTATATCGAGGTCAAGAACACCAGTAGCCGGGTCGAGCACGAGGCGACGACCAGCAAGGTGGATGACGACCAGCTGTTCTATTGCCGCTCGCGCGGGATGGACGAGGAAGAGGCTGTTGCCCTGGTAGTAAACGGTTTCTGCCGCGAGGTTCTTCAGGCGTTGCCGATGGAATTCGCCATGGAGGCGCAAGCCCTAGTGGCAATTTCTCTGGAGGGCAGCGTCGGATGATCGTTACCACGACCAATACCGTCGAAGGCCACAAGATTACCGCCTATCACGGTATCACGACGGGCGAGACCATCATCGGTGCGAATGTGTTCCGCGATGTTTTCGCCGGCATCCGCGATATCGTTGGCGGCCGGTCGGGTGCTTATGAGACCGCGCTGGCCGAGGCGCGCCTGACTGCCCTTGCCGAGATGCAGGATTACGCGACGACCCTGGGCGCTAATGCCGTGGTCGGAGTCGATCTCGATTACGAGGTCATCAACAATATGCTGATGGTGTCGGCCTCCGGCACCGCCGTCACCATCGACTGAGGTAAGAAAATGCTGAAGATCAACAATCTGCATGTGAAACTGGAAGAAGAGGACAAGCAAATCCTCAAGGGCCTTTCGCTGGAGGTCCCCGCCGGTCAGGTCCATGCGATCATGGGGCCGAACGGGTCGGGCAAATCCACGCTCTCCTATGTGCTCTCGGGCCGCGATGGCTACGAGGTGACCGAGGGCGGGGCGACCATGGATGGCGAGGATCTGTTGGATATGGAACCGGAAGAGCGCGCCGCGGCGGGCCTGTTCCTTGCATTCCAATACCCGGTCGAGATCCCCGGCGTAGGCAACATGACCTTCCTGCGCACCGCGGTGAATGCGCAGCGCAAGGCGCGGGGGCAGGAAGAAATGTCCTCGGGCGAGTTTCTCAAGGTCATCCGCGCGCGCGCCGCCGATTTGAAGATCGACGCCGAGATGCTGAAGCGTCCGGTGAATGTCGGCTTCTCGGGCGGTGAAAAGAAACGCAACGAGATCCTGCAGATGGCCATGCTGGAGCCGCGCATGTGCATCATGGACGAGACCGACTCGGGTCTTGATGTCGATGCGATGCGGCTGGTGGCCGACGGCGTGAACGCCCTGCGCTCGCCTGACCGCAGTTTCCTGGTCATCACCCATTACCAGCGTCTGCTGAACCATATTCAGCCCGACGTGGTGCATATCATGTCGAATGGCCGGATCGTGAAGAGCGGCGGGCCGGATCTTGCGCTGCAGGTCGAGGATGAAGGCTATGGCGATCTGTTGGCGGAGGCCGGCTGATGACAGAGGCCGCCGTCAAGAACAAGGATGTGACTCCGCAGGTCAGCGGTGCGCCCAAATCCGTCGACGCCTTGCAAGCGCGTCTGGATGCGATGTCCCTGCCCAAGGGCGGGTTCACCGCCGGTGCCCGTGCCGACGCATTGGCGCGGCTGCGCGAGATGGGGCTGCCGGGGCCGCGTGACGAATACTGGCGCTACACCGATCCGCGCCCCTTCAACGCGCCGCTGCCAGAGCCCGTTGCAATCGAGACGGATCCTCCGGTGCATGCCGAAGGCATGTTCGCCGAAAACGATAGCCTGTCATTGGTTTTCGTCGATGGTGTCTTCGACCCCGATGCATCAGACGCGTTGGAACTGGCAGGGATCGAGATCGACAGCCTCGCGCAGGCAGACCAAAACGGCGAGCATTGGGCGTGCGATTACTATGGCGTTCTCGAGGCGTCGGGCCAGAAGCCAGTCTACCGTCCGTTTGCGGCCCTGAATACGGCTGCGGCGCGTGATGGCGTGCTGATCCGCGTGATCTCCAGTCCCGCCAAGCCAGTCCACATCATCCATCGCCGTGCGACCGAGGACGCCGATTCCATCTGGCACCACCTCGTGCGCCTCGAGGGAGGTGCCGAACTGACCTTGCTGGAAACCGGAATGACCGGTGCACGCTCCAATTCTGTGCTCGAGGTCGATATGGCCGCGTCCTCGCGGATGCATTACATCTCGACCAGCCGGGCCGGACCGGAAAAGCTGAGCACTGCGCATATCTTTGCCCGTGTCGAGGCCGAGGCGCAGTTCAAGGCGTTCTCGCTTGCGATGAACGGCACGCTGATGCGCCACGAGGCGGTCATAGATATCGTCGGCGACGATGCGGGCGCGCATATCGCGGCGGCCGTTCTGGGCGATGGGAATCGCGGCCCGTTCCACCATGATGACACGGTCTTCATCACGCATGCGGCGGAACGCTGCGAAAGCCGTCAGGTCTTCAAGAAGGTCCTGAAGAACGGCGCCGAGGGCGTGTTCCAGGGCAAGATCCTGGTCAAGCCCGGTGCGCAGAAAACCGATGGCTACCAGATCAGCCAGGCATTGCTTCTGGACGAGCGCAGCCAGTTCCTCGCCAAGCCCGAACTCGAGATCTATGCCGACGACGTGCAGTGCTCGCACGGTTCGACCACCGGTGCCATTGACGAGACCGCGCTGTTCTACCTGCGTTCGCGCGGGGTGCCGAAGGAGCGCGCCATCGTGTTCCTGATGCTGTCCTTCCTCGCCGATGCGCTGGAAGAGATCGAGGACGAGGTGCTGCGCGGACAAATCAACGATCGGCTGGAAGCTTGGCTGACCCGGCACGGCAACCAGTGACGCACCGCTCCGGTGCAGGGGGCGGCATGCTGCCGCGCATCCTGCAAAGCTGGTGGGCCCCGCGCCGGGTGGTGCGGGGGTTGTCCGCTATGCCCGAGCGGGTCAAGCTGGTGGTGCTGATGGCCGCGATGCTGATCTTTCTCATCGCGCAGACCCCGATGCATGCGCGGGCGGCAGCGCTGGATCCGTCGGTGCCTTTCGAGGCGCGCATGGGTGGCTCGCTTCTGGCGGTGATGTTCCTGATGCCGCTGATCGCCTATGCCGTCGCCGGGCTTCTGTCATTGCTTTCACGGGCGACGCCGTGGCGGTTGACGCAAGAGGATTCGCGGTTGGCGCTGTTCTGGGCCTTCCTGGCGGTGGCCCCCGCGGTGCTGCTGTCCGGGCTGGTCGCCGGGTTGATCGGGCCGGGCGCGGCACTGACCTTGACGCGAGCCCTGTCGGGGATCGGTTTTCTGATGATATGGGGTGCCGGTATCGCGGCGTTGGCGAGGCGAGCATGACTTTCGACGAATTCAAGACTCTGGTCGGTCTGACCTTCCGCAATCCCGAAGCCGCCGCCACGGCGCTGCTCGGGGCCGGTTGGCCGGTCTCTGCCCGCTGGATGGGGCTGATGCTGGCGGTGACGGTATCGGCCTTGCTGGCCTGGCTGTCCTCGCAATTGTTTCCCTTGCCGCAGGGCACGGCTGAGGGCAGCCCGATCCTGACCCTGACCTCGCAACCCATGGTGCTGGCCGGGATGCAACTGGTGGCGGTACTGTTGGCCGCCGGGTTGCTGGCCGGGGTGGGGCGGATGTTCGGCGGCCATGGCACATTCGAGGATGCCCTGCTGCTGACCGTCTGGATCGAGGTGGTGCTGCTTCTGGTGCAGGCGGTGCAGATCGCCGCCACGCTCATCCTGCCGGGAGTGGCGGGCATCCTGGGCATCCTTGCCATTGCCCTATTCTTCTGGCTGACCGTGCAATTCGCCAAGGCGCTGCATGGTTTCACCAGCGGCCCCAAGGTTTTCCTCGGCGTGATCGGCACCGCGTTCGCCGTGGGCTTCGTTCTTTCCCTCTTGGCCGCCGGTTTCGGCCTCATACCCGAGGTGCCGCAATGAACTATGATCTCGCGAAAATCCGCGCCGACTTCCCGATCCTGTCGCGGCAGGTGAATGGCAAGCCGCTGGTCTACCTGGACAATGGCGCCAGCGCGCAGAAACCCCGGCAGGTGATCGAGGCGATTACACGCGCCTATGAGGACGAATATGCCAATGTCCATCGCGGGCTGCATTTCCTGTCCAATCTCGCCACCGATAATTACGAGCGTGTCCGGGCTACCATCGCCCGCTTCCTGAACGCCCCGCGCGAGGACGAGGTGATCTTCACCTCGGGCGGGACCGAGGGGATCAATCTGGTCAGCTATGGCTGGGCCGCCCCGCGCCTGCAGCCGGGCGACGAGATCGTGCTTTCAGTGCTGGAACATCACGCCAATATCGTGCCCTGGCATTTTCTGCGCGAACGTCAGGGCGTGGTGCTGAAATGGGTCGAACCCGAAGCCGATGGCAGCCTGCCGCCCGCCAAGGTGTTGGAAGCCGTGGGGCCAAGGACCAGGCTGATCGCCGTCACCCATATGTCGAACGTGACCGGCACCATCGTCGATGTCTGCGCCATCGCGCGTGGGACTGATGTGCCGGTGCTGGTCGATGGTTCTCAGGCGGCGGTGCATATGCCGGTCGATCTGTCGGCGCTCGGCGTCGATTTCTACTGCATCACCGGGCACAAGCTTTACGGTCCCTCGGGCTCGGGCGCGATCTGGATCCGGGCGGATCGCCAAGCCGAGATGCGCCCCTTCATGGGCGGCGGCGACATGATCCGCACCGTTGCCCGCGACGAGGTGACCTATGCCGATCCGCCCCTGCGCTTCGAGGCGGGCACCCCCGGCATCGTCAACCAGATCGGGCTGGGCGCGGCGCTGGAATACATGATGGATATCGGCATGGAGAATATCGCCGCGCATGAGCGCGTGCTGCGCGACCATGCCCGCGCCCGGCTGCGCGAGTTGAACTGGCTGAGCGTGCAGGGCGACGCGCCGGACAAGGGGGCGATCTTCTCCATGACCATGGAGGGGGCACATGCACATGACCTCTCGACCATCCTCGACAAACGCGGCATCGCGGTGCGCGCGGGGACCCATTGCGCGATGCCGCTGATGGAGCATTATGGAATCACCGCCAGTGCCCGCGCCTCCTTCGGGATGTATAATTCCGTCGAGGAAGTGGACGCCCTGATCGAAGCTTTGACCTTTTGCCGCGAGCTTTTCGCCTGAATCTTGCAAATTTTCGGGTCGATGCCGAAGATTGCCCGATATTTCTTGCCGCCCACGGTAGAAATCTGCATCCGTGATACAAGTTGTTCAAGGAGGCAGGCATGGCCGAGATTCTGGTTCTGGGTGCGGGCATGGTCGGCGTCAGCACGGCGCTGGCGTTGCAGGCTCGTGGACATGATGTCACCATCGTCGATCGCAATGCGCCGGGGCGCGAGACCAGCTATGGCAATGCCGGGCTGATCCAGACCGAGGCGGTGGAACCCTATGCGATGCCGCTGGCCCCCGGCGCGCTGCTACAGATCGCCATGGGGCGCGGCTATGACGTGAAATGGAACATTCCCGGCCTGCTCGATCAGGCATGGGCGGTTCTGGCCTATGCGTGGAACTCTCTGCCCGCCGCGCATAAACGGGCCTCGAAGGTCTGGGGCAAGCTGATCCGGCAATCCACCGACCATCACGGCCCGCTGATCGAGGCGGCGGGGCTCGACAATATCATCCGCCGCAACGGCTATATCGAACTTCACCGTACGCCCGCCAAGCTGGACAAGGCCCGCGCCGCGGTCGAGCGTTTCAGGACGGAATTCGGTGTCGAAGGCACCATGCTGGACAGTGCGGAACTGCGTGCATTGGAACCCTCGATCAAGATCCCGGTCGAAGGCGCAACCCATTGGTCCGATAGCTGGAACTGCTCGGATCCCGGCGGGCTGGTCGCCGGCTACGCGGCGCTGTTCCAGAAGCGGGGCGGGCGGATTCTCAATGGCGATGCGGGCGATCTGCATCGCAAGGGCGCGGCATGGGTGGCGGACGAGGCCTCGGGCGAACATGCCGTCATCGCGCTCGGGCCTTGGTCGCCGATGATGCTGGCGCGCTACGGGCTGAAAGTGCCGATGGTCTTCAAGCGCGGCTATCATCGTCATTTCCACATGGACGCGCCGCCGCATCACCCGGTTGCCGATTTCGCCAATTCGGTCGTTCTGTCGCCTATGCGCCGGGGCTTGCGCATCGCCACCGCGGCCGAGCTGACCCGCAATCCGCGCCTGACCCCGCCTCAGTTGAAACATGGCGAAGAGGCCGCGCGCGAGTTGTTCGATATTGGCGCCCCGGTCGAGGCCGAGCCCTGGACCGGCCGCCGCCCCTGCATGCCCGACATGCTTCCGGTGGTGGGGGCCGTTCCCGATCAACCCGGCCTCTGGGCGCATTTCGGACATGGGCACCAGGGGTTCACCCTTGGCCCCGTCACGGCGGAGGTCCTCGCCGAAGAAATGGATGGCGGGCAGGGCTGGGCAGAACTGCAACCCGGCAGGCTGAAGCGGTAAGGCTGCGAGGCTGGCGTGGGGTTGCGCAATGACGCAGCCTGCGAGAACGCGTCAGGGTTCAGCCGGGCCCACCAATTTGCGTCCCGCGACGGCCGGGGGCTGCCTGCCCCCGGACCCCCGGAGGTATTTGGACAAAGAAGAAGGGGCAGTCATGAGTGCTGCCCCGTCCAGTATGTTTTTCGTACTGGATTTGGCGTGCTGGCAGCAGGTTCGGGCGTCCGGCGCTTCCGGGAAGCATTCCGGTTGCGTATTTCCGCCAGCGGCGTGCGCTGCCTGTGTACGCCCTGTGTACAGGCTGTGTACATCCGGTGCACGGGTTGTGCAGCCAGATTCCCAGCATTTGCTGGCCGCAACGCGCTCCTGTTGCGCATGGTGACCGATGCAACGTACGGTGGCGTTGCATCCGCTTGGCCTGCTGCCCTGTTCTGACAGCAACCCCGGTTGACTTTCCCGCCCGAAGTCACAGGTTGGAAGCATCCGTCCGGTTCGGAAGTACCATGGCCCATAACAACACCAACGCCCCCACGACACGCTTTCCCGAAGTCACCCGCCCCAAGCTCGAGGGCGGCAAGCGCTTTGTCATGCATAGCGAATTCCAGTCCGCAGGCGATCAACCTACCGCGATCACCGAACTGGCGCAGGGCGTGCGGGATGGCGAGCGCGACCAGGTGCTGCTGGGAGCGACGGGGACGGGTAAGACCTACACCATGGCCAAGGTGATCGAGGAGACTCAGCGCCCCGCGATCATCCTTGCCCCCAACAAGACCCTGGCTGCGCAATTATACGGGGAATTCAAGGGCTTCTTCCCGGAAAACGCGGTCGAATATTTCGTCAGCTATTACGACTACTACCAGCCCGAAGCCTATGTCGCGCGCTCGGATACCTATATAGAGAAGGAAAGCCAGATCAACGAGGCCATCGACCGGATGCGCCACTCGGCCACCCGCGCATTGCTGGAGCGCGACGATGTGATCATCGTGGCCTCGGTCTCCTGCATCTATGGCATCGGCTCGGTCGAGACCTATTCGGCGATGACGCAGGACATGGTCGTCGGCGACAGCTATGACCAGCGAGAATTTCTCGGGCAATTGGTGGCGCAGCAATATCGCCGCCTCGACGGCTCGTTCCAGCGTGGCGGCTTTCGAGTGCGCGGCGATCTGGTCGAGGTTTGGCCCGCCCACCTCGAAGACCGGGCATGGCGTTTCGATTTCTTCGGCAACGAGCTGGAGGCTATCACCGAGTTCGATCCGCTAACCGGTTCAAAGACAGACAATTTCCGCCAAATCCGCATCTATGCGAACAGCCATTACGTCACCCCGCGCCCGACCATACAGCAGGCCATCAAGGGTATCCGAACCGAGTTGCAGCACCGCCTGAAACAGTTCCAGGACGAGGGCAAGCTGCTGGAAGCGCAGCGGCTTGAGCAGCGGACGAATTTCGATCTGGAAATGCTCGAAGCGACAGGCGTCTGCAATGGCATCGAGAATTATTCCCGTTATCTGACCGGGCGCGCGACGGGCGAGCCTCCGCCGACGCTATTCGAGTTCATCCCCGACAATGCCATTGTTTTCGCAGACGAATCCCATGTTTCGGTGCCGCAGATCGGCGGCATGTATCGTGGCGACTTCCGGCGCAAATCGGTGCTGGCCGAACATGGTTTCCGGCTGCCGTCCTGCATGGATAACCGGCCGTTGAAATTCGAGGAATGGGACGCGATGCGGCCGCAATCGGTCTTTGTCAGTGCCACGCCGCAAAGATGGGAGATGGACCAGACCGGCGGTGTCTTCACCGAACAGATCATCCGCCCGACCGGGCTTTTGGACCCGCAGATCGAGATCAGACCGGTCGAGATGCAGGTAGACGATCTTTTGGACGAAGTGCGCAAGGTCACTGCCAAGGGCTATCGCACGCTCTGCACGACGCTGACCAAGCGCATGGCCGAGGACCTGACCGAGTATCTGCACGAGCAGGGGATCAAGGTCCGCTACATGCACAGCGACATCGACACGATAGAGCGCATTGAAATTCTTCGGGATTTGCGCCTTGGCGCATTTGATGTGCTGATCGGGATCAACCTTCTGCGCGAGGGGTTGGATATTCCCGAATGTGGTCTTGTGGCCATTCTGGATGCCGACAAGGAAGGCTTCCTGCGCTCCGAGACCTCGCTGATCCAGACCACCGGGCGTGCGGCGCGGAATGCCGATGGCCGGGTAATCATGTATGCTGACCGCATTACCGGCAGCATGGAGCGAGCGATTGCCGAAACCGAGCGACGCCGTGTCAAGCAGATGGCCTATAACAAAGAGCACGGCATCACCCCGCAGACGGTTCGCAAGAATGTCGAGGATGTGCTGGCGGGTCTCTGGCAGGGCGATACCGATCAGTCGAGGATCACCACTCAGGTCGACAAGCCGCTCGTGGGTGCCAATCTTGCCGCCCATCTGGACGCGCTGAGAACCGAGATGCGCAAGGCAGCCGAGAACCTGGAATTCGAGGAGGCCGCCCGGTTGCGTGACGAGGTCAAACGCCTGGAAGCGGTCGATCTGGCGGTGGCCGATGATCCGCTGGCGCGTCAATCTGCCGTCGAGGCTGCTGCTGAGGCGGCGGTCAATGCCTCGGGCCGCTCGACGGCGGGCAGGGCCGGGCAACGGGGCGGAAACAAGCGGCGAAAACGTAAGTAACTTGCTGATAAACCGTGCTTATCGTTTCTTGCAACCGTTTGGCTTCACTCAACCGCAGCTGACCCGTCCGATCCAGCCCTTGGGATCGACGAATATGTTCAGCCGTGCCGGGTTGTAATCCTGCGTGACCATATCACCCGGGCTGATGACGCGCTGCGGCAGCTCACTCGGCAAACTTACCTCGCCGATATTCTTGCCAACCAGTGTCTGATGCGCTTGCGGGTCGCAAACGGGTTTCGACACGGTTTCACTAGGCTCGCAGGCGGCGAGCACGGATGCAGCGGCGATCAGCGGAATCATGCGGCATGTCATCTTCAGACCCTCCTGTCTCGGGAGGGAACTCTGGTTCAGGCCATTGTGTTCCCACGCCGGGTGTTAAGGTTGGTATTTCTGGGGCTTGATCCGGCTGCCGCTATTGGCGATAACTCGGGCGGTTCAAACCGAAGGAAGCCCGCCATGCGAATCCGCATCTATCAGCCTGCCCGCAACGCCATGCAATCCGGCACTGCGCGCTCGAAGGGATGGGTGCTGGAATTTCCGCCGGCCGACCCGCGCGAGATCGACCCGCTCATGGGCTGGACAAGCAGCGATGATACGCAAAGTCAGGTGCACCTGCGCTTTGATACCCGCAAGCAGGCAGAGGATTACGCCAAGGAACGCGGGCTCGATTATATCGTGCAGGAACCCCACAAGCGCGCCGTGAATGTGCGTCCTCGCGGCTACGGAGAGAATTTCGCCACTGACCGCCGTGTACCCTGGACGCATTAGGGGTTTGTGAATCGGGGTAAAGTTACCGCCGACTGGGGCAAGGTTTGTCCAGCCCTTGGCTCCAATCAAGATATGATGTCATCTGAGAATTTCATCATTATGTAGGATTGCTGTAGGAAGGCATTTGCACCAGCAGAGTGCGTCATCCTGCTCCCGCGAAGACGACCCTGCACCCGGCAAACGTTCAGATGGTATGTGCAAAGTTTTCCGAGCCGATATTTCAAGCATCCTCGCCCCCGATCTCCGGTCAGGGCGCGAAACCCACGAATAAAATGCTTGCAAAACTCGCTGCGATTAGACGACGTCATCAGCAGGGCCCGGACCGAGGCAAAATACGTATCCGTCGTTGTTTTCGAGGTGATAATCGTCTTGATCGTGCCTGTAATGTCTCGGTGAAAAACCGCGCGGACATCGCTGACAATCCAAACCATGCCATTCGGCGATTTTTCATACGCGTGTCAGCTACTCGGATCTTGCGTGTCTAGATCAAATCGATTGGGAAGGCGCAGCCCCTTATCCATGTGATGTTCCACGGCCCGCACGGAAATCCCGTCCCTATAGAACCACGGATCGAGCGTGTCCTGTTGCCAGGTCTCAAGCTCTTCACGAAATCCAGCGAGCAATGCTGCGTAATCCGGATCATCGGCCAGATTGTGGACCTCTGCGGGATCGTCGGTGAGGTCGTAGAGTTCCTCCGGCGGGCGATGCACATAGTTCCTCAGGCTACGCTCTCCGATCATGACAATATCTAATCAAAAAATATAAGTTATACTCAGTTATTCAGATCGACGACACTTCCTTGCTCGACGAAATGCACAGGGAGGTAGTGGATTTGTGGTGACGGCCCCTCGCCACACATACGGGACCAGACAACCTCTTCGAATAGATTGGGCAAACCCTCCGAGGCACAGAGCCGCTTGTATTCCCGCCGGGCCATGGCGATCTGCCGTGCGGGATGGCCCGAAGTGAAATACGCGATCTTCTCATGTCCCGCGTTGCGCAATCGTCGGAATGCCTGGGCGAGCGGTTCGCGCCAGTTCGTTCCGATTGCATCTACTCCGATACCCGTGGCAGAAATTCCGTCAAGCACTATAGAATCGGCATGAGTGCTCAGCGCTGCCAGAAAGCTGATCGGAAGCGGTTCGAAATGTAGCTGTATGAGGCAACATCTGAACCGACCCATGCGGCTCATAACAGCCTGTGCTTGTTCTTCCGAGGAATAGCCGAGCTTCAGGATCGACGCCCCGTGCCTTCAAACGCTGCTCGAGTTCATGAAGAAGCGTGTTGGCGAGGCGGCTATCCGAAAGTCGATAAAGGATAAGCAGATCCGCGTCATGTTTGCCTTGTCGCCCGGCAGGCTCGGCTATGGTTAAGCCCGCACCACGGCGTGACATCAGTCGGCCAGCGGCAACATGCGGTTTCAGCACGCGTTCCACGACCCGCTGCGCGATCCCAAACCGCTTCATCAAATCGCGCATCGTTGGCAGCCGATCACCAGTGCTGCCGTTCTCCAGGCATCCGGTTAACCAAGCGGCCATAGCGGCCTCACCACGCGATCGCTTCATCCATTTACCTTTTCAGTGCCAAGCCTGAGTGTGTCCCGAGAGGCATCCAATGGCAATCCGGACGCACATGGTGATCTGAGTTCCGCGGCACTGACGCCATCTCTCGGCATTTATGTGGGTTGGATAGCCCCTCCTGGCGGCATCTGTACTAATCATGATTCAGGATCACTTTTTCTGTCCGCCGCACCCGCGTGCTCCGCCATGAAGTGCCATCAGACCTGCCAGTGTTTGACACGGGTCGCCTGGCAGACTCTGCCGGGGCGGGGTTTGTGCCGCTGGTGTAGACTGCGTGACCGGAAACAGCTCGAGTGGTGTCGTCAACTTGTGCGGCATTGGGCCCACTCCGAGTCTCGTATTCAGAGTCCAATGGCGTTGATGATGTAACCGCCCGCCGACGGCATTGATGTGCCAATGTCGGTCTGCAACGATCCACCGGCGAGGTTTGATCCGCGTTCAGTCGGCACGTGGATCAGGTTCTCACTTTCGGGCCAGATCGTTCTCGATTCTGGCAGCCAGCTTTCGTGGCAATTCCGCGAGCGCTACGCTCCAAGGTCCGAGACGGTTTTCTCATAGCGCCATACTTCAAGCTCGAAAATGCCATCAGGTGTTTTCAGCGCACTGATCATCGGGCCGACGCGGCACCAGCCTTGCTTTTCGTAGAATCGCGCGGCTCGCTCGTTGCCGATTGCGCAGGCGAGCCACGCTCTGGCCACCCCAGCTACGGCCAAGTGGTTTTCGGCATCTGCTAGAAGCGTCTTTGCCACGCCTGTTCCCCTGGCGTTCTTCGAGACATAGAGTTGATAGAGTTCGTCCTGCCTGACCATGCTGAATCCCGTCGGCCGGCCCGGTGCACCCGCCACGCGAACAGTCGTCAGATCCTCCTCAAGCCTTTGCCGGAAACTTTCGAGCGTACGATGCCGGGCCAACTCTGAGGGCAGGATGCTGGCATGGGCGTCCTGCCAGCCATCATGCCAAAGCTGTGCAAGTAGGTCGATTTCGCCAATTTGCGCTGATCGTATTTCGACGGAGTGCATGAAACCTCACGTTAGAGAACTTCTGGCAACAAGCTAACATTCATCAACCCACACAGCGATTTCAATTTAGGCTTGGAGCAACCATGCGGCGGAGCGGCGCATCGTGTGGGACATTCTTGCTTGGCAAAATGACGGGCTCGGCCTTCACCTGCCTTGACCACTCTTTGAAGATACCACAGGGTGGCCATTCGTGCATGGTACAGCATTTTGTCGGCCGAGACGACGATGTACAGGACATAGGATGAATTCGCTGCAAGCGCGCAATGGCGATAAACTACAGATTTCGAATGCAGCGAAGGATTGCATGGGCGGCTTCCGCAGATATGTTGCGCCGGAAACAAGGCGCGACGGTTCCCCAAACGCTACAACAACTTTCATCTCCGGGCCTCCACGAAGCCTTCATCGCGCAATAATTCCGCCAGCCAGTCCATGAATGCCCTCAAGCGCGGCGCGAGATGTCGCCTGCGTGCATAGAGGATGGAAATCGGAATCGGTGTGGGGCGGAAATCGGCCAGAACCTCTACCAGACTTCCGGCGGCTATGTCCTCGGCGACGTCATGCGCTGGAACCTGGATCAAGCCATGTCCATGTAGCGCCCCGGCGACATAGCTTTCGGCATTGTCGACGCAGAGGTGGCTGCGCATGGCAACAGTGATCCCACGCCCGTTTTCCAACCCATCCCATTCGATCGAGAGCGCAGGCATACGCTGCGCGTAGTTGACGAGATGGTGATCCTTCAGATCCCCGGGCAATTTCGGTACTCCGTGGTGAGCAATGTAATCGGTACTGCCGCAGGTCAGAATCGGTACATCTCCGATCTTGCGGCAGATCAATTCGCTGTCTTCCAGCTCGGCCAATCGGACCACTGCGTCCACTCCCTCGGATACGAGATCGATCATTCGGTCCGTGGCACTGATGTCCAGCGTCACCGCCGGGTAACGGGTGCGGAAGTCGTGCAGATGCGGGATCACCATACGCCGGGCAATCCGACTCGGCATATCTATGCGCAGCCGACCAGAGATTTCTTCGGGGCGGTGCCGAAACTGCGCTTCGGCCTGTGCGACAGCGTCAACCAGATCACGGGCGGTGCCTGCGAATTGAAGCCCCTCCTGCGTCGGGCGCACCACGCGGGTCGTGCGCTGCAAGAGCTGCACGCCAAGCCTGTCCTCCAGCGCTTGCACCGTGCTGGAGACGGTAGAGCGCGGCAGGCCGAGCGCTTCGGCCGCACGGGTGAAGTTCCCGCTTTCCACGACTTGAACGAAGACTTGCATCTGATGAATCCGGTCCATGCCGATTGTTCGCTATTTCTGGCGAATGATGTCAAGAACTGCATGTTTATCTACGCAACGAGACAGGTCATCTCATGTGCAAGACGCCGAACCGAGCGGCGTTCTCAGAGCGGAAAGGAAATGACATGTCGAGAAACGGGATCGAAGGAAAAGTGGTTCTGATCGCTGGCGGGGCGAAGAACCTGGGCGGGCTGCTCGCACGGGAATTCGCAAACTCCGGTGCCAGGGCCGTCGCCATTCACTACAACAGCGATGCCACCAAATCCGCAGCGGAAGAAACCGTGGCAGCGGTCAAATCCGCGGGTGCCAAAGCCGTCGCCTTCCAGGCCGATCTGACTAGCGCCGCGGCAATGGAGAAGCTTTTTGCGGATACGGTTGCCGCAGTCGGGCGCCCCGACATCGCTATCAACACCGTCGGCATGGTGGTGAAAAAGCCGATGGCCGAGATAACCGAAGAGGTCTTCGACCAGTCCTGCGCAGTCAACGTCAAATCCGCCTTCTTCTTCCTGAAAGAGGCGGGCAAGCACATCAATGACAACGGCAAAATCTGTACGATCGTCACCTCGCTTCTGGGTGCCTATACGCCCTTCTATGCCGCCTACGAGGGGCTGAAAGCGCCGGTGGAGCATTTCACTCGTGCCGCTTCGAAGGAACTGGGCGATCGCGGCATATCTGTTACCGCGATCGGGCCGGGGCCGATGGACACCCCGTTCTTCTACCCGGCGGAAGGCGAAGATGCGGTTGCCTATCACAAGACGGCTGCGGCTCTCTCTCCCTTTTCGAAGACCGGCCTGACCGACATCGAAGATATTGCGCCGTGGATCATCTTCATGGTCTCTGCCGGATGGTGGATAACCGGTCAAACGATTCTCGTGAATGGCGGCTACACGACCAAGTAATCGGTGTGCATGGCGACGGAGTGGCCGCCGTCGCCATCTTCCATCCGGGTTGCACAGGGCCAGACGTTATCGTGACATTATCGCTCGTTTCGGCCGGTTTCCTCATCGGCAGCCGATTTTCGGCCGTCCCCTGGCGCCCGAAGAAATCGGATATTTGAATGCCGGTGGATTTCAGGGATAATTTCGCAAACATCTCAGGGAGCATTCATGTCCAGTATATTGTACCGCCTCGTACCGCTCGGAGCTCTTCGTGACCTCGCCCCCGAAGAAACACCCCGCGTCACAACGATGGAGCTGTTCTTCGACCTCGTTTACGTTTTCACGATCATCCAGCTGTCTCACTACCTTCTGGAACACGCCACCTGGCTCGGCGCGCTGGAATATGTGACGCTCTTCGCCGCAGTCTGGTGGGCGTGGAACTACACTGCCTGGGCCGCGAACTGGGTGAATCCGGACCATCCTAGCGGACGCGGGTTGATGATCGTGCTGATGGGGTGCGCGCTGTTAATGGCGGTGGCGGCACCGCAGGCCTTCGGCGATCGCGCGGGGCTTTTTGCGGTCGCCTATGTCGCGATGGCACTGATCCGCGCAGGCTACATGGCTTTGGTCTTTCGCGGTCAGGTCATGGGGCGCAACTATACGCAGCTTGGCACATGGAGCGTGATTTCCGGTGTCTTCTGGATTGCTGGCGCGCTTATCGAACCCGTTCGGCTGGAGCTTTGGATTGTCGCCGTTCTGATCGACTACGCCGCGCCTTATGCCGGGTTCTGGCTGCCAGGCAAGGGTGCGACCCCGATGTCAAGCTGGACGCTGAGGGGACTGCACCTGTTCGAGCGCAACCAGTTGATCTTCATCATCGCACTTGGCGAATCCATCCTGCTTCTGGGCGGTTACCTAGTCAGCCATGAAGTTCATTTCGACACCGGCCTGGCCGCACTGATCGGTTTTCTGCTGATCGTGACCTTGTGGTGGGTTTATTTCGTGGATCTGTCCGAACCCGGCGAGCATCGGTTCGAGCACGAGACCGACCACACCAGCCTTGCCCGCGCAGGGTTGGCCTATGCCCACGGTGTCGCTGTCTGCGGCGCCATCGTCACTGCCGTCGCCATCGAGATGATCGTGGCGCATCCGCTCGATTCGATCCATGCCGAGACCGCGCTCATCGCCTTTGCCGGACCTTCACTGTTCCTGCTGGGCTGCACGATTTTCCACCGGGTCACGGCGGAACGGCTACGGATGCTCTACCTTCTGGCGTTGGCAGCGTTGGCGGCGTGGGCTTGGATGGCCTTGAGCTTCCATCTGAACGGGCTGTGGCTGGGCGCGGGAGTCCTTTTGATCATGATGGCCATGGCCGCGCTCGGTCACCGGAAGGCGGGCTGAGATGCTGTCTCTGCCCACGGCCCAAAACAAGGTCACTGCCAATGCAGTTTTTCTTGCCGCGCTCCTGATCCACAACCTGACCTATCCGCTCTCGGCGGCGGGTGGGCCATGGCCCACCCTGTTCTATGGCTTCTACGCGGCAATCTTCGTTGCAGCGACATGGGCGCTGACGGAGCTGAAGCAGCTGCGCCTCTTCGTCGGATGTGCCGGGCTGGCGGTTTTCGTCGCCGGAGTGCTGAACTCCTACGCCCCGTCCTCCGGCGCAGCCCTGACCGTCTACCTGACCTCCATTGCCTATCACCTCGGCATGATCGTTGTGCTGGCACGCTATACTTTCGGGGCCCGCACAGTGATGACCGATGTGCTTTTATCGGCGACTTCGCTCTATCTCGTGATTGGATCGGGTTTTGCCGCGGCGCTGGCGTTGATCGAATGGTGCTCACCGGGATCCTTCATAGCCAGCTCCGGCACGGCGATAGACTGGCAACAGATGATCTATTTCAGCTACGTGAGCCTGACGACCCTGGGCTATGGTGACATCACCCCGGTCGGATTTTACGCCCAGTCCTTTGTCACCTTCGAGGCAATTGGCGGCACGCTCTACACTGTGATCCTGTTGTCTCGCCTGGTGGGATTGCATGCCAGTCGAGGCTAGTCCTGTCCGTCGTCAGAACATTATGCGCAGATGGTTGCGTAAATTAGCGGAGTATAGGCCTCGTCATTGGGTTAATGTTACGCGGCGAGCTTGCGGTGTTGCAAGCGCCGGTGTTGGATGGTCTTTCGCTTGATCCTTTCGCGTTGTTTGATGATGGTGTCGGCCTTGTCAAAGTAGGCGTCGGCGGGTGTTACGTTGTTCAGGCTCTCATGGTATCGCCGGTGATTGTAGTGTTCGACGAAGGCCTCGATTTGGGCTTCGAGATCGCCCGGCAGGAAGTAGTTTTCCAGCAAGATGCGATTTTTGAGTGTCTGGTGCCAGCGCTCGATCTTGCCTTGGGTCTGGGGATGCAATGGAGCGCCACGCACATGGCTCATGCCTTGCGCCTCGATCCATTCAGCCAGTTCGCCGGCGATATAGCTCGGACCATTATCGCTGAGTAGCCGAGGCTTGTGGCGCACATGGGCCTGATCACAGCCTGAAGCACAGAGCGCCAGTTCCAGCGTATCGGTCACATCCTCGGCACGCATGGTGGTGCAGAGTTTCCAGGCGATGATGTAGCGCGAGTAATCGTCGAGCACGGTCGACAGATACACCCAGCCCCAACCGATGATCTTGAAATAGGTGAAATCGGTTTGCCACATCTCGTTGGGGCGGCTGGTCTTGCGTTTGAACTCATCAGCCGCCTTGATCACCACGAAGGCTGGGCTGGTGATGAGGTCATGTGCCTTGAGCAGGCGATAGACCGTGGCTTCCGATACAAAGTAGCGCTTTTCGTCGGTGAACCGCACTGCCAACTCTCGGGGGGACAGCTCGGACTGCTCCAGCGCCATCTCGATGATCTGGTCATGGATCGCAGTGGGGATTCGGTTCCAGACCCGGCCTGGCGCGGATGGACGGTCCTCCAGCGCTTCAGGGCCGCCTGCCAGATATAGATCATACCAGCGGTAAAAGGTTCGGCGTGCGATGCCCAACTGCTCCAGCGTGCGCTTTGTCGGCAGGTGGGATTGCTCGACGATCCGGATAATCTCGAGCTTCTCAGCTGCGGGATACCTCATTCGTCGACCTCCCCATCCGCGATCATGCTTTTTTTAAGCAGCCGGTTTTCCAGCGTCAGATCGGCGACGCATTCCTTCAGGTCATGTGCCTCACGGCGCAAGCCCTTCACCTCGTCGGTGGTTGCTGCCCGGACCGTGTCACCAGCCAGCCGACGCTTGCCGTTCGGCGTGGCCTCGAACCGGTGGCGGCTCACGCCTCACTCCATGAACTCCTTGGACCATGTGTAATACAGGCTTTGGGCGATCCCTTCGCGGCGGCATAGCTCCGCAATGCTGTCATCGCCACGTAAGCCTTCCAGCACGATCCGGATCTTGTCCTCCGCCGAGAAGTGGCGCCGCGTCTTGCGGCGGATATCTTTCACCACCTGTTCGGCGGGGGCTTTGGAGGGTGATTTCGATTTTGAGGATTTGGGTCTCATCTGCGTTCCTTCGTCACTCCGACGAGACCCAAATCCTCCTTAAATCACAACCTCAAATCTGTGCCATGGGTGCTGACGGCCAACAAATTCCCATACTCAAGTTTTTTTCGCCGGCGAAAGGGTCGAGACTGGCTGGCTGTTTGAGTCTTGCCGCAGTATTTGATAAGTGGCTTCTAAGTTTTTTCAAATCCTCTTGGGTTGATGGTCCAAGGTATTCATTGTTGTACCCAAATGGTTGATAATTGTTTTCGCGCCAAACTTTTGGGTCAAAAGGGCGATTGTCCTCAGGCTTGATGATTCCGTACTGTTTTTCATATTTGTCAAATAAATCATGCTCTCCCAAAGTCGTTCTTTTAACAAGAATATCCAGCATTCCATTTAGGCTCAGGACCCATTGATTGACTTTTGGGTTTGTGATTCATCGCCAGAAAAAAGAGCGGTGACATGAGCAATCTCTTCTGGCTGACTGACGCGCAGATGGCGCGCCTCGAACCTTACTTCCCGAAGTCGCATGGTCGCCCCCGGGTGGATGACCGACGTGTTCTGAGCGGGATAATATTCATTAATCGCAACGGCTTGCGGTGGTGCGATGCACCGAAGGAATATGGCCCGGCGAAGACACTCTACAATCGCTGGAAACGTTGGAGCGACCGCGGGGTCTTTGCGAGGATCATGATGGGCTTGGCCGCCGAAAGCACGGACCACAAGACGATCATGATCGACGCGACATATCTGAAAGCGCACCGCACGGCCTCGAGCCTGCAGGTTAAAAAGGGGGGCGAAACCGCCAGATCGGGCGCACAAAAGGCGGCATGAACACCAAGCTGCATGCGGTCACAGATGCGAAGGGCCGCCCGATCCGGTTCTTCATGTCGGCGGGACAGGTGAGCGATTATACCGGCGCGGCGGCCCTGTTGGACGGCTTGCCGAAGGCGGATTGGCTCCTGGGGGACCGGGGATACGATGCCGGCTGGCTGCGAGAAGCATTGAAAGACAAGGGGATAAAGGTTTGCATCCCGGGTCGAAAGTCCCGCAAGAAGCCGGTGAAATACGACAAGCGGCGATACAAACGCCGCAATCGGATTGAGATCATGTTTGGTCGGCTGAAGGATTGGCGGCGAGTCGCAACCCGATATGACCGCTGCCCGGAGACCTTCCTCTCCGCCATCGCACTTGCCGCGACGATCCTATTTTGGCTCTGAAACGCAATGAGTCTGGAGCCTAGAGCTTGCTTATCAACTGTATTGCTCATTTTTTTGTTCCATTGATAAGAGATTTCACCGACCTATAAATAGTGAAGGAAGTTATTGCTATTAATACAAGGATTTCAAGAAATGAATCTGATTCGCTTGACCAGTGAAGTATTATCCAGAATGAAAATGGATATAGCGTCAACACTATCATCCAATGAATCAATCGGGCTATTGATCCCCTTCCCTCCTTTAAAGAAGTGAGAGCCTTGCCAATAATGGCAAACGGATTATCAGCCATACCCATGCACCTCCATCAATGACCTGCCTTCTGACATTTCCAATGTACTCTTTCATCCCACCTTTGAAAGAAGAAATGGGAAGTCTGATTAACGCGTTCGGCGGTGCTAAGATGGCGGCTTGATCGCCTTTTGGGACTGGAAGCCGGGTTCTGGGGGCGGATTTCGCCCCATCAAGCGCGCCGGAGTGGCGGTCTGGCGGTCGGGGTCTCGTGACATGATCCTCTCGCCGAAGAGCCTAAGGCAGCTCATCCTAGCCTCGACCCTGCTTCAGACATGGTATCGCGCCCATTTTCTCCAGAGCGCCCGACCCAGATGCTGGGCTGCCCGCAAGATCCCGCTTCGCGCAATGGCAGCGGGACAATCTGCCTTCCAGACGCGAGTGTTGCGGCGGATCGGTATGACCGCATCGGCACCTCGTTCAATGATCGCACCATGGCACCGTCGTGTGTCATAGGCCCCATCTGCGGTGACGGTCTCCATCGGTCGGTCCGCCGGGATCTGCGCCAACAGCTCTGGTAGCAGGGGGCTGTCGCCCTGGCGACTTGACGTGAACTCAACCGCGCGCACATCTCCCGTGCCCGTGCCCGTGCCCGTGCCCGTGCCCGTGCCCGTGCCCGTGCCCGTGCCCGTGCCCGTGCCCGTGCCCGTGCCCGTGCCCGTGCCCGCGTCCATGGCGATATGGACCTTCCTCGATTGCCTCCGCCGCGAGGAACCATGCTTGCGAACCAGCCACTCACCATCGCCGCGAAACTTGATGCCAGTGCTGTCAATCAGCAGGTTCAGCGGTTGTCCGGAGGCGCGATCCGTGCCCGGGCAGTCGGCAAAGTGTCGAGAAGTCCGGTACCGGCCAATCGAGCCCAGCCATCCGGATCAAGCTCTCGACCAATTCAGCCGTCTGGCGCAGCGGAAGACCGAAAAGCACTTTGATCGTCAGGCAGGTTTGGATCGCGGCATCCAAGAAGGTCTCTGGGCATCCCCGCATGCCAGGCCATGTCGGGATCGAACCAGACCGACAGAGAACCCCGTTTGCGCAGCAAGGCGTTGTAGGCTGACCAGTTCGTTGTACGGTAACGGGTCGGAGAAGGCTTTGGCATGTGCCAGATCTAACTGTCAGGATTTACCAAGTGAATCCCTCAAAGCGATTTGCGCAACAACGCTCTACCCACATACTAACAAATTCGTAAAATATAGTGCAGTCATGTGCTGATCCTGTCAAGCTGGCATGGTTTTCACCCTGCAGGAAGAATCGGGTGTGGCTGGCGACGAAGCCTTGGCTGGCTGGGATATCGTTGAAAATAAGGAATGCGTAAGTTTGCCAGTTCTTTCACGCTATCGCAGAGGTGGTGCGAAAGTGCCGCCTTTGTTCATTTGGGACGGGTAATCGCATGATCACACTTCCCCGCGTGATAGCATGAAGATGCTTCGCTGGGTGGACCAGAATCGGAACAAAAATGTAAAATAGGCTGTAAAACAGTCCGTATAGGGAGCAATGCTCTCCCGTCTAGTTGCTTGATGTTCATGCGAAAAGTCTGGCTGGGGCGGTAGGATTCGAACCTACGGTACACGGTACCAAAAACCGACGCCTTACCACTTGGCTACGCCCCAACTGTCGGGGCTGAATAGCCAAGACGACGGGAGGGTTCAAGCCGAAATTTACACCGACTTGCCCGTCACTGGCGATCTCGTTATGCGCAGCATATGGATCAGGTAGATATCGCAATTCTTGGAGCCGGAGCGGCAGGGCTGTTCTGTGCGGGCTCGGCTATGACACAGGGTTGCCGTATCCTTGTCGCGGAGCATTCCCGCAAACCCGGCGAGAAGATTCGCATCTCTGGTGGGGGGCGGTGCAACTTTACCAATCTTGCCACCTCTTGGGATCGTTTCCTGTCGCAGAACCAGCGCTTTGCGGCCTCGGCCCTGGCGCGATATTGTCCGGAGGATTTCGTGGAACTCGTGGATCAAGCGGGAATCGCTTGGCATGAAAAGACGCAAGGGCAGCTATTCTGCAATGGTAAGGCCACGCAGATCATCGACATGTTGATGTATCGCATGCGCGGCGTCGAGCTGAGGTTGGAAACTGCGGTCGAAGATGTTCATCGCAATGCCGACGGGTTCGTCGTCACCACGAATGGGGGGCAGGTTCGGGCGAAATATGTCGTGGTGGCAACAGGCGGGAAGTCGATCCCGAAAATGGGTGCGACGGGCATTGGTTATGCAATCGCACGCAAATTCGGGTTGCGCATCGTAGAGCCTCGCGCCGGGCTGGTCCCGCTGACATTCGCCGAGCAGGATTTGGCACTATGCCGTCCGCTGGCCGGGATTTCGCTCGAGGCAGAGATCTGTCACGGAAAGGCACGGTTCCGCGACGCGTTGCTGTTCACCCATCGG
This sequence comes from Paracoccus saliphilus, assembly GCF_028553805.1. NCBI lineage: Bacteria > Pseudomonadati > Pseudomonadota > Alphaproteobacteria > Rhodobacterales > Paracoccaceae > Paracoccus > Paracoccus saliphilus. Next base: position 3,845,168 of record NZ_CP067140.1, on the reverse strand, counting down.
GGGCTGAGCGGTCCGGCGATCCTGCAGATTTCCAATTATTGGCAGCCGGGAGAGGTTCTGGAAATCAATCTTTTACCTGAGATCGATATTTCCGAGGCGCTGATGATGGCACGAAAAGACGCGGGGCGCGTGGCCGTTGCGACGATATTGTCGCAATGGCTGCCGGAGCGGTTGGCACAGGCCATCGCGGCCGAGCAGGGGCTGACCGATGCACGGTTGGCGGATCAATCAAATGGCGTATTGCAACGATTGGGGCGGCGTATCAATCGCTGGCAGTTGCGGCCGGTTGGAACCGAGGGATATCGAACTGCCGAGGTGACGCTTGGAGGCGTCGACACTCGTGAGTTGGATGCAAGAACCATGCAGGTTCGCGACGTTCCCGGACTATATTTCATTGGCGAATGCGTTGATGTGACCGGCTGGCTGGGCGGCTATAATTTCCAGTGGGCCTGGGCATCCGCGGAGGCCGCCGGGCAAGCACTGAAGGTGTCGTGATCTTCGGCGAAAGTCCGTTCCCGATCAGATTTCGATCGGATCGGCCTTGGCCATCGCGTCGAATTTCATCAGCGACGCGATCAGCGCAGGCATTTGATCCAGCGGGATCATGTTCGGTCCGTCCGATGGGGCGTTGTCGGGGTCTTCATGCGTTTCGATGAAGACACCTGCAACACCCAATGCTACCGCTGCCCGCGCCATGACCGGGGCGAATTCGCGCTGACCGCCAGATGAACCGCCTTGACCACCCGGCTGTTGCACGGAATGGGTGGCGTCCATGATCACGGGATAGCCGGTGCGCGCCATGATCGGCAGTGCACGCATATCCGCAATCAGGGTGTTGTAGCCAAAGCTTGCCCCACGTTCGGTCAACAGGATGTTCTCATTTCCGGTGGATGCGACCTTGGCCGCGACATTCGGCATGTCCCATGGAGCGAGGAACTGGCCTTTCTTGATATTGACTACCGCGCCGGATTTACCGGCGGCCAGCAGAAGATCCGTCTGGCGAGACAGGAAGGCGGGGATCTGGATGACATCCACTGCCTCGGCGGCCATTGCCGCCTGGCGGGAGTCATGTACATCAGTCAGAACAGGGCATCCCAGCCTTTCGCGGATGGTTGCGAGAACCTGCAGCCCTTCCTCGATCCCCATACCCCGCCGACCTTGCAACGAGGTGCGGTTCGCCTTGTCATAGCTCGCCTTGAATATATAGCTGGCTCCGGCAGCCTCGCAGGCTTTGGCCATCGTCTCGCCTATATGCAATGCGTGATCCAGGCTTTCCAACTGGCAGGGTCCCGCGATGACTGTCAGAGGCAGGTCGTTGCCACATTTCAGATCGCGGATGCGGACATGGCGTTGTGTGGTCATGTTGATACCTGTTCACGCAAGATCGAAACTGTCAACGACAGCATGAGATAGATGGCCATGAAAATCAGGAAAGCCACAAGCGTATTCTGGAAAGCCTTGGGATAGGTCGGATCATCCGGCGGCACGGGAGAGACGGAAAGCGACAGGTAGCGGACTTGCTTGTTGGCCTCTATCTGTGCGGCTTCCATCTGTTCGGCAGCGCTTGCGAGCAGCCCTTGCCGGGTTTCCAGATCACCCTCGGCTATGCGTAATTCACCGGTGATTGCCGCCAGCGAATTACGTGTATCGTTTTTCTGCGTCAACTGGCGCCTGGTGTCCGCGATCATTCCTTCCAGCCGGGTAATGTCGCCGCGCGTCGCCTCGACCCGGCTTTTCACAGGCTGCGGATTGGCGAGCAATTGACCAAGTTCCAGCCGCTTCTCTGTCAACTGTCCCTCGAGCTGTGAAACCTGTCCCATGACGACCGAGCTTTCCGCCTGAGGATCCAGTACTCCCAGTTGGGTTTGCAACTCCTGCACACGGCGCTGTGCGGCCAGGACATTAGCCTCGGCATCTTCATAGTTCTTCCGCGCACCCTCCATCTGATCATCGCGCAGGCGGGAGGTCATGTGATCTACCTGCTCTTCCGCATAGTGGATCAGTGTCAGGGAAATCTCTTTGCTGAGTTCGGGGTCCGGTGCGATCACCTCCATATTGATTACCCCTTCGGTCGGATCGTATCCGATAAGGACAGAATCCTTGTAGACTGCGTAGACGTCTTCGTTCGAAGCGTCCGGAGGAAGGCGTTTGATCGGATCGATATTCGGGTCCTGGAAGGTCTTTTTGAAGCCGATTTCCTTGTCCAGCCGGACCATTGCTTCGCGTGATGTAAGATAACTCTGGACACCGACCGCATCGGTATTGGTTGCCAGAGGAGAGCTGCCCAACAACCCGCCGCCACCGGTTGCACCGGTCGGTTCGGCCATCTGAATTCGAAACTGGGAATCGGTCGCATAAAGCGGTGTGGCGATTGTGAAATAATACCACCCGGCAATGATCGTGGGCAGGGCGACGAAAAACAGCAGCCGCAAACCCAACATGATCAGTCGTCGACGCCGTCTTCGCGATATATCCTGCTGAATACGATAAATTTCGGCTGCCCGCCGTTCCTCGGTCATCGCTTCCCGAGAGGGTAGGGCTGTATCGGGTTTCAACGCGGGAGTTGCGGCCGGTGCCCGGACGGCGGGTGTATTCGCAGCCGGAGATGTCCCGGCCCGGTGGCCCTCATTCGAAAGGATTTGCTTCAGCGCGGTGCGATGCGACGGGTCTATCCCACGTTCCCGCAATTCCAGCACCGCTTCCTCGTCCGAGTTCACCTTGATCTGGTGGAGCGAGGCAATGCGACGCGCAATACGAAGCTGGCGTTCCGACAGCTTCTCTGCTCGTATCGCATCGAGCTTGGCATCACGCTCTTCGATGGACATCGCCTTGGTTCGTTCCGTCTTGGCGGTTTCGGTGGATGCATTGTCCGCCGCCTTTTCGGTGAGACGAAAATCACCAAATCCGTCATCCGTCGGTTCGGTGCGCATGAAACGATCACGTACCTCTGCATCGGATTCCGTGGGTGACTTGGGCGCGCTTGCCGTGGCAGCATCATTCGAGTGTTTCTTGCGCAATTCCACCCGAACTCTCGGCGGTGCCTTGGCGGAATCTGCCTGATCCGAGGCCTCGGGGCGGACGGATTCATCAGCGGAGGCGTGGAAACGTCGCGCCTTAGGCGGTGTAGTCATAATACTGCTTTGCCTCGTCAAGTGTCTCGAACATATATAACTTTCCGTCACGCATTATTGCCGCGGTACGGCAGAATTTCTCGATGGTTCCTGGCTGGTGCGAAACGATGATCACTGTCGAACTTCGCAACCTGTCGAAAAGCACCGAGCCAGCCTTGCGATTGAATTCGACATCGGTGGTTTGGGGCATTCCCTCGTCAATTAGGTAAATGTCAAATTCCAGTGCGAGCAGGAGCGCAAAATTGAAACGCTGGCGCATCCCTGCAGAATAGGTTCCCACGGGCATCTCGAAATATTCATCGATACCGGCAAGCCAACGGGTGAACCCCTCGACATAATCCGGATCGAGGCCGTAAATACGGGCGATGTAGCGCGAGTTTTCGACCGCCGAATGCTTGGTGGCCACGCCTCCCATGAAGCCAAGAGGGAAAGAGACGCGGCAATCCGAGCGGATTGCGCCCTCGTCCGGCTTTTCCAACCCGCACATCATGTTGATCAGCGTGGTCTTCCCGGTGCCGTTGGGGGCAAGGATGCCAAGCGAGTTTCCCAATTCGACCCGAAATGACGCTTGGTCGAGAATCACCTTGCGCTGCAGCCCGGTCCAGAAGGACTTGGAGACGTTCTCAAATTCCAGCATATGATGCCTGTCATCATCCTTCGCAAATCGCCAAACCGGCGATGTCGGCGGACCATAGGTGCCAGTCGACATGCTGTCCAGTTGCCTGAAGGATACATGAGAAAACGTGATGGCGCGGGTTCTTTCGCGTTCTATTTGTATTAAATTGAACAAATGACATCCTTGCCGCAAGATATCAGATCCTGCACATTGTGTGCCAAGCGCTTTGCAGCCACGGCGACGGGCCATCAACCGCGCCCGGTGGTCTGGTTCCGCAGCGACGCGGGGTTGTTGGTTGCGGGGCAGGCGCCGGGAATGCGGGTGCATGAAAGCGGGCGCCCCTTTACCGACCGCTCGGGAGAGCGGTTGCGGCAATGGATGGATGTCGATGAGGCGACATTCTACGACCGCGACCGGGTTGCCATCGTGCCCATGGCATTCTGTTTCCCGGGATATGACGCAAAGGGCTCGGACCTGCCTCCGCCACCGATTTGCGCGAGGACATGGCGGGCGCGGGTCATGGAGCATCTGCAACCGCGATTGACACTCCTTGTCGGGGGGCATGCGATAAAGTGGCACCTGGGGACCCCGAACGTGACCGACACCGTCCGCCAATGGCGGGATCACGCGCCGTCGGTCTTTCCCTTGCCGCATCCTTCCTGGCGCAATACCGCATGGCTCCGCAGGAATCCGTGGTTCGAGGCTGAACTGCTGCCTGCGCTCCGCAAGGCCGTCGTGAAGGAACTGGGGCAATAGGCTGGCGCCGATCCGCCGGGCGGGAACGCGATCAGAGCGATTTTCCGCCCTCAAGCCGCCCAGCCCGACCGGGTCTGCTATGAAATCGGATTCGCGGCCATCTCTGCTGCCACCTCTTCGTCGATGGGTACATCGAGGCTGTTTACGATGAAGCCCAGCACCGAGTAAAATCCGACCGTAGCCATCAGGTCGAACATCCCTTCCGCACCAATCTCTTCGATCAATTCCTCGCGGGTGCCGGGGAGCAGGCGGGCATCCGTCGTCAGTTCGTCCACGGCGCGGGCCAGTATACGATCGGCGTCGGACATGTCCTCCAGCGGGCCGGCCAAAGTGGCGATACGCAGATCATCCATGCCCACGGCACGCCCCCGGCTGACATGGTGAGCCCACTCGTAGGGCGCACGTAGATTATGGCCGGTGCGCAGGATCACCACCTCGCTCTGCTGATCCGACATGGCCCGCTGTCGCACGACATGTTCGCGCAAGGGCGCCCAGGCCGCCAGCAAGTCGGGATGGTGGGCCATCATGCGATAGACATTCAGCCGCCCGGCAAAGCCTTCGCGCAACTCCGCGACAGATTCCGGCCATTCGCTGTTCGTCAGGGGTTTCAACTTCGTGCTCACCGGGACATCCTCATTGCGACGAAAGACTCAGGATATTTGATCATGTCGCATGTATTCCCACGCAACTGCCATGTCCAACCACCTATCGCCGTCGGGGGCGAGGGGGTCTGGCTGATCGATTCGGAGGGGCGCCGCTATCTGGATGGATCTGGCGGCGCGGCGGTGTCCTGTCTTGGCCATGGCGACGAGCAGGTGATCGAGGCGATCAAGGCGCAGCTGGACAAGCTTGCTTTCGCCCATACCGGCTTTTTGACCAGCGAACCGGCGGAGGCCTTGGCAGATCTGTTGGTTGCTCATGCGCCGGGCGATCTGGACCGGGTCTATTTCGTCTCGGGTGGTTCCGAGGCGACGGAGGCGGCGATCAAGCTGGCGCGCCAATACTGGGTCGAGAAGGGGCAGTCGCAGCGGTCTCGCCTGATCGCCCGGCGGCAGAGCTATCATGGCAACACCATTGGCGCCCTCTCGGCAGGCGGGAATGAATGGCGGCGGCAGCAATTCGGGCCGCTTCTTCTCGATATGAGCCATATCGAGCCCTGCTATGAATATCGTAACCGGGAGGAGGGGGAGACCCCGGAGGAATATGGCATCCGCGCGGCCGAGGCCTTGCGCGAGGAAATTGAGCAAGTGGGCCCCGAGACGGTCATGGCTTTCATGGCCGAGCCGGTCGTGGGAGCCACCGCGGGGGCCCTGCCGCCCGCGCCGGGATATTTCAAGCATATCCGCAAGATCTGTGACGAATACGGCATCCTGCTGATCCTTGACGAGGTGATGTGCGGCATGGGGCGGACCGGCACGCTCTTTGCCTGCGAGCAGGATGACATTGCGCCGGATATCCTTTGTATCGCCAAAGGTTTGGGGGCGGGATATCAACCGATAGGCGCGATGCTTTGCAGCGCCTCGGTCTATGATGCGGTGGCGCGGGGCAGCGGGTTTTTTCAGCACGGGCACACCTATATCGGTCATCCTGTTGCCACGGCGGCGGGGCTGGCGGTGGTCAGTGCCATTCTGGATCGCGGGTTGCTGCCGCAGGTGCAGGCCAAGGGCACTGCGCTGCAGCAGGCTCTGGAGGCGCGTTTCGGTCAGCATCCCCATGTCGGCGATATCCGGGGGCGCGGGCTGTTTCGCGGGATCGAGATTGTCGCGGACCGGGCAACCAAGGCGCCTTTCGATCCGGCGCTCAAACTCGCTGCAAAGCTGAAGAAGGCGGCCTTCGCACGCGGATTGATCTGTTATCCCATGTCCGGCACGATCGACGGACAGCATGGAGATCATATCCTGTTGGCACCGCCCTTCATCATCTCGGAGGATGAGATGGGGCAGCTGATCGAGAAGTTGGCCGGGGCGATGGATGAAGTTCTGGAGGCGGTAATGTAGTGGCGGATTCTGTGGCGCAGCCCGAATCAGAAGCCGAATGAACTGAGTAGTTTAACCTATAGACAGTCCCGTGTTTCCGGAATTCAGTTGTTAGGCATTGCCAAACCGCATGACTGCGCTACCGTAAACGAGAGCCTGTGCCGAAAGGCGCGGGGTAAAGCCGATACGATGGCAGAATAACCTAGGGAGATAGCTGCATGAGCAAGTTCAAACCGATTCTTCTGACGGCGGCCTTTGCGCTTGGCGCAAGCGCGGCCGCGGCTCAGGAAGAGCGTTTCATCACCATCGGTACGGGTGGCCAAACCGGCGTTTACTATGTCGTCGGGCAGTCGATCTGCCGTCTGGTTAACCGAAATACCGCTGAAACCGGCATCAAGTGCACCGCGCCTTCGACCGGTGGCTCGATCGCCAATATCAACGCGATCCAGGCCGGTGACATGACCATGGGCGTGGCCCAGTCCGACTGGCAGTTCCACGCCTATAATGGCGATGTACCCGAATTCGAAGGTGACAAGAAATTCGAAGATCTGCGGGCTGTCTTCTCGGTCCATCCAGAGCCGTTCAACGTGGTTGCCCGCGCCGATTCCGGCATCGAGACCTTCGAGGATCTCAAGGGCAAGCGGGTGAATGTCGGCAATCCCGGTTCGGGTCAGCGCGGCACGATGGAAGTCGTGCTGGACGCGGTCGGCTGGACGATGGGGGATTTCTCGCTCGCCTCCGAACTGAAACCGGCAGAGCAGTCGGCTGCGTTGGGTGACAACAAGGTAGACGCGATCATCTACACCGTGGGCCATCCCAACGGCTCGATCCAGGAGGCGACCTCGACGGTGGATGCGCGGCTGATCCCGGTCACGGGCGAAGCGATCGACAAGCTGGTCGACGACAACCCCTATTATGCCAAGGCGACGATCCCCGGTGGCATGTATACCGGCAGCGACGAGGACGTCGAAACCTTCGGCGTGAAGGCGACCTTCGTCACATCCGCCGATGTCCCCGAGGACATGGTCTATGAAGTCGTGAAGTCGGTTTTCGACAATTTCGATCGCTTCAAGGGGCTGCATCCGGCATTCGCCAATCTTGAGCCCGAGGCCATGATCGCGGAAGGCAACAGCGCTCCGCTGCATCCGGGGGCCGAGAAATATTACAAGGAACAAGGCTGGATCGAATAACAAGCCGGACTATTTTGGGGCGGCCTTTCCGGGCCGCCCCTCGCTCGTGAAGATAAAAAGACTCGTGAACACAATAATATAACGCCCAAACGGGGAGGGTGACGCGATGAGCGAGAATGACGATAATCCGAAATCCGGCGGCCATCAGTTCGAGGCCAGCAGGGTCGAAATGGAAGCTTCCGGCAAGGGCGGTCTGTCTCAGGCCGAACTGGATGAACTTGTTGCCTCTTCGGATACGGGGGCGAGAAGTCCGCAGGGCGCCGTAGGCACGATCATCCTGCTTGTCGCCTTCTTCTGGTCGCTGTTCCAGCTCTGGATCGCTTCGCCTCTGCCATTCGTTGTTACCGGGTTCCTCAAAAGCATCGGCTTTTCGGGGGCAAATCTGGTGATGAACGATACCGAGACCCGGTCGATCCATCTCGCTTTCGCGTTGTTCCTTGCCTATATGGCCTATCCGGCACAGCGCTCTCCGTTCCAGCTTGTGCTGGGGGTCGGTATTCCGGTGTTGATGACGGTGCTGTTCATCGAGGGCGCAAAGTCCGGTGTGCCGGTCTGGTGGATTCCGGTCGTGGGGATCGCGGTAATTGCTGCGGTTCTGCTTGGCAGCCCGAAGAACTGGGTGCCACCCTGGGAATGGGCACTTGCGGTGGTTGCGGCAATCGCGGCGCTTTATATCCTCATCTTCTATGACGCCATCGGAACCCGTGTCGGGGCTCCGATCATGCAGGATTTCGTTATCGCCGTGATTGGCCTGATGCTGCTGCTTGAGGCTACGCGGCGCAGCCTTGGCCCGGCGCTGATGATCGTGGCCAGCGTGTTTCTGGCCTATACTTTCCTTGGTCCCTATATGCCCGATATCATCGCGCATAAGGGCAATACCCTGTCCGAAGTGGTCAATCATCAATGGATCACGACCGAGGGTGTCTTCGGCATCGCCTTGGGTGTTTCGACCAGTTTCGTGTTCCTCTTCGTGTTGTTCGGCGCGCTGTTGGACAAGGCGGGCGCGGGTAATTACTTCATTCAGGTGGCCTTTTCACTGATGGGGCATATGCGGGGCGGACCGGCCAAGGCCGCCGTCGTGAGTTCCGCCATGACCGGACTGATTTCAGGCTCGTCCATCGCGAATGTCGTGACCACCGGCACCTTTACCATTCCGCTGATGAAAAAGGTTGGTTTCAGTTCCGAAAAGGCGGGGGCGGTCGAGGTCGCGTCATCGGTCAATGGACAGATCATGCCACCGGTGATGGGGGCCGCGGCCTTCCTGATGGTCGAATATGTGGGAATCCCGTATTTCGACGTGGTCAAGCATGCATTCCTGCCTGCCTCGATCAGCTATATAGCGCTGGTCTATATCGTCCATCTCGAGGCGATGAAGGCCGGACTGAAAGGCTTGCCGCGCGCCTATGTGCCGGGGCCGCTGATGCGTCGCCTTGTCGGTTTCGTGTTCGGTGTCGTCGTCGTCTGCGCCTTGGCGCTGATCGTCAAATATTCCATGGGCTGGATCCGTCCGACATTCGGCGACAACGCGGCCTATGTCGTTTTCGCGATGCTGACCATGGCTTATATCGCCCTGCTCTATGTCGCTTCGCGCGAGGAACCGCTGGAACTGGACGATCCGAACAAGCCGGTGACGCAGCTGCCGCTGCCCGGGCCGACCGTGCGCTCGGGACTGCACTTCCTGCTTCCGGTCGTGGTGCTGGTCTGGGCACTGATGGTGGACCGTCTGTCACCCGGCCTGTCGGCCTTCTGGGCCACGGCCTATATGATCTTCATTCTGCTGACGCAGCGGCCGCTGATGGTGATGATGCGTGGCATGGATCGCACCGGCAATCGCAGGATCGGCGCGGCGCTGCAATCGGGTTTCAACGACCTGATCGATGGCATGATCTCGGGTGCGCGCAACATGATCGGCATCGGTATCGCCACGGCGACCGCGGGGATCATCGTCGGCGCGGTCAGCCAGACGGGTGTGGGTTCGGCGCTTGCCGATGTGGTCGAGGCGCTGTCGGGCGGTCATCTGCTGGCCATCCTGTTCCTCACCGCGATCCTGTCACTGATCCTTGGCATGGGCCTGCCAACCACGGCGAACTATATCGTCGTCTCGGCCCTGCTGGCCCCGGTCATCGTGACGCTCGGCCAGCAGAACGGGCTGATCGTGCCATTGATCGCGGTGCATCTCTTCGTGTTCTATTTCGGGATCATGGCGGATGTGACTCCACCCGTGGGGCTTGCCTCATTCGCGGCAGCGGCCGTGTCGGGCGGCGATCCGATCCGGACCGGGGCGGTCGCCTTTTTCTACAGCCTTAGGACGGCGGCGCTGCCCTTCCTGTTCATCTTCAACACCGACCTGCTGTTGATCAATGTCGACTGGATCCACGGAATCTTCGTTTTCATCACGGCGACGTTGGCGATGTTGCTCTTCGCTGCGGCGACACAGGGCTGGTTCCTGACCCGCAACAGGATCTGGGAATCGGCCTTGCTGCTGGTGATCGCCTTCGCGATCTTCAGACCCGGCTTCTTCATGGATTACGTCTATCCGCCCTATGAAGACCTGCCGCCCGCCCAGTTCGAGGAAGCGCTTGGCAATGCCGAGCCGGGTGCGCCTCTCAGGCTGCGGATTGCCGGGTTGAACGATGTCGGTGATCCGATCGAGTTCACGGCATTGCTTGAGGTGCCCGAGGGGGGCGATGGAGCGGAAAAAATGCAGGCTCTGGGAATCGAGACCATCCAGAACGGCGAAGAGGTCATCATCGACAACGTGGCCTTCGACAGTCCGGCGCAAGCGGCGGGCCTGGATTGGGATCAGCAGGTTCTGCTGGTTCGCGCTCCAGCCCCTGCTCCATCGAAATACTGGGTCTATATTCCGGCGGCGCTGATCCTCGCGCTGGTCGTCTGGATGCAAAAGATGCGCGCGGGTCCCGGTGCCGGGGTCATCCGCCGTGAAGGTGAAGGAGTGAGCCATGCCTGAGAACGTCCTTCTACCCATTGACCTGCAACAGGCTGAAAGCTGGGAAATGACCCTGACAGCTGCCCGGCGGCAGGTCGACGAGGGGGGCACGATCCACCTGTTGGGGATCGTGCCCGATATCGGCAGTTCAATGGTTGCGACCTATCTGCCAAAGGGCTATGAGGTGCAGGCCCTGCAGGCCATGAAAGACGGCCTGGACCGTTTTGCGAAAGAGCATTTCCCGGAAGGCGCAAAGGTCGAGACTCATGTCGGTCATGGCCATGTTGCCGAGACGATCCTGAAAATCGCCAGGAAGGCTCGGGCCGACATCATCGTGATGGCCAGCCCGCAACGTGACGAGTTACGGAGCATCCTGATCAGCAGCCATACCAATGCCGTGGTTCGGCACTCGCCCTGCTCGGTCCTGGTCGTGCGCTGACCCCGCTACTGGGAAGGCAAAAGGCCGGATCGAATGCGAGGATCGCCGTGAGATTCACCATCGACGATTTGCAGCAGGCCGCGCAGCTGGTCTACACGCAGATGCAGCCAACGCCTCAATATGCCTGGCCGCAATTGGCGCGTCGGCTTGGATGCGAAGTCTGGGTCAAACATGAGAACCACGGGCCTACGGGCGCCTTCAAGACGCGAGGTGGAATCACCTTCATCGACTGGATGCGGCGCGCCCGTCCAGAGTTGAAAGGGATCTGCACGGCGACACGGGGAAATCATGGGCAATCACAAGCGCGGGCTGCTTCTGCCGCCGGATTGACCGCGAAGATATATGTGCCTTTCGGCAACTCGGTCGAGAAGAACATGGCGATGCGTGCCTTCGGGGCCGAACTGATCGAATTCGGCGAGGATTTCGACGAGGCGCGCGTGGAAGCCTTTCGCGTCGCCGAGGAGGAGGGGCTATTGATCGTGCCGCCCTTCCACCGGGAACTGGTGCGCGGTGTCGCAACCTATGCCTATGAATTGTTCACTGCCGTTCCCGATCTCGACACGGTCTATGTGCCGATCGGCTGTGGTTCGGGTATCTGCGGCACCATCCTGGCCCGTGACGCCCTTGGGCTTTCGGTCGAGGTGGTGGGCGTGGTTTCAGCTGAGGCACAATGCCCGAAGCTTTCGGTGGAGGCGGGCAGGCTCATCGAGACGGGCTCTCCCCGGACGATCGCCGACGGGATGGCGGTCCGGGTTCCCGTTCCCGAGGCGCTGGCGATCTATGGCCCCGGCGCGGCGCGTTTCGTGACCGTGACCGATGCCGAGTTGGCTGCGGCCATGCGGGTCTATTACACCGATATTCACAACATTGCCGAAGCCGCTGGTGCCGCATCTCTGGCCGCACTGATGCAGGACAAAGAGAGGATGCGGGGCAAGAAGGTCGGTGTCATCCTTTCGGGTGGAAACATCGATAAGGGCTGGTATCTTGATGTTCTGCAAGGCAGCCTGCCACAGATTCAGGGATAGGTGCTTGTCTATCCCGACATCAATAAGACTGTGGGGAGGAAGATGACTTCAGATATCCAGATCGCGCGGGCCGCGACCAAGCGCCCCATCGCAGAGATCGCCGAAGGCTTGGGCTTGGGGGTGGATCAGATCCTGCCTTACGGCCATGACAAGGCCAAGATTACCCATGACGCTATCGCTACCTTGACGGATCGTCCCATGGGGCGCCTGGTTCTCGTCACCGCAATCAGCCCGACTCCGGCGGGCGAAGGGAAGACGACGACGACCGTGGGTCTTGGCGATGCGCTGAACCGGATCGGCAAGCGCGCCACCATCTGCATACGTGAGGCCAGTCTTGGTCCGAATTTCGGCATGAAGGGCGGCGCGGCAGGAGGAGGCCGTGCGCAGATCGTGCCGATGGAGGAGATGAACCTTCATTTCACTGGCGATTTCCACGCCATCACCTCGGCCCATAACCTGCTGGCCGCGATGATCGACAATCACATCTATTGGGGTAATGCGCTGGATATCGACACGCGCCGGATTACATGGCGGCGGGTGATGGACATGAATGACCGGGCCTTGCGCGACGTGGCGCTCGGGCTGGGGGGGGTGGCGAATGGCTTTGTGCGGCAAAGCGGGTTCGATATCACGGTGGCCTCCGAGGTGATGGCGATCCTGTGTCTTGCCAGCGATCTGGGCGATCTGCAGGAAAGGCTGGGCCGGATCGTTATAGGCTATAGCCGCGATCGCCAGCCTGTCACGGCGCGCGATCTAAAGGCCGATGGTGCCATGACCGTGCTGCTCAAGGATGCGTTGCAACCGAATCTCGTCCAGACGCTGGAGAATAACCCGGCGCTGGTGCATGGCGGGCCTTTTGCCAATATCGCCCATGGCTGCAACAGCGTGACGGCCACGCGAACGGCGCTGCACCTTTCGGATTACGTGGTTACCGAGGCAGGCTTCGGCGCCGACCTGGGGGCCGAGAAGTTCCTGGATATAAAGTGCCGTCTGGCCGAACTGTCTCCCTCTGCCGTGGTGCTGGTTGCTACGATCCGCGCGTTGAAGATGAACGGTGGGGTCGCCAAGGCCGATCTGGGAGGCGAGGATGTGGCCGCGGTCACGCGCGGCTGTGCCAATCTGGGCCGGCATATCGAGAATCTGCGCGGCTTCGGCTTGCCTGTCGTGGTGGCGCTGAACCATTTCGACGGTGACAGCGAGGCTGAAGTCGCGGCCTTGCAGACATATTGTGGGCACCATGGTGTAAAGGCGGTGATCGCGCGGCATTGGGCCCAAGGCGGGGCAGGTGCCGAGGATTTGGCTCGCGAGGTGGTGGCACTGTCCGAGGGCGAGGTGGATTTTCATACGCTCTATCCCGATTCGATGCCGCTATGGCAAAAGATCGAAACGATCTGCACACGCATCTACCGCGCCTCGCATGCCGAGGCAGCGGCGGGAATACGTGAACAGCTCGAAACTTGGGAAGAGGCAGGATATGGTCATCTGCCTGTCTGTATCGCCAAGACCCAATATTCCTTCTCGACCAACCCGGCGCTGCATGGCGCACCCGAGGGTCATATCGTCCCGGTCCGCGAGGTTCGCCTGAATGCGGGGGCTGGTTTCATCGTGGCCATCTGCGGACAGATCATGACCATGCCCGGCCTGCCTCGGCAGCCAGCGGCGGAAAGCATCGGCATCGATGAGGATGGTTGGATCGAAGGGTTGTTCTGAGCCTCTTTCCCAAGGGATTGCTCCTGAAGCGGCGTGATGCAACGGTATCGTCGATGAGGATGTCATCGTTGCTACCGAGGAGGGTGTGATGGTGAAGCTTACCGGAGGCTGCACCTGTGGGCGGATTCGCTATCGGATGTTGGAGCGGCCGTTATTCACGCATTGTTGCCACTGCAGTTGGTGCCAGCGCGAAACGGGAAGCGCCTTCGTGCTCAATGCGCTGATCGAAACCGATCTGCTGCAAGTCGAGGGAGAGGCAAAGAAAACTCTCACACCCTCCGCCTCGGGAAAGGGGCAGCGGATCATCCGTTGTCCCGATTGCCGCGTTGCGCTTTACAGTCATTATGCAGGGGCCGGCGCACGTTTCGCCTTTTTGCGCGTGGGAACGTTGGACGATCCGTCCAGTTGCCCGCCGGATGTTCACATCTTTACATTGACCAAGCTGCCTTGGCTGCAATTGCCCGAAGATGTGCCGGTCATGACGGAATATTACGACCGTGAAGTGCTATGGTCAGCCACATCCCTTGCGCGCCGGAATGCGGCGCTGGCGCGGGAGTGATGCGAGGCTGGGCTATCTCAGCCCCAGTTCGGCTTGCGTTTTTCCAGGAAAGCATCAATGCCTTCGTCTGTGTCCGGCAGCATCATGTTCTCGCACATCGTGGCACCCGCGCTGTCATAGGCGGCCGACAGGCCGAGGCGGATCTGCTCGTGGAAGGCGCGTTTTCCCATGCGTACGGCCGAGGGTAGTTTCGAGGCGATCAGGCGTGCCATGTTCATTGCCGTATCGGCCAGTTCATCGGCGGGAACGACCCGGTTGACAAGCCCCAGTTCGCGGGCGCGGTCCGCCAGGATGAACTCGCCGGTCGTCAGCATCTCGAACGCCGCTTTCGGAGGCACCGCCCGGGTCAGCGCGACCATCGGGGTCGAGCAGAAGAGCCCGATATTCACACCGTTGACACCGAAGCGAACTCCTTCGGCGGCAACTGCCAGATCGCATGAGGCGACGAGCTGGCAGCCCGCGGCTGTAGCTATACCCTGAACCTCGGCGATGACCGGTTGGGGCAGGGCCGGGATCATCTGCATCATCCCGGCGCAGCGCCCGAACAGCTTGTCATACGCCGCTCGGCCCGCATCCTCGTTTTGACGAGCCGCCTGCATCTGCCGCAGATCGTGGCCAGCCGAGAATGCCTTGCCTTCCGCTGCCAGAATCACCGCGCGAATCGTATCGTCGGCCTCGATCGCCCGGAAGGCATCCGACAGGGCGTCGATCATTTCCAGCGACAGGGCGTTGAAGTTCGATGGGCTGTTCAGCACCAGCCGCGCCACGTGATCGGTATCTTCGCGCAAGACGAGGTCTGCCATCTTGATCTCTCCTCCG